>DASYUM010000269.1:0-2426 GCA_036001225.1 Candidatus Methylomirabilota bacterium | reverse complement strand
TCTGGCTACTCCACCGATGCGGACCTCCGGCGGACGTGGCTGGCCGGATTCGACGGCCACATCGCGAAGCCCATCGACTACGACCTGATGACTGGCTTGCTGGCGCGGGTGTTCTGGGCGCACCGTCGGCTCTAGGCCATTTCGGGGGGGTCTCGGAAGACCCCCCCGATGCCCCCCTCGGTTGCGGCGGCACAGCCGCCGCTCGGAGCGCTGCCCGATGCGGCGCACGCTCGGAGCGAGCTGCCGGGTTACTCCGACAGCCGCCTAGTCCATTCGCCGCCTCTCCATTTGTCGCCGTCCCGCCTGCGCCGCCGTCGTGGATCGGCTGGGCGGTTTGCCCGCTGGCGGCGTCGGCGCGGAGGGCACACGAGCTGGCGCAAAGTGGTACACTGGAGCGATCCCTGCCATAGAAGTGACTGGAAATATTGCTCCGGAGGGGTGGCCGAGCGGTTGAAGGCGCCGGTCTTGAAAACCGGTATGGGCGCAAGCCCTCGGGGGTTCGAATCCCTCCCCCTCCGCCAGCGTTCGTGGGTGTCCGACTGATTCCCGACGGGACCGCTGGAGTCACGAGCCCGTCGGAAGGGAGCAACGGGATGGGGTTTCAGCGCGTGGTCGCCGCGAGTGTCCTGGCGGGAGTCCTGGGCTGGGCGGCCCCGGCCTCCGCCGGGTGGATCATCGAGCAGGTCGTGAAGGGCAGTGGCGACGAAGGGCGGCACCAGGTGACGGTCGAGGCCAACCGGATGAAGACGCTCATGGTCGGCCCGGACGGTCGCCCGGTGGGAGCCTTCATCCTGGACCTGAATGCCGACACCATCACCCAGGTGGATTATCCGAGGCGGCAGTTCGTGACCGCCACGCTCCAGGAGTACGTGCAGACGATCACGGGGGCCCTCCAGGCCGCGGCCGGGCAGATGGCGGGCGCGATGAAGGCCATGGAAGAGGCGATGAAGGATATGCCGCCCGAGCAGCGCAAGATGGCCGAGCAGATGCTCCGCTCCCGGCAACAGCCGGCGGGGGGCGGGGGGGCGGCCTGCCCGGAGCCGCAGCTCGAGCTGCGCAAGACGGGACAGCAAGCAACGATCGCGGGGCAACCGGCGGTGCGCTACGAGCTCCTGGCCGACGGGAAGGTCGACTCGGAGCTCTGGATCGCGCCCGGGATCACGGCGTGGCGGGAGCTCGATCCCGCGAAGCTCGAGCGCTTCTCGACCGAGATGGCGAAGGCCGCCCCCGGCTGTGATCCGAACCGGCGTCGCCAGGGGCTCCCCGGCGCGGACCCCACGTGGAAGCTCGCTGGCGAGGGCTATCCGGTGCGGGTGGTGAGCCGGACAGCGGGGGTGACCGTCGAGGTCGTGAAGGCGGAGAGCCGGTCGGTGCCGGCCGCGGAGTTCCAGCCCCCGGCCGGCTTCGCGCGCAAGACGCTGAAGGAGATGACGGGCCAGTGACGGCCGGCGCCGGTTGACAAACCCTGATGCCCCCGCGAAGATGAATTCTCGCGCGGAGAGGTGGCCGAGTCGGCCGAAGGCAGCCGCCTGCTAAGCGGTTACCGGGTGTTGAGCCCGGTCCCGGGTTCGAATCCCGGCCTCTCCGCCAATCCTTTCGTCGCTCCCTGATCGCGCCCGCCGCGTCGCGGCGGGCGGTCCCAAACCCCCGGACGTGTCGTGCCGGGGGTTTTCCTTTCCCGGGGGGCGCGATACCGAGTCACACGGAGAGCCGGTCGGCGGGCGGCCGCAGGGCCTTCTGATAGAGGGCCTCGGCGAGGCCGGGCCGGGCGAAGTCCGGCAGGTCGCCGACGTGCCGGTACTCGTGGCGCTCGTAGAAGCGTCGGGCGCCCGTGTTGTCCGCGGTGACCAGCAGGACGAGGTGATTGGCCCCGCCGCGCGCCCGGTTCTCGGCCGCCGCCAGGAGGCGGGCGCCGAGTCCCGTCCGCTGCTCGGAGGGGGCGACCAGAAGGAGCCGCAGATAGGCGGCCCCGGTGAGGATCCGGCTCGGGATGACCCAGGCCAGTCCTCGCGGCGGAGCGCCCGCCGGGCGACCCGTCAGGAGAACGTCGCCGGCTCGCCGCGCCCGGACGAGGGCGGCGAGCGCCGTGTCCCGGGTGGTCCCGTAGCGCAGCAGAAGAGACGAGGCGGCCATCAGCTCGGCGAGGACCGGGAGGTCCTCGGCGGTCGCCGGGGCCACGACGAGGTCCGCGCTCACCGTCGGCCGCGCGGGTCGAGGAGATCCCGCAGGGCGTCGCCCAGCAGGTTGAAGCCGAGGACGGCCAGCATGATGGCGAGCCCGGGCAGGATCGCCATGTGGGGCGCCAGCTCGAGATGCTGCCGGCCCTCGTTCAGCATGGTGCCCCAGGAAGGCGCCGGCGGCTGAGCGGACAGCCCCAGGAACGACAGCGAGGCCTCGGTCAGCACCGCCCACGAGAGCGCGATGCT
>DASYUM010000268.1:0-7574 GCA_036001225.1 Candidatus Methylomirabilota bacterium | reverse complement strand
GTCACGGTGCCGTCGACCCTGGCCGGCGACGTGATCGGAGACCTCAACAGCCGTCGCGGCAAGATCATCGGGATGGACGCCGGCGGCGACACCACGGTGGTCCGCGCCCAGGTCCCCATGGTCGAGATGCTCAACTACGAGCCGAACCTCCGCTCGATGTCGGGCGGACGGGGCAGCTACTCGATGGAGTTCTCCCACTACGAGGAGCTGCCGGGCATGCTGGCCGAGAAGGTGGTGGCCGAGGCGAAGAAGGAGAGGGAGGCGAAAGCGGCCGAAAAGCACTGATCCGGGGCCGATAACCGTCGCATCCCGTCGTCCTCGGTCGTCGGCGCGCCTCAACGTATGCGGCATACGCCTCGGCGCGCCGCTTTCGGGTTGCGTGCCCCGGACGGCGGGGCCCCAGCCCCGCGACGTCCGGCGGCACGCTGTTCCCTGCGTCCTTGGGCTGCTCGGTCCTCGGCCCGGTCCCATCGTCAGGGTCCTGGCGTCGTGTTGAGGCCAGGGTAGACCAGTGAGGCGGCCCGGGCCGGGGGAAGCCCCGTGAGCCTGCTCGAGATCGCGGGCGTGACGAAGCGCTTCGGAGGCGTCGTCGCCAATGCCGACGTCTCCTTCGGCGTGGCCGTCGGTGAGATCGTCGGCGTCATCGGGCCTAACGGAGCGGGCAAGTCCACGCTCTTCGACGTCATCACCGGCGTTTACCGGCCGGACGCCGGCGAGGTGCGGCTCGGCGGCGAGGCGATCACCGGGCTGCGGCCCGACGAGATCAGCCGCCGGGGGATCGGCCGGACCTTCCAGAAGCTTCGGCCGTTTCCCGGCATGACCGTGCTGGAGAACGTCACCGTGGGCGCGCTCCTCCACGACCGGAACCCGGCCCGGGCGGGGACGGAGGCGCGGCGCTGTCTGGACCAGGTCGGGCTCGGCGACAAGGCCGACGCCTTCGCGCGCCAGCTCTCGACCGGCCAGCGGAAGCGTCTCGAGATGGCGCGGGCGCTGGCCACCCGGCCGCGGCTGCTCCTGCTCGACGAGGTCACCGGCGGGGTGGACCAGCGCTCGATCCCGGGGCTGGTGGCGCTGATCGGCCGGCTCCGGGACGAAGGGCTGACGCTGGTGGTGATCGAGCACAACATGCGGGTCATCATGAGCGTCGCCACGCGCATCGTGGCCCTCCACCTCGGCCAGAAGATCGCCGACGGCGCGCCGGCCGAGGTGGTCCGGAACCGCGCGCTCATCGAGGCGTACCTCGGCGCCGCCTATGCGTAGCCCCGGGCCGATACGCGTCGCGCCGGGTCGTCCTCGGCGCTCGGCGGTCCTCAACGTAGGCGGCATACGCCTCCGGCCGCCTCGCGCCTGCGTCCTACCGGCGCTCGCGTCTCGGCCCGGCGCAGCCGGCGGTGTTCCGTGGAGACCTCGCGGTCCATGCTGACGGTCGAGTCGCTGAGCGTCGCCTACGGGGACTTCCAGGTCCTGTGGGACGTCTCGCTCCGGATCGACCAGGGGGAGATCGTCGCGTTGCTCGGTCCCAACGGCGCCGGCAAGTCCACCATCCTCAACACCGTGTCCGGGCTGGTGACGCCGCGACGGGGTCGGATCGAGTTCCAGGGGCGCCCGCTCGACGGTGTGCCCGCCCACCGGCGAGTCGGCGAGGGCCTCGCCCACGTCCTCGAGCGCCGGCGGCTGTTCCCCTACCTCACCGTGCGCCAGAACCTGCTCCTGGGCGCCCACCACGGCGGCGCCCGTCGGCAGCGAGCCGAGACGCTGGTCTGGGTCGAGTCCCTGTTTCCCGTCCTGCGCGAGCGGGCCGGCCAGCTCGCCCACACGCTCTCCGGCGGCGAGCAGCAGATGGTGGCGATCGCGCGCGGACTGATGGCGCGGCCGCGCCTGTTGATGGTGGACGAGCCGACGCTGGGGCTGGCCCCCCGCGTCGTGACCGAGATTCTGGACGTGCTGCGGCGCCTCAACCACCAGCACGGCCTCACCGTGCTCTTCATCGAGCAGAACGTCCAACTCGCGCTTTCGCTCGCCCACCGCGGCTACATCCTGGAATCCGGGCGCGTCCTCCTCGAAGGATCGGCAGCGACGTTGCTCGCCTCCGACGAGGTGAAGAAGGTCTTCCTCGGCTTGTGAGCGCGGAATTGCGAAGCAGCCGCGCTCTGTGCTACCGTAGAAGCGTAGTCGGCCTCACCGCGCATGACACCACCGAGCCATCCCGCAGAGCGGCGGAGGACGTGCCGGCGAGGGCGCCCCTCTGACCGCGCGACGCCCGACCGGAGGATTCCATGGCCACCCAGATCATCGTGCACCTCACCGACGCGTCCTTCGATCCGACCCTGGCCGAGCACGCGGAGGCGGTCATCGTCGATTTCTGGGCCGAGTGGTGCGGTCCCTGCAAGGCGATCGCGCCCGTGCTGGAGGAGCTGGCCCAGGAGTACGCCGGAAAGATCACGATCGCCAAGGTGAACGTGGACGAGCATCCCGGGTTGGCGGCGCGCTTCCAGGTTCGATCGATTCCCACGCTCCTCTTCTTCAAGGGCGGTCGGGTCGTCGATCAAGTCATCGGCGCGGTGCCGAAGGCGCAGATCAAGAAGCGGCTCGACGCGGTCGCCTGAGCGGGCGCCGGCCATGGCAGGGGAGGATCCTGCCAGACCGGGGGGCCGCGCCGTGACGCTCCGGCGGCTCGGAGAGCGCGGGCTCATCGAGCGGATCCGCCGGCAGCTCGGCCCGCCGCCCGACGAGGTCCTGGTCGGGGTCGGGGACGACGCGGCGGCGGTGGCCTGGCCGGGGGGCACGTTGCTCCTCACCACCGATACGCTGATCGAGGACGTCCACTTCCGCCGCAAGACCACCACGCTCCACGAGCTGGGGGCCAAGGCCCTCGCGGTCAACCTCTCGGACATCGCCGCCATGGGGGGCGAGCCACGCTACGCCCTGATCGCCCTGGCGCTCCCCGCCACCGCCGTCGCCGCTGACGTGGACGAGCTGTATGCGGGCATCCGCGAGCTGGCCGACCGCCATCGGGTCGCCGTGATCGGCGGCGACACCTGCGCCGATCCCGAGCGCCTCGTCCTGACCCTGACCGTGGTCGGTCGGGTCGAGGGGGCGCCGGTGCGGCGGAGCGGGGCGCGGCCCGGCGACGCGATCCTCGTCACCGGGACGCTGGGAGCCGCCGCCGCCGGCCTGGCGGTGCTCGAGCGCGGCCTCCTCGCGGGGCCCGACGCCGGGGCGGCGCCCCTGCTCGCCGCCCACCGGACCCCCACGCCCCGGGTCGCGGAGGGCCGACTGGCCCGCGCCGGCGGCGCCAGCGCGATGATCGACCTCTCCGACGGGCTGGCCACCGACCTCGCCCACATCGCCGAGGAGAGCGGTGTCGGCGCCGCCGTGCCGCTCCCGGCGCTGCCCATCGGGGAGACCACCCGCGAGGTCGCTCGGCTCCTCGGCGAACCGGCCTGGACGCTGGCGGTCAGTGGCGGCGAGGACTACGAGCTGCTCTTCACCGCAGCCCCGGCCGAGGCGGCCGGCCTCACGCGCCGGATCCCGGCCGAGACGGGGACGCCGGTCACCGTGATCGGCGAGATCCGGCCAGCTCGCGAGGGGGTCCACTTCCTCGACGACGCGGGCCGACCGGTCGAGGTCCGCGAAGGCTTCGAGCACTTCCGGTAACGCGATGGTGGACCGGCTCATCCTGGATCTGCTCCTCCTCTTCGGCTTCCTGGTCGTGTCGGGCCTCCTGGCCGGCGCGGAGGCGGCCTATTTTTCGCTGGGCCGGCTGGGGGCGACGGCCGACAGCGACGACCCGCGCGCCTCCCCGCTGCTCACCCGCCTCCTCGCCAAGCCCCATGACCTCCTGATCACGATCCTGGTCGGGATCACCGTGGTCAACATCGCGGCCTCCGCGCTCGCCACCAGCCTGGCGGCCACCGCGTTCGGGCCCCGGGGCGTCGGCGTTGCCATCCCGGTCATGATCTTCCTGATCGTGGTGTTCGGGGAGGTCCTGCCCATGACGGTCGCCGTGGACTCGCCGCGGCGTTTCGGGCTCGCCGCCGCCTACCCGGTCCTGGCCCTGGCCTACGTCCTCACCCCGGTGCGGGCCGTCCTCGGCGCCTTCACCGCCGTGATCACACACGTGGTCGCCCGCGAGGAGACGCCTCAGACCGCCATCACCGAAGCCGAGCTGCGGACGCTGGTCGAGGTCGGCCACCGGGAAGGAGTCGTGGAGCGGACCGAGCGCGAGATGATCCACGGCGTCTTCGAGCTGGGCGACACCACGGTGTGGGACATCATGACCCCGCGGACCGACGTCTTCGGGGTGGACGTGGCCGCCCCACCCGAGCAGCTCCTGCCCGAGCTGCGAGCCCACCTCCACCACCGGGTGCCGGTCTACGACGGCAGCCTCGACAACGTGGTCGGGATCCTGTTCACCAAGGACCTCCTTCCCTACTACCGCGGGCTCCCGCCTGACTTCCAGCTGCGACCCCTGCTCAGGCCGGCCTACTTCGTGCCGCAGACCAAGCGAGCCGATGCGCTCCTGCGCGAGTTCCAGGCCAAGAAGCTCCGCACCGCGATCGTGGTCGACGAGTATGGCGGCACGGCCGGGCTGGTGACCCTGGAGGACATTCTGGAGGAGGTAGTCGGGGAGATCCGGGACGAGTTCGAGAGCGAGGAGCGGCTGGCCCAGCCGGTGGATGCGCGGAGCTGGCGGGTGGCGGCCAAGATGCCGATCGCCGAGTTCAACGCGTTGATCGGCCTCGGGATCTCGGACGAGACCTTCGACACGGTCGGGGGCTGGGTACTGGATCTCTTCGGCCGGGTCCCCCATCGCGGAGAGAGCATCGAGAGCGGCGGCGTCCGGGTCACCGTCGAAAAGCTGCACCGGACGCGCATCCTGGAAGTGTTGGTCCGCCTCCCGGCGCCGCCCCCGTCGCCGGCGCCGGCCGAGCCCGCGCCGTGACCGCGTTCGTCCTCGTCGCGATCTGCTTGCTCGCCTCGGCGTTCTTCTCGGCCGCCGAGATGGCCTTCATCGCCGCCAACCGGATCCGGCTGCGCCACATGGCCGAGCAGGGCTCCCGGATCGCCCGCGGCTACCTCGAGGCCTTCCAGCGACCGGAGCGGCTCCTCTCGACCGCCATGATGGGCGTCACCATCGCCCACGTGTCGGCCTCGGCGCTGACGACGGCGCTCCTGCTCCCCTGGCTGGGGCGCCGGGCGCCGCTGTGGGCAACCGCGATTCTGACCCCCCTCATGCTGGTCTTCGGCGAGATCGTCCCCAAGGCGCTCACCCAGCAGCGGGCGACCGCCGTCGCCCTCCGGACCTTCGATCCCCTGCGAGTGGCGGCCTGGCTCATGGCGCCCCTGGTGTGGATGGCCAACACCATCGTGGGCGCCATCCTCGCCGGCCTGGGCTACCGCGAGCGGCGGGACCCCTTCGTCTCCCGCGACGACCTCCGCCTCCTGTTCCAGGTCGAGCCCGCCGGGACGACCGACGTCAAGGAAGAGGAGCGGGAGATGATCGAGGGGATCTTCGACCTCGGGGAGACGGCGGTCCGGGAGGTCATGGTCCCGCTGGTGGACGTGGTGGCCGTCCCCGAGGAGGCCGACGTCGACGAGGCGGTCGCCCGCATCCAGGAGAGCGGCCACTCACGTCTCGCCGTGTATCGGGAGCGCGTGGATCACATGATCGGCGTCATCACCGCGCTCGACATCCTGGCTCGCGGTGCCGAGGAGGGGTCGGTCAAAGCGCTACTCCGGCCGGCCTATTACGTCCCCGCCACCAAGCGGATCGACGAGCTGCTGCGGGAGATGCAGCGCCAGCGCACCCAGCTGGCGGTGGTGGTGGACGAGTACGGCGGCAGCGAAGGCATCGTCACCGTCGAGGACATCGTCGAAGAGATCGTGGGTGAAATCGAGGACGAGCGTGACCGGCAGTCCTCGATCCTCACCTCGCTGCCCGACGGCAGCTATCTCGTCCCGGGGCGACTGGGAATCGACGAGCTGAACGAGGCGCTGACCTGGAAGCTGCCCAAGCAGGAGTACGAGACGGTGGCCGGGCTCATCCTCTCCGCGCTAGGTCGGATTCCCCGGCCGGGGGAGCAGGTGACGGTGGAGGGATACGAGCTGTCGGTGGTGGACGCCGATGAGCGTCGCATCCTCAAGGTCAAGGTGCGGGCGCCCCGGCCCGCGTCCAGCGAGCCGCCAAGCCCGAGCTGAGACAGACCGCGCTGAATCCCTAGCCCGAGGCCGCCGCGGCGGCCGCCTTGCGCTGCTTCCTGGCCGCCTTGCCCGTGGGCTCGCCCTTCTTCCTCTCCTTCGTCTTCTTCTCCTTCGGGGTCTCGGCGCGGTCCACCAGCTCCAGGATCGCCATCGGCGCGCCGTCACCGTGCCGGGGTCCGATGGAGAGGACCCGGGTATAGCCACCCCGGCGATCCGCGTAGCGGGCGGCCACGGTATCGAAGAGCTTTCGCACGGCAGCGGTGTCGTGGACCAGGCTGAGCGCCTGGCGGCGGGCGTGAAGGTCTTCCCGCTTCCCGAGCGTCACCAGGTGGTCGGCGAGCGGGCGGAGCGCCTTGGCCTTGGCCGCGGTCGTGGTGATCCGCTCGTGCTGGAGGAGCGCCGTCAACTGGTTCCGGAAGAGCGCCCACCGGTGGGCGGTGACGCGCCCGAGCTTGGAGCCCCCGCGCTTGTGTCTCATGACGAGGTCCGGTCCTCGGCCGGGGCCACCGGCTGGGCCGGCACTTCCTCGTCTTCCTCCTCGGCACCGGCCGGGGTGAAGAGATCGAAGTGGTCGCGGAGAAGCTTCGAAGAGCGTAACAGCGCCTGATTGGGCGTGATGCTGCCGTTGGTCCAGATCTCGACCACCAGCTTCTCGTAGTCGGTGATCTTCCCGAGCCGCGACATCTCGACGGTGTAGTTCACGCGCTGGACCGGGGAGAAGGCGGCGTCGAGCGGGATGGCGCCGCTGGGCGTCGCCTCCCCGTGGCGGTCGGCGGAGACGTAGCCGCGACCGGTCCGGACGCCGACCTCCAGCGTGAGCCGGCCGCCACTCTCCAGGGTGGCGAGCGGCAGCTCGGGATTGAGGATCTCCAAGCCGGAAGCCGTGAGATCGCCGGCGGTCACCGTCTTCGGCCCAGTGACTTCGAGGCGCGCGGTCACCGGCTGGTCGTCGGCCAGGCGGACGGTGACCTTCTTCACGTTGAGCAGGACCTCGGCCAGCTCTTCCTGGACGCCGGGCAGCCGGGCCGCGGTCGCGCCGACCCCCACGATCTTCGCCCAGGCCGGAGCCGCCCCCGGAATGACCGCGAGCAGGACGCGCCGCAACGAGTTGCCGACGGTGAGGGCGTACCCCTTTTCGAACGGCTCGGCCGCCATCCGACCGAAGGTGGGCCCCAACTCCTCCCACTCGATCCGGCGCGGCCGCTGGAACATCAATCGTGGCATCGAGTGCCTCTCTACTTCGAGTACAGCTCGACGATGAGCTGTTCCTGGACGGGAATCTGGATGTCGTCGCGGAGCGGCAGGCCGCGCACCGCGCCTCGCTTCTCGGCCGGCGAGACCTCCAGCCACTGCGGCACCTGGCCCCGACC
>DASYUM010000267.1:0-24178 GCA_036001225.1 Candidatus Methylomirabilota bacterium | reverse complement strand
CGGCCGGCAGCCAGGGGACGCGGGCGAGGGCCGGCCACCGGCCGTCGAACTCGGGCCGCAGGCCGCGGAAGGCGGCGTCGAGATCGACCAGCGGCGCGAGGTGGTCCGGGGTGAGGCCGAGGGCTTCGAGGATCGGGGCGTCCCAGACCAGGGCGTGCTGGTCGAAGAGGCCGGTCCCCGAGGCCATCGAGATGCTGCAGCGCACGTCGCCGAAGAGTCGGAGCTGCAGGTACTCGCCGAAGGAGAGCCACCGCCGGACCGCGGCGAAGCCCGCCCGGTCGCGCTCGGCCAGCCAGAGAAGGCGGGCCGGCAAGTACGAGGTGTGCAGGACGCAGCCGGTGCGCGCGTGGTAGGCCTTCTCGTCCAGCCGCGCCCGCAGCCGCTCCACCGCGGCCGCGCTCCGGGTGTCGGCCCACGAGTACAGCGGCGTCCGGGCCCGGCCGTCGCCGCCGACGCCGAGCAGCGTGTGCCAAAAAGTGGAGACCGCGACGGCGCCGACGCCGGCGGCGCGACCCCCGAGGTCGGCCAGCAGGCCGTCGAGCGCCTCACCGGCGAGGCCCAGCAGCCGCTCGGGCTCCATCTCGACGCCGCCATCCGGGGTGGTCGTCGGCTCGTAGTCCCGCTGGCATTCGAGACCGAGGCTGCGCCCATCCGCGTCGAACGCGAGCGCCCGCACCGAAGACGAGCCGACGTCGAGGCCGACGACCAGAGGGGATTCGGCGGCGCGCGGGGCCGGCATCGACGCCATCGTAACAGGCCACCGGAGGAAACACTAGGGCATGGCGCGCGCGGGACGACGCCGCCGGCTTGGTAGTGAGCCCAGTCCGATGAAGGTGATGACGGCGCTGAAGAGGAAGGGCGTCAGCGTGAAGATCGTACTGAGCTGAAAGCGAAGTTCCCGGAGTACGGCGATCTGGAAGATCATGAAGGAGAGCGCGAGGAGCCCCAGGACGACCAGGTAGATCGGCCGTCCCCGTTCCCGCGGTGGCCGAGCCGTGATCGGCATTCTACGTTTCCGAGGCGGGGGCGAGAAGCAACTTTGCGGGCGGCGCCATCGGCGCGCCATCCGGCACCTCCCTGCTCGCCAGGTGTTGGGAAAGATCGCACGGGCCCCGGCCGCCGACGTAGAATCGGTGGCGTGGAGCCCGCCGTCGATCTGGAGGGGCTGGTGCGGGCGGCCGGCGACGCGATCGTGGTCGCCGACTCCGAGGGCCTGATCCGCCTGTGGAACCCGGCGGCGACGCGCATCTTCGGGTTCAGTCCCGAAGAGGCGGTCGGCCAGAGCCTCGACCTCATCATCCCCGAGCGCTTCCGCGCCCGGCACTGGGCCGGCTACCGCGAGGTCATGCGCACCGGGCAGACGCGCTATGGCGCCGACGTTCTCCGGGTGCCCGCCCTCCACAAGGACGGTCGGCGCGTCTCCGTCGCGTTCACGGTCGCCCTTCTCACCGATCCGAGCGGCCGCGTGACCGGCATCGCCGCCATCGTGCGCGACGAGACCGCACGCTGGGCGGAGGAGCAGGCCCTCCGCCGCCGGGTGGCCGAGCTCGAAGGCCGGGGCCGCCCGGCCTGAGCGCCGCCCGCCGCCGGGCCGTGGACCTGGTCGAGATCCCCGCCGGCTGGTTCTGGATGGGATGGGCCGACGGCGTCGCCAGCGAAGGGCCGCGCCACCGCGTCTGGCTCGACGGCTTTCTGATCGCCCCCCAGCCGGTGACGAACGCCGAGTACGCCCGCTTCCTCGCCGCCACCGGGGCGGCGGCCCCGCCGTTCGGGGGCGAGCCGCGCTTCGCCGACCCGAGGCAACCCGTCGTGGGCGCGAGCTGGGACGAGGCGATGGCCTACTGCGCGTGGCTGACCGCGCAGACGGGAAGCCGGTATCGGCTGCCAACCGAGGCGGAGTGGGAGAAGGCGGCCCGGGGCGGGCTCGACGGCGCCCGCTACCCATGGGGCGACGCGGCACCGAGCGCGGTCTTCCCCGACCTGCGGCTGCCGCTCCCCGGGCCGCCGCCGGTCGGCACCGGCCCCGTCAACGACTTCGGGCTGACCGATTGCTCGGGCTCCGTCCACGAATGGTGCCTGGACTGGCACGCCGACGACGCCTACGCCATGCCGTCCGCGCGTAACCCCACCGGGCCGGCGGCCGGCACCCGCCGGGTTTCCCGTGGCGGCGCCTGGCGTCACCAGATCCCGTGGAGCCCGGTCGCCCACCGCTCGAGCCTGCCACCGCACCTCCGCTACTCCGACTACGGCTTCCGCCTCGTCCGCGCCGGCTGATCGCCGCGCCAGGACCCGCCCGGTGCGACGGCTGCCGGGCAACGCCCGGGTCAGTCGACGGCGTCGCCGGCCGACCGGCGGATATCGAGGATGGGCGGGAGGAACTTGTCGGGCACCGTGGTCTGGATCCGCCCGATCCGGGTCAGTCGGCTCGCGATGTTCTTGATCTCCTTCGCCGCCGTCAGCGCGCGCTCGATGCGCGTCGCCGCGCGGCTATCGAGCGCCCGCCCGAGGGCGAGCAGCTCGAGCTGCCCCACGATGACGGCCAACGGATTGTTGACCTCGTGGGCGACGCCACCCGCCAGCAGCGTGACTGCGCGCAGCTCGCTCGCCTCCCGGCGGGCAGCCTCCGCCGCCTCCCGATCGGTCAGATCGCGGATCACGCCGACGGTGCCCACCACCCGGCCCTGGCCGTCGCGCAGGAGCGAGACGGAGGCGCTGATCGGCACCCAGGCGCCGTCCTTGGCGAGGAGGGCAGTCTCGTAGTTGCGCACCTCCCCATCCTGACGGAGCCGGCGGGCCACCGACCACGCCTCGGCGGCCCCGCCCTTGTAATACGACGCCACCCGCTGGCCCACGACCTCGTCCGCCGGCCGCCCGAACATCCGGACCGCCCCCGGGCTCACGTACGTGATGCGGCCCCGGACGTCGGTCGTCACGATGCCGTCGGCCGAGTTCTCGGCCACGGAGCGGAGGAAGTCCCGCTGCTGCCGCACCTCGTCGAACAGGCCCGCGATCCGCATCGCCAGCGCGGCCTGATCGGCGAAGGCGGCGAGGATCTCGAGCTCGTCGGGCGCGAAGACCCGCCCCGGCTCGTCGATGAGGGTCAGCGCGCCCAGCGTCTCGCCGCGGGCCATCAGAGGGAGGCCGACGCCCGCTCGGAGGCCGTCGGCGGTGAGCCGGTCCGAAAGCCAGTCGGGAATGTTGATCTCGCGGGCGGCCAGCAGGTCGGGGGACCAGACCGGCCTTCCCAGTGATACGGCCAGACCGGCCAGCCCCTCCCCGGGCGCCAGTGTCCGTCCGATCCAATTCGGAACGTCGGCGGCGCCGGCGATCGCCACGCAGGTCAGGACCCCGGTCGTGGCGTCGCGGCGATGCAGCGCCGCCCGCCGCACCCGTACCACGTCCAGCACCGCCGATACCACGCGGGCGCTCACCTGCTCGAGATCCAGGCTGCCCACCAGCTCGTGGCTCACCCGGGTGAGGGCTCGGCTGGTCGCCTCGGCCCGCTTGCGCCGGGTGATGTCGCGGGTGATGGCCGAGGCACCGATGACGGCGCCGGCGGCGTCCCGGATCGGGGAGACAGTCAGCGACACGTCCACGCGGCTGCCGTCGCTCCTCACCCGCACCGTCTCGTAGTGCTCGATCCGCTCGCCGCGCCGCAGGCGCGCGAGGATCTGGGCCAGCTCGTCCGGCAGCTCGCCGGGTACCAGCAAGGAGACGGAGCGGCCGATCACCTCGTGAGCGGCATAGCCATACAGCCGCTCGGCGGCGGGGTTCCAGCTCACAATCGTGCCGTCGAGCGTCTGGCCGATGATCGCGTCCGCCGAGCCGTCCACGATCGCCGCCAGCTGCCGGCGGTGCTCTTCGACGCCCCGCCGGGCAAGCGCCCGGGCGATGGCGCTGAGGAGCTGATCGGGGCTGATCGGCTTCTCGAGGTAGGCGAAGACCGCTTCGTTCACGGCCTCGACGGCGCTGGCCAGCGAGCCATGGCCGGTGACCATGATCACGGCGGTGGCGGGGGACGCCACCTTGATGGCCCGCAGGACCTCGACCCCCGACAGGTCCGGGAGCCGCAGGTCGAGCACCACGAGGCTCCAGGGCCGGGTGCTGAACGCCGCCAGCCCCGCCCGGCCGGAGGCGGCCGCCTCGACGAGGTAGCCAGCCTGCTCGAGGACGAGTCGGATGGCGTCGCGGCTGTCGGGGTCGTCCTCGATGACGAGGATCCACTCGGAGAGGATCGTCCGATCGGGCCGGCTCATCGGCGTGGCCTCCTGACGGGGCGCCCCTCCGCGCTCCGCGCGAGAGTGCCGCAGTCTCGGAGACCGTCCCGACCGTCCGGCCGAGCGATACGCGGCGAGTCTTACGATTCCAGCGTAGAGAAGCGAGGCGGCGCCGGTCAAGAAATGCCGCACCCCGCCGCCGGCGACGGCAGGAATCTCGCCACCGCCGACCGCGGCGCCCACTGGCTGAGCACTCTCATTCGGGAAGCGGACGATTTTGAACCGACCGGCCCTTGACAGGCTTTCCGGGAGGGGCATAGAGTCCCCCCAGCCGCCGGCCGCGCGGCTCGTGCCACCACGCCGAAGCGAAGGGAGACCGCCCATGCGACGCCTCACCTGGCTCCTCGCCGTCCTGCTCTGCCTGGCGCCCGGTCTCGCCGGGGCCCAGGCCAAGGCCACCGTCACCATCTGGTACCCGGGCGGCGACATCACGGCCGGCGCCGCCCACTTCGGCGACAAGAACCTGTGGACGGAGTTCGAGAAGACCCACAACGTGAAGGTGGAAGCGGTGGGGCTCGACTACGACACCATGCAGCAGAAGGTCTTCGCCGCCGCCGCCGGCCGCAACATCGCCGACATCCTCTTCATCGACACCTCGTGGCTCCCCGGCTTCCTCAAGGAAGAGATGCTGGAGCCGGTGGCCGACGCCAAGGCCAAGGCCTGGCTCAGCGCGGTCTCGCCCGAGATCAAGGAGCTGTCCGACTACGGAAACGGCCGCATGTGGGGCTATCCGCAGTACGGCATCGACATCTACGGCCTGACCTGGAACAAGGAGCACTTCAAGGAGGCCGGGCTCGACCCCGAGAAGCCGCCCAAGACGTGGGCGGAGTTCCGCGAGTACGCCAAGAAGCTCACCAAGCGCGACGCTCAGGGGAACATCACACGGGTCGGCTATGCGATCCGCCACGTCGGGCATCCGCACGGGATCGTGCACAAGCACTTCTGGGCGCTCTACGGCGCCGGCGTTCAGCTGGTGGACGACCCCAACCGGTTGCGAGGCGGCAAGGCGGTGATCAACACCGACGGCGGCAAGGCGGCTCTCAAGCTGATCCTCGACATGCTCGATCAGGACAAGTCTACCAGCCTCAACTTCCCTGACCCGCGAGCCGCGTTCATCAAGGGCATCGCCTCCATGCAGATCAGCGAGACGGTCTCGATCAAGGCCCGCCAGCCCAAGGACGCGCCCGAGCTCAAGTGGGGCATGGCCCTGCCGCCGGTGCCCAAGGCGGGCGACAAGCCGGTGAGCCTGCTCGGCGCCTGGCTCTACTCCGTCCCCAAGCAGGCCAAGAACAAGGCGCTGGCCTGGCAGGCCATCGAGTGGATCAACAGCGCCGAGAAGGACTACGAGCTGTGCAAGAAGTACGACGCCTCGCCCCGCTACAAGGTCAACTGGGACAAGGAGCCGTTCAAGTCCGACCCCTACGACCAGGCGCTGAAGCAGCTCTACCCCGCCGGGAAGAAGCTGCCGATCAACCTGGGGCTCAACGGCGTCATGGACGCGGTCGGGGGGGCCATCCAGAAGGTCTGGCACCACGAGGCGTCGATCGACGCCGCGCTGGCTGAGGCCGAGCAGGCGGCCACCAAGGCAATCGCCGACGCCGCGAAGTAAGGTCGCGCCGACGTGATCAGGTGGCGGCGCCGGAGCAACCGGCACCGCCACCTGCTTCACGCCTACCTCTTCATCGCGCCCGTCGTTCTCCTCTTCGGCGCCTTCCGCGTCATCCCCGCCGTCCAGACCCTGCTGTACAGCGTCTACAAGGTCGAGCTGCTCCGCGGCCGCTTCACCTTCATCGGGCTCGAGAACTTCCGCGCCCTGGTCGCCGACCCGGCGTTTGCCAAGGCGACCGTCAACACCCTCGCCTACGTCGCGGCCATCGTCCCGATCTCGGCCGCTCTCGGGCTCGGCCTGGCGGTGCTGTTCGACGCCCGCTTCCGGCTGAGCGAGCTGTTCAAGGCCGTCTACTTCGCCCCGATGGTGACGAGCACCGCGGCCGCCGCGATGGTCTGGTGGTGGCTCTACAACCCCCAGTTCGGGCTCTTCAACGTGCTGCTGCGGCTGGTCGGCCTGCCCGACCAGCCCTGGCTCATGTCGAGCCACACCGCGCTCACCGCCATCATCATCTTCAGCGTGTGGAAGACGCTCGGCTACAACATGATCATCTACCTGGCCGGGCTCCAGGCGATCCCCCAGCAGTTCTACGAGGCGGCCACGATCGACGGCGCCGGAACGGTGGCCCGCTTCTGGCGGATCTCGGTCCCGCTCCTCGCCCCGACCACCACGTTCCTGCTGATCTACGACAGCATCCTGGCCTTCCAGGTCTTCGACCAGGTCTTCGTCCTGACCGGCGGCGGCCCCGCCAACGCGACCAACGTCGTGGTCCTCGAGCTGTACCGGCAGGCCTTCGAGCGCTACAACTTCGGTTACGCAGCGGCCGAGGCGACCGTGCTCTTCCTCTTGATCCTCGGGATCACCGTCGTCCAGTACCTCTACAGCCGGCGCTTCGAGGTCGCGTACTGATGCGGGCGGCCGGCCGGCTGGGACTCTACCTGACGGTGACGGGCGTCGCGGTGCTGATGGTGCTGCCGTTCTACTGGATGGTCATCACCGCGGTGAGCCCGGCGTCGGACATCCTGGCGTTCCCGCCCAAGTGGATCCCCAGCCGGCTCACCGGCGAGCACTTCGCGGCCGCGGTGGCCAAGGCGCCCTGGCTCACCTACTACTGGAACAGTCTGGTGGTGGCCGTCGTCTCGGTGGGCTGCTCGCTGGTCTTCGGGCTCTTCGCCGGCTACGCGTTCGCCGTCTACCGATTCCCGCTCCAGAACGTCTGCTTCCTGCTCATCCTGTCGACCCTCATGGTGCCGGTCCAGGTCACGTCGGTCGCCCTCTACGTCCTGCTCGCTCGCATCGAGTGGGTGGACAGCTATCTCGGCATTCTCGCCCCGAACTTCGCCAGCGCGTTCGGCGTGTTCATGATTCGCCAGGGAATCAAGGCGATCCCCGTCGACCTGCTCGAGGCCGCCCGGATGGACGGAGCCGGCGAGGTGCGGATCGTCCTGACCATCGTCGCGCCGCTCATCAAGACCACGCTGGCCACGGTCGCGATGATCCTCTTCCTCGGCTCCTGGAACGACTTCCTGTGGCCGGTCATCGTCATCAACTCGCAGAACCTGCGGACGCTGCCGGTAGGGATCGCCCTCTTCAAGGACCCTTACGGCAGCATCAACTACGGCCCCTTGATGGCGGCCACCGTGATCGCGACCGGGCCCATGCTGATCGCCTACGCGGTCTCCCAGAAGTACATGATCCGGGGGATCGCCCTCACCGGCCTCAAGGGCTGAAGGAGACGCCGATGGACAAAGCAGCGTTCGCGCGGGAAGTCCGGCGGATCTGCGACGAGTTCGGGATCCTCCTGATCTTCGACGAGACGTGACGCCTGACCTCATGGTCCTGTCCAAGGCGCTGGGTGGCGGCTTTCCGCTGGCGGCGGTCGTGGCCGACGACCGGCTGAAGGGGTTCCAGCCGACCGGGGAGGACGTCTACACTTTCGGCTCCAACCCGATCGCCCAGGTGGCGGCCCTCAAAGTGATCGAGATCCTCGAGCGGGACCGGATTCCCGAGCGGGCGGCCCGGATGGGCGCGATGCTGACGCGCGGGCTCCGGGCGCTCCAGGCCGAGTATCCGCAGATCGGCGACATGCGAGGACCCGGTCTCTTCATCGGCGTCGAGCTGGTGAAGGACCCGGTGACCCGGACCCCGGCGCCCGCCGAGGCGAAGCAGCTCGTGGACGAGGCCATGCAGCGGGGCGTCATCCTGGGGCTGGCCGCCGCGCTTCCCCACGTGATCGAGCTGAAGCCCGCGCTGGTCATCGAGGAGGCCGAGGTCGAGACGGTCCTCGGCGTCCTCGCCGACTGTCTGAAGCTGGTCTTCCCGCGCGGCTGAGCCTCTGCCGGGCGAAGATATCGGCCATCCCAAGCTCTACGGGCTCGGGCGGCCGCAGGGACGAACCGCCTGCTCACGGCTCACCGGGGCGGATCTGACGATTCCCGCTGATAGCCCGGGCAGGCCAGGCGAGGCAGCGGCGGGTATTTGGGATAGGCGGGGTCGGTCTCGGCCCGGCGGCAGAGGTAGAAGACCGAGCCGCGCCCGCTGGTGACTCGCCGCGCCCAGCAGCAGTCCGCGCAGAGCCCGACCCGCGCCCGCTCCGGCCCGCTCGCCGCCATCGTCATCGCCGTGCAGGATTTGCCGCCGCCCCCGCCCACCGCGCCCGAAAATTCCCCATGAATCGCCGATTTGTGGGGCTGGCCAGAGACTTGCTGCGCTCAGGGCAGGAGCGGCCCGCCCGACCATGTCTCGCGCCCTCGTCCTGGTCCCGGTCGCCGCCGCCATCTTGGCGTGGGCGGGGACGGCCGCCGCCCAGGTCGATCCCGAGCCGCGGGCGAACCTCGAGCTGGGCGTGGAGGGGCCGCTCCGGGGCGACGGGCCCATCTCCGGCTACGGCTTCTTCCTCTGGAACCGTCCCCACTTCCTCGACGACGATTGGTACCTCCGCGTGATCCTGGCCCCGACCTACCTCACCTCCGAGCTGGTCTTCGACAACATGCCGGCCCCCGGACACGCCATCGGAGTTGGGGTCGCCGGCGGACTCTTCCCGTACAACTTCGACGAGTTCCGCAACGGGAGCCACATCGAGCACGAGTCGTTCTGGGGCCACGGGGCCGAGTCCACCCTGACCTACTACCGCCGCATCCTGATCGCCGACATCCTGCCGGTCGAGGGTCAGCTCCGGTTGCACCCGCAGTACGTATTCTACGAGCGCAACGGCACCGACCGCCGCTATCGCCTGCCCGCCGACACGGCCATCTACTCGGGGCGGGCGGGGGTCCGGGTGGGCGGCGTGCCTCCCGAGCTCTTGCCGGACGTGGCGCTCGAGCTGTCGCTCTGGTACGAGCCGACCTACCGCCAGGAGGCCGGGGCCTACGGCCTTCCCGAGCACCCGCAGGAAACCGAGCACTTCACCCAGCGGGTCTGGGTCCGCGCCGGCGGTATCGCCCGGCTGCCGGCCAACCAGAGCCTGCGCGCGTTCTTCACCGCCGGCACCGCCGAGGACACCGACCCGCTGTCGAGCTTCCGCATGGGGAGCGCGCTCCCGTTCCGCAGCGAGTTCCCGCTGATCCTCCACGGCTACTACCTCGACGAGGTCTTCGCCCGCCGCTTCTGGCTGCTGAATGTCTCTTACCGGTTCCCGCTCTGGCCCGCCACCGAGCGCGTGAAGCTCCAGCTCTCCTACGACCACGCCCAGGTCGACTACGTGACCGGCCACGAGCTGCCCCGTCACACTCTTCGGGGCGCCGGGGCGGACCTGTGTATCATGCTGACGACGCGCGTGATGCTGATGCTCGGCTACGGCTACGGGTGGGATGCTCCCCGCAGCGGGGGCTTCGGCGGGCATGAGGCGCATACGCTCCTGGAGCTGAAGTTCTAGTGCCGCCCCGATCCCGCTGCGCGGCCCTCAGACCCACTCACGGAGGTGCTCGATGACCCGCCTTCGCCGGATCCTGCACCCGTCGGACTTCTCGGCCGCGTCGGCCCGAGCCTTCGCCCACGCCGTCCGGGCGGCGAAGGTCAATCGGGCCCAGCTCGTGGTCCTCCACGTCTTGACGCCCGTCGTCCCGATCATCGGCCCCGAGTACGTCCCGACGCCGAGCGTGTATGCCGATCTGGAGCGAGCCGCCACCGCCCAGGGCAAGCGGCAGCTCGACCGGCTGGTGGCCCGAGCGAGGAAGGCCGGTGTGCGCGCGGTGGGGCTTCTGCGGCAGGGCATCCCCGCCGAGGAGATCGTCCGGGCGGCGAAGGCGACTCGGGCGGGGATGATCGTGATGGGCACCCACGGACGGACCGGCTTCGCCCGGCTATTCCTCGGCAGCGTGGCCGCCCGGGTGGTCGGGACGGCGCCCTGTCCGGTTCTGACGGTGCGCGGTCGGTAGCCGGCCCACCGCGGCCGCTCAGCCGAGGCCCCTCGCCATCGCGGAGGCGACGAACACCATGATGATGACGATGGCGAGCTGGGCGTGGTTGATCCGCGCGAACGCACGGGCGGGGGCGGTATCCACCGGGTCGCCCTTCGCGCGGGCCCGCCGCCAGCGAATGAAGGTCGTCATCGGCCAGACTTCCAGCAGCAGGACCACCACGAAGAGCCCCATCTTGAGGTAGAACAGCCGGCTGTTCAGATAGAAGGCGCTCCCCTTCTCCAGTCCCCCGAAGGCCCGGGCCAATCCGGTCGCCAGCCAGAGGACGGCGGCGATTCCCCACGCAGCGTCGGCCGCGAACAGGCGCCGTAGCCCGTTGGCGTCCAGCGGCCGCTTCAGCGCGCGCCCGCGCAGAAAGACGGCGGGGAGGCCAATGGCCAGGGCGAGGTAGTGGAGGGCCGCCACCAGCGCCGAGGTCCACACGGGACGAGGGCGAGGGCTACCGCGCGCTGACCGGCGTGGCGCGTCGCCCGAGGGGCAGGCTGATCGTGAAGATGGCGCCCCGGTCCTCGTCCGGGCTCGTCGCCTCGATCGTCCCGCCGTGCAACTCGACGATGCGCCGCGCGATGGCCAGGCCGAGACCGAGCCCGTCGCCCCGAGCGCCGGGGCGAGCCGGCGTCTGCGCGAGGGGGGCGAACAGATGCGGGAGCACGTCGGGGGCGATGCCCGGCCCGGAGTCCCGCACGCGAAGGCTGACCTGGCCGTCATCGCCGGCGACCTGGACCGCCACCCGCCCGCGCTCCGGCGTAAACCGCAGCGCGTTCGTCAGGAGGTTGCCGGTCACCTGCTGCAGCCGGGCGGGATCCGCCCACACGACGTGGGAACCGGCCTCGATCGACACCTCGAGGGCCACGCCCTTGGACTCGGCGGCCGGACGGATGGCATCCACGCTCGCCTGGACGACCTCCGCCAGATCGACCACGCGGGGCTCGAGCCGGAGCGTCCCCGCTTCGATGCGGACGATGTCGAGCAGATCCTCGATCAGCTGCCGCTGGGCTTCGGCACTCCGCTCGATGACATCGAGCCCCCGTTCGGTCGTCGGATCCTTGACCGTCCGGCGGAGCACGTGTACCCATCCCACCACGGCATTCAGCGGGCCTCGCAGGTCGTGCGAGACCACCGCCAGCATGCGATCCTTGGCCCGGCTGGCGGCGTCCGCCCGCGCGCGGGCGCGACGTTCGGCCTGGGTCAGGCCCACGATCAGGAGACTGACGCCGGCGAAGACGACCAGGCGGACTGCGTTCCCGGGATGAAAGTTGAGCTCGTAGATCGGCGGCACGAAGTAGTAATCGATGACGAGGGCGCTGAGAAAGGTCGCCACCAATGCCGGCCCCAGCCCGGCCCCCCATGCCGTGAGAACGACGGCGACCAGGAACAGTTCGAAGGACGCCGGTTCGACCTTCGGCCACAGCAGGCGGGTCACGAGCAGGGCAGCGGCCGTGGCAGCCACGGCGAAGCCGTAGGCGTGCAGCCGGCGCATCATGCCGTACACTCGACTCCTCTACGCTACACTGGGGGGCCCGACTGTCAAGCCAGCCGCGCCGGAGCCCGGTCAGGGCCCCCCCGCCGGGCACCGCCGTGTGGCAGTGGCGGGGGCGGGCCGTCCGGGCTCGTGGTGCCCCTGCTCGCCGTACCAGCGCCGGCTCGCCCATCGCCTGCTGGTCCCGGCCGGAGGCCGGGTCCAGTCGGGAGGCCTCGGCCTCGCCCGACCGCTCCCGCCCGGCGCCCGGGGTAAACAAATCCGGCCGGCGGCCCGTCGAACCGGCGAAAGGATCGACCACCCGAACCACTACGAGGAGGCCATGTGATGCGAGTTCCATTCCGTTCCGCTGCCCTGGTCGCCGCGGCCGTGATCCTGTCGGCGGCCTCGCTCGGCTACGCCCAGGTGAACTTCGCCGGGACCTGGGTCCTGGACCGGAGCCAGAGCCAGCTCCCGCCGCGTCACCCGGGCGCGACCGCCCCCGACGCGGGGCAGCTGCCGCCCACTCCGCTCAAGTTGACCATCGAGCAGAGCGGCGACGTCGTGAAGGCGACGCGCACGGTCGCGCGCGAGAACCGTGAGCGCTCGCTGAGCGAATCCTATACCGTCGATGGGGCCGAGCACACCTTCACCGGCCGCCGGAACAGCACGGTGGTGACCAGGGCGACGTGGGACGGCGCCCGGCTCCGGATCAACGCCAACCGGACCATGACCGGCCGATCCGGCGGCGAGATCCAAGTCTCCCGCGAGTCGGTGTGGAGTCTCTCTCCCGACGGCCAGACGCTGACCATCGAGACCACGTTCCAGGGTCCGCGGGGTCAGGGGACGTTCAAGAGCGTCTACCAGCGGACCTGATCGGCCCGGTCTGATCGGCCGCTCGTCTCCGGGCGCCCTCGCTCCGCCAGGGTCGAGGGCGTCCGGTTTTCCCGCGGGTCGCCGGTCAGGGGGGTGAGCGGTCAGAGCCCGGGGCACCGGGCGCAGGCCCGATGCCCCGGCGCCGGCATCTCAGCTACTGCTTGGGCTCAATGCTCGTGATCCACTTCTTCCCGTCCTTCTCCTCGTAGGAGACCTTCACTTCCGTTCCCTCGGCGAGCTGGTCCATCGACACCCCGTCACCGATCCACAGCTGCGTCCCGTCCTCGAGGACGATCATCTTCTGGTCTTGATCGACCTTCTGGATCTTCCCGGTAGCCTCTTCGGCCCACGCGGACGAGAGGCACATCGCCAAGATCACCGCGAGGACGACGAGGGCCGCGTTGGTGCGCATTCCGGCTTCTCCTGTTGGGCCCGAGGCGGTTGTCATCGCCCGGGCTGGGCGGACAGTGACACTCCCGCGCCCGGCACTGGGCCGGACGCCGCATTTCGACGCTGGTGACGCTGGGAGCTTACGAGGCGGGCGGGGCGCGGGAATGGACCGCCGGCAGAGCGGACAGCGCGATGCCGGGCGGCTCGATCGGGAAGGGCCGCTCGGCGGTAAGCCCGAGCCGCGCGATGATCGGAATGTGCACGTCGTCGGGAACACCGACGAGCAGCCCGATCGGGCGGAGAAGGTCATCGAAGTCGGCGCCGTCGTAGATGCCGGCGATCCACAGCGGATCCGGCGGGGTGGCATAGGCGGCAGCCCGGAGTAGGAGGACGGCGAGAATGGCGCACAGACCCGCCGATCCGACGCCCGATCCGAATGCCGGCCGTCGGGGCCTGCGGGACGCCGCTTCGGCGACGAGTCCGACGTCTTTCATGTCCCCGCCGTCGCCTTCCCTTCGACTCTACGCCCCCGATGACCCGTGTCAAGGGTAAATCCCGTCCCCGCATGACCCCTGGCCGCGCGTGTCGAGCGTGGATGTCGCGTGATCGTCAACGCCCCGCGGATACCGAGGGTTGCCACACCATGCCGCCCGTGTGGACAGTATCGACCCGGCCCGGTACACCGTCATCGTCCCTGTCCTCTCCGGCCATTGATCGCCCGGCCGGGCTCGCCGTCCCGGGCTTGACCGGATCGTCCGCCCGACGTAGGGTCAAAGCGGCGCCACGGGACCCTCCTCGTAGCCCGGACGCCTCGGCCCTTCGGTCACCCCACCACCTCAAGGGGGTGCCCCCATGTGGACGCACGTCGGCGTCGCGATCGTCTTCTTCCTGGCACTTGCATCGACGGCGGACGCGCAGTATCGCGGTCGGCTGAGCACGAACCCGTACGCGCCGGACTCGACGGCGAACCCTTATGGGCCCTACGGCAGCCCCTACTCTCCATCGAGTCCGACCAACCCGTACGTCCCGCGCGGGCCGCTGCAGCTGTACGACAGCCAGGGCGAGTATCGCGGCTGCCTGAACTGCTCGCGCTACGACCCGAACTCGGTCGAGAACCCGTAAGGCCGATACGGCAGCCCGTACAGCCAGGACAGCCTGAACAATCCGTACGGCGCGGGCAGCCCGTACCGGCAAGACAGCCCAATGAACCCCTACGGGCAGGGCTGGCGGATTTTCGAGCAGCGGTAGCAACGCACGCGTGGCGCCCTCGTCGGCGGCCATCTCCTGGAGTCGCGCAGACGTGTGCACTGGCATCCTGCCCGCCCTGCCGCGCTCCCAGCGCTTCTTCGTCGTTCGCTGTCCTCCGTCTCTCGGAGAGATGCAATGGCGAGCAGACGTGAGAAGCCGCGAGAGTTGCCCAGGAGAAGGCGTCGCCCTCGCCCGAGGCCGGTGACGCTGCCCATTGGCTACGGTACCTCTCCCGGAGGAGGGCTAAGCGATGAGCCGAGCCCTAACGATTATCGTCTCTGGCATCATCCTGACCGCCTGCGCCTCGTCAGGTCCGAAGCGTCCCGAGTGGACCCGAGCCGCCGGCCAACCGATGGACCAGGTGCAGTTCAACCGAGATCACTACGAATGTCAGAAGGAGAACTCGTACCACTACCGCGGCGTCGGGGCCCTCGTCGGACCCTTCTCCGAGCAGATCAAGGTGGACAAGGATCTCTACCGGGCCTGCATGCGGAATCGGGGCTGGGTGCACGCGGAGGACTGATCGCTCTGAACGCCCTCGAAGGGAGGCCCCATGCGACCAATTGTCCCCATTCTCATCGGCATCGTCCTGGCCGGTTGCGCGAGTCCCGCCCCACGGCAGAGCGCCAGCCCGGCGCCCGTCCAGACGCCGCCCGACCCAGCCCCGGTCGCCCTTCACGCGCTTGAGCTGGAGTCGCCGCCAGGAGAAGGCCGGGTGACGCTCACACGCGTCGTTAGGTTCCGTAGCGAGACCGATCCGCTGATCGTGCGTCTCAGGACCCAGCGGGGCGAACCTGCATACACTCGGACCGAGGAGCACGTGGCGGCCGGGACGATTACTCTGACCGATGATCTCGGCAGGTGGGCCTTTCGGTATACGCGCCTGGACCTGTCGGGCGCCCCGACTGGCATCAACGTCGTCTTCCTCAATCAATCGCCGGGGTCAGTCCATGTGGACTGGAACCGAACGGTATTTGTCGATCCCACGCGCCGATCGCGCCGGCTAATTCATCGGGGTGTGAAGCTCACGGACCGCGAGGCCGCGACGCCCGCCTCGGTCGTCCCAGCAGGCGCCGGACTGGACGATTTCGTCTTTCCTACGGATGCCATCTTCTTTGTGTCGGGCCGCTATGGAGGCTGGAGCGCCAGCCCAGTCTTCGAACGACTGCGTCCGGGCGACTCGTTCACCCTAGTCGTTGGGCTGCAAGCCGGAGGGCAGGCGACCGAACGCAACTTCCGCTTTCGGGTGGTCCCGGGCTGAGGCGGCCGAATGAAGCTCTCCGGCCACGGCGCCCGCCTCATTATCGCGAGCGTCGTCGCGACGAACGTCGCGACCGCGTTCGCCAATGACGCTCATGAGCAACTCCGCAAGCTGCCGGCGGCGACCCGCACCCATGCGCTCGCCACAACGGCGACAAGCGCCGGCTTCGCGTGCGCCGGCGCATCGTCGGAGTACAAGGGGATGGACAAGGACCGCCGCGCCTATTGGCGCGTGGACTGCTCGAACGGACAGAGCTATATGGTCAGCATCGACGACGACAAGGCCGGCAGCACCAAAGTGGTGTCCTGCGCCCTGATGCGGAAGGTTGGCGCAGATACCTGCTTCGTGAAGTGGAAGAAATAGCGACCTGCTACGCCTGCGCCGCCCCTCGCCCCTCGACGCCCCTGACCCTTACCCAGCTCTGGGCCCTCGGCTGGCGCCCCGGCGTCGAGTTCCGGATCGTCGGCGCCTGCGGCTTGGGGGGATTACACGCCCTGGCCGGAGGCGGGGTGGCAGCGGCGGCGGTGGGTGCCGTTTGCGGGAGAGGTGCGGGCCGGGGGCAGGTGGTCTGCCGGGGCGTGTTCCCGTCAGGGCTGCTGCGGCATCCAGTGCTGCCCAGTCCTTGATTGGGAAGAACGGCTGATGCCCGAGGGATCCAGGAGAAAAGCCCCCGATATACTTCGGAACGATCTCCCTCGAGTCGCTTCGGGATGCTCGGGTCTATCTCTACGACGGTGGCCGCGTCACATGCGGGGAGACCTTACAGTGGAAGGGAAAGCGCTATTACGCCACCCAATACGCGTTTTGCCTTGAGTTCCTCCAGGCCAAGCAGTTGCCTCATGACGTGAGCGGCTTTCGGGAGAAGGGACTCATGGATGTGATCGAGGAAATGGATCGCTCAAAACGCAGGGCGATTACAAGAGATGAACTTCTTGAGGTTGCCCATCAGAATAATCACATCGCCATGATCAAAGACGATTCTCAAGGATACCGCCGCGGAATTCTATCGGCAGCAGTACCCACGGCGGCGAGCACGAAGGCAGGGTAAGTCAGAGGGCCAGCCCGCGCCGGGCCCATGATTGCCGTTGGGGTTACTTAGTCCGTTCTCTTCGAGCTCGCGGTGGCTCCGCTATTCCCCCCGGCGCGTGGGGGTCTTCCTCCCGCGCATCGGGTGCGCCGCGATCACAAAGGGAGGCCAGTGCCAACAACCTGGGAGACGGCAGGCTCGGGAGAGGTGCTCCGGCAAGAGATTTGTGGCTTGGCGGCGTGAAGCGGAGGGTTGGCCTATGAATACCGGGTCCAAAGGCATCGCGCGGTCCCTGCTCGCACTCGGAACTGTGGGGCTGGCGACCATGACGGGATGCGCCACAACGCCCGGAACCCCAGCCTTCCGGGGCACCTCGGGACCGGTGGCCTGGGAGGTGGCGGACATCGGACAGGTCGTGAGCCCGGACAAGCAGCGCATGAGATGGAGCTACACCGTCGTGCTCCGGGAGACGGTTGGCTCTCCCATCCAGTTCGAGCACATTGAGAGAAGTTCGTACTCATCCGGAACGGAGATGATCGGCAGTGGGGTGCGCCTTCGGCCGTTCCGGCGCCGCCTAGAGGCGAATTCTGAGATTCGGCTCCCATTCACCGAGTCGTGGGGGTGGGCGCGCTCATCGGCGGCTAGTACTGCCTTTGGGGGTGCAGCAACCATCAGTCCTCTGACCGTCGAGTATCGCTTCACAGGCGCCGACGGCCAGGCAAGACCCATCACCGTGGTGGTACGGGTGCGACTGGATCGAAGCGTTGGAAAGGTCGTGAAACCGCTCGAGACGACTGGACTCCTCCCGCCCGCCCAGACGCTGCGCAACGACGATCTGGCAACCGTCGTCGGTACCTGGCGGGGATCCTACCGAGCAACCGGGAGTGAGTTCGACATCCCCGTCGAGTTCGCCATCCGCGCCGACGGATCCTTTGAGGCCAACGAGAACGATCCGATCACCAACCGCTACCGGGGGACGCTTCAGATCCGGGACGGCAAGCTCGCGTACGCTCAGCGTGACGACACAGGTACGCTGACCCTTTACAAAGGGGCTGGAAAGCGGTTCTTGGCCGGCCACGTGAGCGGTCAGCGTGAGGACATCGCGGGCGCGCCGCCGTCTACCCTCAGCTACACGATCCGATTGGAGTCGGTGTCACCCGCCATCCCGGCATCTGGCGTCGACGCCCAGACACAACGGGCCGCGGCCCAACCGTCGCCATCCACATCGCCTACTCCCAGCACGCTGACCGGCACCTACAAGGGGACCGTGGCAGGCGTTCAGCAAGGCCGCAGTTACACCGCGGTCGTCTCGATCACCCTCGTTCAGAGCGGATCGCAGGTCAGCGGCACTTGGTTCACCGTGGGCGGCGCCTCGGGCACGATGGCAGGCACCAACGTCGGGCCGCTTCGCTGGGATCTCCGCGTTGACCAGGCCCACCCGTGCCGGGCGTCCTTCACCGGAACTGCGACGGCCAGTGAGGACGGTTCCAACCTCGGCGGAACCTACACCGGGAACGGATGCGCCGGACCCGTCAATACGTCCTTCACCGCCGTTCGCCAATGATGCCGCGCCCGAGCTGACCATACGGTAGGCCGGGTCCAGTCGCGGATCCGGCGAACGACCTGCAGCGGTACCTCGAGCAGCTCGAGTTCGTGGTGAAGGCTGACCGAGTGGCAGAGCGCGATGACGGAATGGCAGGATCGCTCCTTGGTGTGCTTCGTTTGCGGGAAGATCTTTGTTGCATCGGTACGCTCCGGCCCGTGGGAGAGCTGTCGCCGCTGCACCCACCCCGCGGCCCGGACCCCGCTGACGCTGAGCCAGCTCTGGCGGGCTCGGGTGGCGGCTCGCCGTCGAATTCCGTATTGTCGGGCCGTGCGGGCACGGCCAGGACTTCACGCCCTAGCCGATCCGGCGAGGACGGTGGCGGTGGGTGCCGTTCGTGGTGGAGGCCCGATCGGCTAACGTTTGCCGACGGTGTCCACTCGTAGCGCGCCGCCGTTGCGCCGGGCGTTGCTCGCGTCGCATTGTGGCGAGCTTCTTCTCGACACGGGCCCGGAGCTTCGGGTCGGCTGCGAGGTGGGCGTCGAGCCACCGCATCACGGTGGTGGTCACTCGTCCCTTCACTGGATGCCACGATACCTGTCAGGGCGTCTCGGCCACAAGCCGGGGTAAGGGGCTTGCCCTAGCTAGGGTGGGCCACCGGGACGGCGGGTACCCTGATGCGTCGTGACCCGGTTCGTCCCGCGGATGCTCTGCTCGCGGCTCACCGACGAAACCTTTGCTCGCCGACCCCGCTACGTCGCCGAGCCGAAGCTGGACGGCCAGCTGGCCCAGCCCCTCGCCCCAGCGGCCCGGCCAGTTGCGGTGTCCCGTCGGGCGCCTACACTCCACCCACCTCGGAGGCCGGCCACCGGGGGGGTCGGTGGGCGCCGGCGGGAGGAACCGAAAGGTGCTTTGCACGGCGCACGCCAAGCCGCGCCGGACAGCGGATTAGGGTCGGGACGGGGAGCTGATGAGCTTGGCGGTGTGGAAGCGGGCGGGGTTGTGGCCCTTCCTGCTGCAGTGGTCGGTCGAGTTGGGAGGCTACCTATGCTTTCGGGACCTACGCTTTCGCCGCCGCGATGAAACTCCGGATCTCCTCATCCTTGCATCCAGCCTGGCGCAGCGACGAGATTACGTATTCGTCTTCGAGCTGGTCACTCAGGGGCACCGATAAGTAGTGTGTCCCGCCTCGCCTCCGCCAGAGTTGGGTCCGCTTCTGCCGCGTCTTGAAGGTATAGTTCAGCTCGCGGATTTTATTAACGAAGTGCGAGCGCGGGATCACGGTCCGTCGTTTCGGCCCTGAACGGGACGTCGAACCAGATATCCCGCTTCCTCACGGGGATCGGTCCGGTCGTGCGCCAACCGCGATCCCGAAGAAATCGCTCAAGGTCGCCGGACTTGAGCAGGTCCGTGAACATCGCGTTCATCGTCTCCGCGATGTCTTCCATCAGGTGCCCCCAGGTGTCCGACTGAACGGTGAGCCCGAGGGGTTCACAAACCGCCACCCAGCGGCCGCCGCGCGTGCGGGATCCACGCCACGCAAGGTTCGCCTCGATCTGGACGATGGTCATGACCCCTGCCCCTCGTTATTAGGGTAGCACGCCGAGCGTTACCAGGCCTGACGCCCCGTAGCGATTCTGACAGTAGAGAACCAGAAAGGTTCCCCTTTCTAAGCCCTGAAGGGGGCGGTCGTCAAGTGCTCGGCGACTGCGACGGCATGACCGACCTCTGCCCCGTGGCCGCCGCCCTGCTGGTCCTCGTTGCCCAGGACTGGGCTGACGATCCCGGCGTCCGCGACGTGAGATCGCGGGCGTGCTGCCGGGTCACCGCCCCCGGCTCTGGCAACCGTCCACACCATGCCGCCCGTGTGCCAGAAGCACACCGACTCGTCCCGGGCGAACGCGCCGCGGCGGACGAGGTCGATGAGGCCGGCCGCCGCCTTGGCGCTGTAGGTCGGATCGAGCGGGATTCCCTCCAGCCGGGCGAAGAGCGCGGTCGCCTCCGTCGAGGCGGCCGTCGGGATCCCGTACCCCTCCCCGACGTACTCGTCGAGGACCTCGACCGCCGCCGCTGGCGGCGGGGGGAGGTCGAGCCGCTCGGCCAGCGGTCCCGCGATGGCGGCAATCATCGCCGTGAGATCGGCCCGCGTCTCGTCGGCGCTGACCCCGATGACGCGGGCGGCGAGCCCGGTGGCCCGGACGCCGACGACGAGGCCGGCCTGGGTCCCGCCCGAGGACGAGCCGTGCACGATGGTGAGCGGGCCGGTGTCGGCCACGGCGAGGCCGAGCTGGGCGACGAGCTCCCGGACGGCTTCGACGTAGCCGAGGGCCCCGAGCGGGGTCGAGCCACCGAGCGGGATCACGTGGGGCCGCCGGCCGGCCGCCCGCAGCTCGCCGGCCAGCGCCTCGAGCATGGGGCCGCGCTCGGCGCGGGTCGGCACGAACCGAACCCGAGCACCGAATAGCCGGTCGAGGACGAGGTTGCCCGTCTCGGCGGCCGGCTCGCCGCCGGACAGGACCAGGATGCAGTCGAGGCCGGCCCGCGTGGCCGCCGCGGCGGTGATCCGGGCGTGGTTCGACTGGTGGCCACCCGTCGTGAGGAGGACGTCGGCGCCCGCGGTCCGGGCCTCGCCGAGGAAGAACTCCAGCTTGCGGACCTTGTTGCCGCCGAGGGCAAAGCCGGTCAAGTCGTCGCGCTTGACGAGGAGGCGGGGACCGCCGAGGTGTGCGGAGAGACGCGGGAGCGGATGGAGGGGCGTAGGATAGAAGCCGAGCGGCTCGCGCGGCGGCGCGGACGTCACGCCAACCCCGCGCCGGGCCGAGAACCGAGCAGCCCAAGGACGCAGGCATGCGCGCCGCCGGGCGTCGCGGGGCTGGGGCCCCGCCGCCCGGGGCGCGCTGTCCCAAAGACCGGCCCGAGGCGTATGCCGCGCACGCGAGCCACCGGACGTCGCGGGGTGGGGGCCCCGCCGTCCGGGGCGAGCCACCCAAAGTTGAGGCGCACCGACGACCGAGGACGCCGGGATGCGACGGTTATCGGCACGGCGCTACTCGGCCGCGGTCCCGAGATACGCCTTCTTGATCAGCGGACTCTCGACCAGCTCCTGCGCGGTGCCGGAGAGCACCACCTCGCCCATCTGCAGGACGTAGCCGCGGTGCGCGATCGACAGCGCCATGTTGACGTTCTGCTCGATCACGAAGATGGTCGTGCCCTGCTGGTTGATCGTCTTGATGATGTCGAAGACCTGTTCGACGTAGCCCGGGGAGAGACCCATCGAGGGCTCGTCCATGCAGAGGAGCGTCGGGTTCGCCATCAGGGCGCGCCCGATCGCCAGCATCTGCTGCTCGCCGCCGGACAGCGTGCCGCCGAGCTGGGTCCGCCGCTCCTTCAGGATCGGGAAGAGACTGTAGACCCGGTCCAGCTCCGCGTCCCAGCCCGGCTCCCGCCGCCGCGTGTACCGGCCCATCTCCAGGTTCTCCAAGACCGTCATCTTGGGAAAGATGCGCCGGGCCTCGGGCACCGGGGCGATGCCGCGCCGGACGATCTCCGCGGTGCGGAGGGTGTGGATCGGCTGGCCCCGATAGGTGACGGTTCCCTCGGTCGGCCGGACGAGACCGAGGACCGTCTTCATGGTGGTCGACTTTCCGGAGGCGTTCCCGCCGAGCAGCGAGACGATCTCGCCCTCGTGGATCTCGTAGCTGACGCCCTTCAGGACATGGAGGGGGCCGTAGTAGGTGTGAACGTCGGTGAAGCGCAGGAGCGGCTGGCCGTCGGTCGTCATCAGGCCACGCGCCGCCGGCGACCCAAATACGCCTCGATCACCTTGTCGTCGTTCCGCACCTGGGCCGGCTTGCCCTCGGCGATCTTCACGCCGTGGTCGAGCACCGCGATCCGGTCGGAGACGTCCATCACCACGTCGAGCTTGTGTTCGATCAGGATCACGGTGATCCCGAGCTCGCGCAGGCCCCGGATCAGGTCCATCAGCTCCAGCGTCTCGGCCGGATTCATGCCGGCCGTCGGCTCGTCGAGGAGGAGCAGTTTGGGCCGTGTCGCCAGCGCCCGGGCGATCTCCAGCCGCCGGCGGTTGGCGTAGGAGAGCCCGTAGGCCGGGTGGTCGAGACGCGGCAGTAGCCGGTTGCCGAAGAGGCCCAGCACTTCGAGCGCGTTCTCGACGGCCTGGCGCTCCTCGGCCCGGACCCGGGGCGGCCGGAAGATGGCGCCGGTGGCGCCGGCCCGCAGGCGTGGGTGCTCGGCCACCAGCACGTTCTCGAGCACGGTCAGGTTGCTGAAGAGCCGGACGTTCTGGAAGGTCCGGGCCACGCCCCGCGTCACGATCTCGTGCGAGGGGAGCCCGCTGATCGTCTGGCCTTCCAGCCGGACGGTGCCGGTGTCGGTGGGGATGAGCCCGGTGATCAGGTTGAACAGAGTGGTCTTCCCCGACCCATTGGGGCCGATCACGCTGACCAGCTCGCGGCGCCCTACCTGCAGATCGATCCGATCGGCCGCCGCCACGCCGCCGAAGCGCTTGGTGAGCCCGTCGATGGCGAGGAGCGGTCCTGGCGGGGGCGCCGCCGCCCCCTCGGCCCACGACAGCCGCACCGCCGCCCCCCGTGACGGCAGCGCCGCCTGCTGGTCCGGCGTGAGGGCCGCCACCCGCCGGAGGGCCGGGAAGAGGCCTTCCCGCCGGAACAGCATCATCAGGACCAGGATGAAGCCGAAGATCAGCTCCAGCGAGGTGATGAGCTGGACGCGCTGGAGATAAGCGCTGCCGATCAGCCGGCCGAGCGCGTGGACGTAGAGGGTCAGCTCCTGCAGGATCACCGACTGGAGAAACGAGATGATCAGCGCGGCGATCACCACGCCCCGGATCGAGCCCATGCCCCCCAGCACGACCATGACCAGGACCATGACCGAGACCGGGAACTGGAACATGTCGGGCGTGGCCGTCGTCAGCTTGGCCACGTAGAAGACGCCGCCCAGCCCGCCGACCGCGGCCCCCATGGCGAAGGCCAGCAGCTTGTAGTGAACGTGGTTCACGCCCATGGCGCCGGCGGCCATTTCGTCCTCGCGGATCGCCATCCAGGCGCGGCCGACCCGCGATTCCTGCAGGCGGAAGGAGACGAAGACGGCGAGCGCGACCAGGGCGAGGCCGAGGTAGTAGTACGGCAGCGCCGTGAAGCCGAAGTTCCACCCGAAGAGCCTGGGGGTCCTGATCCCGCCCAGGCCCTGGGCGCCGTTGGTGAGCCACTCCCAGTTGCGGGCCACCACCGGGACGATCTCGCCGAACCCCAGGGTGACGATCGCCAGATAGTCCCCGCGGAGGCGGAGCGTCGGCGCTCCGAACAGGATGCCGAAGAGGGCGCAGATGACCGCGCCGACGACGAGCATCGGCCAGAACGAGAAGTGGAGCTGGACCAGGTCGGCGCCGCCGGCCGAGGCGGGGACCCGGCTCACCTGACCGAGCCAGCCCAGCGGGACCCACGCGTTGGACCAGGTCGGCTGGAGCTGGAAGGAGGCCGAGATGGCGTAGGCGTACGCGCCGATGGCGAAGAAGGCCGCGTAACCGAGGTCGAGGAGTCCGGCGAAGCCGACCACGACGTTGAGGCCGAGGGCGAGCAGGACGTAGATGAACGCGTTGGTGGCGGCATCGGAGTCGGCGGGGTTCGGGTCCACGAAGGGGAAGGCGATGCCCACGGCCAGCAGCACCACCGCCCAGATCTGGCGGCGGCGGACGAGGGGGAGGCCCTGCCAGCGGGCGCGGAGCGTGGCGCCCGCCCGCCCGGCCAGCCCGCCGCCGGTCAACCCGCGCATCGGGCGGTCATGCCTTCTGGGGGGTCTGCATCCCGAAGAGGCCGCTCGGGCGGAACACGAGGACGGCGATCAGGATCGAGAAGATGATGACGTCGGTCCAGCGAACCCCCAGCAGCTGGCCGCCCAGTGACTGGATGAGGCCGATGACGAGGGCGCCGACCACCGCGCCCGGGATGTTGCCGATGCCCCCCAGAACGGCCGAGGTGAACGCCCGCAGCCCGGTGGTGTAGCCGATGTAGAAGCCGGTGAAGCCGTAATA
>DASYUM010000266.1:0-26085 GCA_036001225.1 Candidatus Methylomirabilota bacterium | reverse complement strand
GCGGTGACATCCTCCAGCATGGCGCTAGACGAGGGCTTTGAGGGCGGCGATCACCAGCGCCACCTCGTCATCCCCGACAGTCCGGCAGTCGAGGAGGAGCCGGTCGTCGCGGATCCGCCCGATGACCGGCGGCCGGCCGGCCCGGAGGCGGGCGTCGAGGGCCTCGGCCGGGTGCGCCGCGGCGCCGAGCGCGACCGCCGCCGTCGGCAGCTCCACCACCGGCAGCGCGCCCCCGCCCACCTGGGCGCGGTCGGCGACGACGCCGGCCCCGAGCGCCGCCCGGGTCTCCGCCGGCAGCCCGCGCAGGATCCGTTGCGCGCGCCGGCGGACGGCGGCTTCGGGCTCGGTGAGCATCCGCAGGGTCGGAATCTCGCGCAACGCCCGGGCCGGCTCCTCGTAGGCGCGGAGGGTCGCCTCCAGCGCGGCCAGGGTCAGCTTGTCGATCCGGAGGGCGCGATTGAGGGGGTTCTTGCGGAGCCGCTCCACGAGCGGCCGCCGGCCGACGACGAGGCCGGCCTGGGGACCGCCGAGGAGCTTGTCGCCCGAGAACGTCACGAGGTCGGCGCCGGCCGCCACCGTCTCCGGTGCCGTCGGCTCGTGGGGGAAGCCCCAGGGGCGGAGATCCACGAAGGAGCCCGAGCCCAGGTCCTCCATGACCGGGACCTGGCGGGTCCGACCCAGCTCGACCAGCTCGGCCGTCGCCACCGTCTCCGTGAAGCCGACGACCCGGTAGTTCGACGGGTGCACCTTGAGGAGAAGGGCGGTCTCCGGTCCGATCGCCGCCGCGTAGTCGGCGACCCGGGTCCGATTGGTGGTGCCGACCTCGCAGAGCCGCGCCCCCGAGCGGGCCATGATGTCGGGGATGCGGAAGGCCCCCCCGATCTCGATCAGCTCGCCCCGTGAGACGATCACCTCGCGCCCGCGGGCCAACGATTCCAGGGCCAGGAGCACGGCGGCGGCGTTGTTGTTGACGACCAGCGAGGCCTCGGCCCCGGTGAGCCGGCAGAGGAGCCCGTCCACGTGGCTGTAGCGCGAGCCGCGCTCCTTGGTGCGGACGTCCAGCTCGAGGTTGGAGTAGTGGCGGCCGATCACCGCCAGGCGGTCGAGGGCCGTGTCCGAGAGCGGGGCCCGGCCGAGGTTCGTGTGGAGGACGACGCCGGTCGCGTTGACGACGCGGTCGAGCTGCCAGGCCGCCGCTTCCGTCAGCCGCGCCTCGATCCGCGCCCGCAACCGCGGACCGTCGAGCGGGAGCTGCCGCAGCTCTTCGGGCGAGGTCGCGGCCAGGACGGCCCGGCGGCTCTCGTCGAGCACGGCCCGGATCGTCTCGACCACGCGCGGGCGCGGCACCGCCTCCCGCCCGTCGAGGTCCCGAAGCACCTCGTCCACCGAGGGGAGCGCGCGGAGACGCTCCCGGCGGAGGCCGGCCAGCTCCCGCTCGCTCATGGCTCCAGCTCGAGTTCCTTGAGGACGCGCTCGCGCAGCCCCGCCATCGCCGCCAGGACCTCCTGGCGCGCGAGCTTGCTTCGCGCCGGGTCGGCCTCGCGGGTGTAGCGACGCACCACGTCCTCGGTGAGGCCGTCCCACAGCGCCTGGAGGTCGTCCCGGCTCCAGCCCTGGGCCCGGGCGAAGCGGGCCCAGGCGGTCGCGGTCTCGGCGAACGCCGCGTCCCGCCGGGCGATGGCGGCGGTGACCCGAGCGCGGACCGCGTCCCAGGAGTCGGGGGCGGCCTGGCTCACGGCCGGAGCAGCGCGCGGACTGTGTCCAGCAGATTCGCCTCCCAGCGCCCGGTGGACGCGCACGCCAGCGGGTCCCGGCGTTTTGGCTTGCCGCTGCCGCGCGCGTAGGTGTCGGCGCGCATCCGCGTGTTGACCTGCACCGCCGTCTGGGTCGCCGAGACCGACTGGACGAAGATCGTGTAGGCCACCTGGGCGTCGCCCTCCACCGCGTCGCCGCCGAAGCGGCCGCAGTCTGCGTAGAGGCCGATCGTGGTCGGCACCGCCTCCGAGGCGATCACCCCGGAATCGCGCGCGATCGCCCGCACCTGGACGTTCTCCTGGGCCAGCGCCCGCACCAGCGCCCGCCAGACGGCGTCGTAGGGCGCCTCGATCTGCTCGCGGTACGGTCCAGGGAGCAGCGGCGCCACGTAGGGCTTCCCGCACGCGCCGAGGCTGAGGAGGACGAGGGCGAGCAGCCGGGGCGCGGGGGAGCGGGCGCGCATGGCTTCAACGCTTGTGGTGGTCGATCCCGCGGTAGGCTTCGATGAAGCGGACGACGCGGTACTCGTCCACCTGGTCGAACTTGTCGATGCGCGTCCAGGCCGTGAGGGCGACGCACCGGTCGAGCCCTGGATAGGGGGCCAGCACGACGCGGTCCTTGTAGCGGCCGACGATCGTCTTCAGCGGCTCCAGCACGCTCGCCTCGCACTCGGGTTTGTAGTTCACCACCACGCCGCCGTCCTCGAGGTTGTGGACCTGCAGTTCCTTGGGGATGGGTCGGGTGTGGACGCCCCACGGCGCGATGTAGGGCAGGTGCGGTCCCGACGTGGGAGGATCGGTGTTGTAGCGGACGTGGGGGCTCTCCGGGGTCTCGATGTGCTCGTTGCCGAGGCTCGGGAAGTAGTCGCCGGGGGGTGGGGCCCAGACCCGCGCGTACAGCCAGCCGCTGGCGCCGGCCAGGACGATCACGATGATCACGACCCCCGTCCAGGCGAGGCGCCGCCGCCGGCGTCGGGTCAGCCAGCCGCCGAGCGGCCGGGGCTCCGGCCGCGCCGGGGCGCGTGCGGCCTTCGTCCCCTTCGATTGCGTCTTGGCCATCCAGCTCCTCCGCCCAGTGGCGGAAGCGCGTGGGAGTCGAACCCACCTCGAGCTTGTCTAGAGCCCGACACCGTATTTGAAGTCCGGGAGGCCCACCGGGATCCTATGCGCTTCCTCGTCAGGAAAAACGGCAGGTTGCAGTGTACCAGAGGCGGCGGGCTCCGGCAAAAGCGCGCCGCGTGCCAGCAACGCCGGTCCGCGAGCTTCCGGCCGACGTCACGGAGGGTCGGGTGAGGTCGCGCCCGGCCAGGCGGTGGGGCTCAGAACGCCGCTTCCAGCGCGGGGGCCCGCCCGAGGGCGATCGATGGTCAGACGCTGAGCGGGACCCCGATCGGGCGGTTACCGCGCGAAGGCGGCTCTGCTGCGATCGTGCGGTATCGGCCGCCGACGGCAGTCGAGAGGCCGCCTTCGCTCGATGGACCGGAAACTGTCGTGGTCGCGGGTTCCGCTGTCCCTGACTTACGGCGCCGGCGTGGTGAGCGTCACACAGAGATTGGCACCGCCCAGCAGGGGGTGCGCGCGGGCGGCCGCCGGGGCCAGGATGCTCATACTGCCGGCCAGGCCGGAGGGCGTCGGGCCTTCGGCGAAGACGCGGATCGCGTCATCGATGCCGGCCGTCCCGCCGGCGGCCTGCTGGAAGCTGAAGGAGCTGAAGGGCGGGACCTGGTACCGCGCCTGCTCCACGCCGTCCGCGTAGAGGACCTTGATGATCTTGACCGTCTCGCTGAAGTTCGACACCGCGACGTGGTACGTGAACGCGACCGGGTTGGTGGACGAGCCCAGCCTCGCGCCGCATGCCACGCCGGTCTCACCACTGGTCGGGTCAGTGCCGTCGAAGAGCGCGAAGTCGGATCGCTGACCACCCGCCGCTGGCCCTCCGGCGCTGGCCAGGGCTCCCCAGCCCAGTAGTGCAATGAGACCGATGGTGATGACAGCCGACGTTCGTTTCATGTGGCCGCTCCTTTCCCACAGTGACGACCCGACGAATCTCGACCGAGGATCGCGCCGGGGGCTGCTCTCTGTGGGCAGGACCCAGCCCCTTCCGGCGAGATGGCGGCCTCGGCACCGGGAGACAGGAGCAAGGAGCATGCCCCGGCGCGGAACCAGTGAGAGGGGCGCGGCACCAGATGGCGCAGGCGCGGTGGCCGTGATCTGCGCAGGGGGAAACCCTTAAGCCGACACTTAAGTGCTTGTTCCTACAGCCTGCCCAAATTCGAGCGCCTGGTGTGACGCGGAACGCGCCGAGTGGCGTCGAGGTCAGGCTCTCGTCGTCACGGGGAACGCGTGGATCTGCGGCTGGTGATTTGCCCATTCGTGGCAAATGGCCGGCTCGCCCGGGTCTTCTCGGGCGCTGCAGCGCCGAAAGGAGATCCGGCCAGCATCGAGGATCTCAGGCGGGATTTCCCGGTCGCCGAACGATCCGCCGAACTACGTCCGCGCTGGCGAAGGCGCGCGGCGGCCGGGTGTAAGGTAGTGCCCCGGACGTTGCCGCGGGGCGCGGCGCGCAGTGCACGGGCGGGCCGGATGCGCTCGGAGGCGTCGATGGACAACACGCTGTGGACCGACATGTTCCACCTCGGGGTCCCCGTCCTGGAGAAGGTCCTTCGGCCGACAATCGTCTACGCGTTCCTGGTGATCGGGCTCCGCCTGGCCGGCAAGCGCGAGCTGGCCCAGCTCAACCCCCTCGATCTCGTCGTCCTCCTGACCCTGTCGAACACCGTCCAGAATGCCATCATCGGGGAGGACAACTCGGTCACCGGGGGCCTCATCGGCGCGGCGACCCTGCTGAGCCTCAACTCGGCGGTCGTGCGGCTACTGTACGGCCACCCGCAGTTGGAGGAGCTGGTGGTGGGGGACGCCGACGTGCTCATCGACGCCGGCCGGCTGATGCCCGAGCGGCTCCGGAAGAACCTCATCACCCGCGCCGAGCTGGAGGCGGCCGCGCACCGGCAAGGCTTCGCCTCGCTGGACGAGGTGGAGCGGGCCGTGATCGAGCCGAACGGCACCTTCTCGTTCTTCGGCAAGCAGCCGTCCCCCGAGGTCGTGCGACACGGCGAGCTGCTGAGCCGGCTGGATCAGCTGGCCCGGGAGCTGGCCGCGCTGCGAGCCGCGCGCCCCGGCGCACCGTCGGCCGGCTAGGGACGCGAGGGGACGGGGCCGGTGGCCGGGGTCGGATGGAGGACGCTGATGGCGTTGGTGAACAGGGTCGCGTTGGGAATCAAGATCCGCCGGTCTTCGGCCTCGAGCGTGGTGTAGCGGAGGTCGATGTCCGCGATGGTGCCCTCGAATCCGGCCACCATCACCCGGTCGTGGCGGTGAAACGGGCGGTAGATCAGGATGAGGACACCGGCCAGCAGGTTGGAGAGCACGTCCTTCAGCGCGAAGCCCAGCGCGAACCCGGTGAGACCGAGGCCGGCCACCAGCGCCGACACGTCCAGGCCCAACGTGCCGAGCGCGGTCACCAGGCCGACCACCAGGAGGCCGACCTTCGTCACCCGCTGGATGAGCGTCAGCACGTCGGCGCCGACCAAGGCGCGGCGGCCGAGCCGACCGATGACCGCGTGCAGGACGGCCGCCACCAGCCAGAACGACAGGAAGGCCAGCAGGCTGAGGGCGAACCGCGGCGCGTAGAGCACCGCGGCGGAGACCAACGCGTTCAGCTCGTGTTCCATGAGTCGCCTCCCGGCGCGCGGGCGCGCGCGCTTCATGCGACACGGCGGTCCGCGGCCTCAGCCGAGTCCGAAGACGCGGGGGAGCCAGAGCGACAGCTCGGGCCACGCGGTCACCACCACCAGGGCGAGCACCATGGCGCCCACGAACGGCCACACCGCCCGCGACAGCTCCCCGAACGAGAGCCGGCCGACGTTGGCCGCTACGTAGAGGTTCACGGCTACCGGCGGCGTCACCTGGCCGATCGCGATGTTGACGGTGAGGACGACGCCGAACCAGACCGGGTCCCAGCCGAAGCGGGCGACCAGCGGCATGAAGATCGGCGTGAAGATGTAGAAGATCGAGATACCGTCCAGCAGATAGCCGGCCAGGAACACGATCAGGTTGATGAGCCAGATCACCACCCGCGGGTCCTGGGAGACGGCCAGGATGGCGGCCGTCATCCGATCGAGAAGGCCGAGGGTGGCCCCCGCCCACGCGTAGAGGCCGGCGAAGCCCACGATCAGCATCACCACCGCCGACGACACCACGGCGTCGCGAATCAGGCCCCACAGCCCCGCCCAGGTCAAGGTCCGGTAGACGACGGCGCCGACGAAGACCCCGTAGAAGACGGCGACGATCGCCGCCTCGGTCGGCGTGAAGACCCCGCCGTAGATTCCGCCCAGGATGATGAGCGGCGCCAGCAGGCCCCACACCGACTCCCGGAACGCCCGGCCGATCTCGGCCGCCGTGCCCCAGCGCTCGCCCCGCCAGCCGTGGCGGCGCGAGGCGAGGTAGGCGGGGAGGGCCAGACAGGCGCCCATGACCAGACCGGGGAAGACCCCCGCCGCGAACAGGGCCGGGATCGAGGTGTTGGTGAGGACGCCGTAGACGATGAAGGCGATCGAGGGCGGGATGATGATGGCGATGGAGCCGCCGGCGGCGACGAGGGCCGCGCTGAACGGCCGGGCGTACCCGCGCGCGACCATGGCCGGGATGAGGACCGTGCCGAGGGCGGCGGTGTCGGCCGGCCCCGAGCCCGAGATGCCGGCGAAGAAGACGCAGCAGACGACCGCCACCAGCGCCAGGCCGCCGGGGACGGGCCCGATCAGGAGGCCGACCAGCTCGACCAGCCGGCGCGAGATGCCGCACCGCTCGAGGATCAGCCCGGCCAGGATGAAGAACGGGATGGCCAGGAGCTGGAACTTGGCCAGGCTCGCGTAGAACGTCGGCGAGATGCCGGCCAGGCCGAGGTCGAACTGCCAGATGACGGCGATGCTGGCCGCGCCGAGCCCCATCGCGACAGGGAGACCGGCGGCCAGGAGGAGCGCGAAGAGGCCGAAGAACCAGAGCCCGGCGGCGGCCTCCATCGGTCAGCGCCGGGCCAGCTCCCTCCGCGCGGCCTCGATGACGCGGACGGCGATGAGGATGGCGCCGATCGGGATGGCCGCCGTGTAGATCCACTGGGGGAGCCCGAGCGCTTCCGACGTCGTGGCCAGGCGACGCTCGGCCACGATCTGGCGCCAGCCGCCGCCGACCAGGACCCCACAGGTCGCGACGGCCAACCCGGCCCCGGCGACGACGAGCGCGCGCTGCAAGGGCGCCGGGAAGCGGGCGCGGACGAAGTCGAAGCCGAGGTGCGCGCCTTCCCGGAAGCCGATCGCCGCCCCCAGCATGGTCACCCAGACCAGCCCGGCGACCTCCAGCTCCTCGGTGAAGGCCAGCGAGTAGCGGACGAAGTAGCGGGTGACGACGTTGGCCATGGCCAGCCCCGCCATGCCGGCGAGGAGCGCGCCGGCCACCATCTCCTCGAGGCGGCCCGCGATCCGTCCGAGCATTCCCTGGCGGCCGGCGGGCTACTTGTTGGCCTCGACGATCTTCTCCGCCGCGCGGACCAGCTCGACCCCGACCTCCTGCGTCCACTTGTCGTAGACCGGGCGGGTCTTTTCCCGGAAGGCCTTGAGCTGCTCGGGGGTGGGCTGGACGATCTCCATGCCGTTCTTCTTCAGCGTGTCGAAGGCGCTCATCGCGCCCTCCAGGCCTTCCCGCGCCGCCTTCTTCTCCCACGCCATGACCTCGTCGCCGGTCTTGCGCACGGTGTCCCGGTCCTCGGGGCTCAAGCCCTTCCAGGTCTCGGCGCTGACCGCCAGGATCACCGGGTCGATGGCGTAGTGCCAGAAGGTGATGTGCTTGTGGACCTGCCAGAGCTTGTAGGGAATGATGACCGACGCGATCGGGTTCTCCTGGCCGTCCACCGTGCCCTGCTGGAAGGCGGTCTGGGCCTCGCCCCAGTTCATGTTGACCGGGTTGGCGCCGAGGGCCCGGAAGATCTCGATGAAGATCGGCGAGCCGACCACCCGGACCTTCAGCCCCTGCAGGTCCTCCGGCCGCTTGACCGGGCGCTTGCTGTTGGTCAGCTCCCGGAAGCCGTTCTCGCCCCAGGCGATCGGGATGACGCCCTTGTCCTCGACCAGCTTGAACAGCCGCTGGCCCGGCTCACCGGCTTCCACGGCATCGAGGGCCTTGTAGCCCGGAAAGAGAAACGGCAGGGCGAAGAGGTTCAGCTCCTTGACCTGGGGCGACCAGTTGATCGTCGAGCCCATGGCGAAGTCGGCCACGCCCTGGTTGAGGAGCAGGAACTCGTTGGTCTGCTTGCCGGCGAAGAGCTGGCCGGCGAAGTAGTTCTTCACGCTGATGCGGCCCTGGGTCCGCTCCTTGACCAAGTCCGCGAAGCGGATCGCCGCCTGCCCCCACGGGCTCTGGTCGTTGACGACCAGGGACATCTTGAATTCGGGCTTGTAGGCGGCCCCGGCCGGCGGCGGCGGAGCGACCGCGAGCCCGACGGCGGTCAGCAGCAGGGCGCCGGCGACGGCGGCGGGGAGCGAGCGTGGCATGGCGAAGACCTCCTTGTTGGGAATCAGGCGGCCAGGCCGAGCGTCCGGCGGACGGCGGCCACGATGCCGGAGACCTGGGGGCTGACCGCGGCTTCCAGGATTGGGGCGAACGGCACCGGGACGTCAGCCGCGGCCACCCGGGCGAGTGGCGCGTCCAGCTCGTCGAAGGCTGCCTCCATGACGACCCAGGCGAGGTGGCCGCCCACCCCCCCGGTGAGCGGCCCCTCCTCGACGATGACGACCCGGTGGGTGCGGGCCACGGAGGCGGCCAGGGTCTCGACATCGAGCGGCACCAGGCTTCGGGGATCGACGACCTCGATGGCGATCCCCTCGGCGGCCAGGGCGTCGGCCGCCTCGAGGGCCACCTGGACCATGCGGGCGGTGGCGATGACGGTCACGTCGCGCCCGGGTCGCTTGACGTCGGCCCGCCCCAGCGGGATCAGGTGCTCGCCCTCGGGCACCGGGCCGGTCACCCGGTAGAGGCTTCGCTGCTCGAACACGAGGACGGGATCGTCGTCCCGGATCGCCGTCTTGAGGAGCCCCTTGGCGTCCGCCGGCGTCGAGGGCAGGCAGAGCTTGAGGCCGGGCGTGTTGAGGAACCACGCCTCCACCGAGTTCGAGTGATGGCCGCCGGCCGACTTGCCGATCCCGTACGGCATGCGCAGCGTCAGCGGGAACCCGCACTGCCCCCCGAACATGTAGCGGCTCTTGGCGAGCTGGTTCACGACCTCGTCCATGGCGCAGGTGACGAAGTCGGCGAAGTGCATGTCCACCACCGGCCGCATCCCGGTCATGGCCGCCCCCACCGCCGAGCCGACGATGGCGGCCTCCGAGATCGGCGCGTCGAGGACGCGCTCGGCGCCGAAGGCCTCGCGGAGCCCCTTGGTCACGCCGAAGGGAACGCCGGCCCCGATGTCCTCGCCGATCAGGTACACGCGCTCGTCGCGGGCCATCTCCTCGCGGAGCGCGGCGTTGAGGGCGTCGCCATAGGTCAGCTCGGGCATGGCGGGCTCAGTCGCCGATCGGTCTGACGAAGAGGTCGCCCAGCGCGTCGCCGGGCAGCGGGTCGGGGCTGGCCTCGGCGAAGGCGACGGCCTCGTCCAGCTCGGCGAGAGTCGCCTCTTCGGTTTCCTTGGCCCACCGCTCGTCCCAGATGCCGAGCGCGCGGAGGCGGTCGGCCAGCCGGACCAGCGGGTCCGAGCGCCGCCCCTCGGCGACCTCGGTCTTGTCGCGGTAACCCTGGGGATCGCCCTCGAAGTGCCCCTGCCACCGGATCGTCCGCGCCTCGAGGAGGCTCGGCCCATCGCCGGCGCGGGCCCGCGTCACCGCGGCCGCCGTCGCTCCGTGGACGGCCAGGGCATCGTTTCCGTCCACCGTGAGGCCCGGGATCCCGTAGCCCGACGCCCGGGCCACGATCGAGCCGCCGGCGGTCGCGGCCGCGAAGGCGGTGGTCGAAGCCCACCCGTTGTTCTCGCAGACGAAGACGACCGGCAGGCGCCAGACCGCGGCCAGGTTGACCGCTTCGTGGAACGGGCCGCGATTGGCGGCGCCATCGCCGAAGAAGGCCACGCAGACCTGGTCGGTCCTCCGCAACTTGGCCGAGAGCCCTACCCCGCAGGCCAGCGGCAGCCCGGCGGTCAGGACGCCGTTGGCCCCCAGGTACCCGGCGGCGACGTCGGCGATGTGCATCGAGCCGCCCTTGCCCCGGCAGCACCCGGTCGCCTTTCCGTACAGCTCGGCGATCAGCCGGCGGAGGGAGCCGCCCTTGGCCAGGTAATGGCCGTGGCCGCGGTGGGTGCTGGTGACGAAGTCGTCGGGCCGGAGCGCGGCGCCGACGCCGCCGGCGACCCCTTCCTGGCCGAGGGACAGGTGGATGAAGCCCGGCATCCGCCCGGCGGCATAGAGGTCACGGATCCGCTCCTCGGCGCGCCGGATGCGCAGCACCGTGCGGTAGAGGTCGGCGGCCAGGCGCGGCTCGTCCACGCCGGATGCCTCAGCCGCCCGCGAGCGGCGGGTAGAGCGTGACGACGTCGCCGGGGACGAGCGGCTGGTCGGCGGTCGCGTCGCGGCCGTTCACGAGCACGAGGCGCGGCAGGTCGTCGGGAATCTGAAGCCACCGCGCGACGTCGGCGACGGTGGCCGCATCGGGAACCTCGACGGTGGCCGCGTCCCGCCGGGCGCCGGGGGGCAGATACGCCGCGAGGTTGGCAAAGAGGCGCACCTCGATCTTCACGGGTGAGGCCTGGGGTGGCGACGTAGGCGCATTATCGGGGGCCGCTCGCGGTCTGTCAAACCGGGTTGCCTGGCGCACACCGGCCTGATAGCCTACCGGTGAGACATGGCGAAGGAGGTCCCCATGGCCGTTTACATGGTCGAGCGCGATCTCAAGGGCATCACGATGGACCAGCTGGCGGCAGCCCAGCGGGCCGCGATCGAGACCGGCCAGCGCTTCACCGCCCAGGGCAAACCCGTCCGCTACATCCGCAGCACGTTCGTCCCTGGCGAGGCGCGCTGCATGTGCCTCTTCGAGGCGCCCAACCCCGGCTTCGTCAAGGAGCTGAACGAGACGGCGAAGATCCCCTTCTCGCGGATCGTCGAGGCCCTGGACCTCACGCCCTGACGCCGCGCCGGGTCCCGGCCGGCCTGGACCCCCGCCCCCGTGGAGTGTCCGAGCTGCCGCCGCCCCAACGCGGCGGATGCGGTCTTCTGTGACGAGTGCGGCGCCCGGCTGGAGGCCTCGTGCCCAGCCTGCGGTGACGCCAATCGCCTCGGCGCCCGCTTCTGCAAGCGGTGCGGGAGCCCGCTCGCCCCCAGCCCTCGCCCGAGCCCCGAGCCCGGAAGCTACACCCCCGCCCACCTCGCGCAGCAGATCCTCACCTCGCGCAGCGCCCTCGAAGGGGAGCGCAAGCAAGTCACGGTCCTCTTCGCCGACATCCGGGGCTCCCTCGAGCTACTCGACGGCCGCGATCCCGAAGAGGCTCGCAAGCTCCTCGACCCCGCGCTCCACGCCATGATGGAAGCCGTCCATCGCTACGAGGGCACGGTGAACCAGGTGCTGGGCGACGGCATCATGGCGCTCTTCGGCGCGCCGCTGGCCCACGAGGACCACGCGATCCGTGCCGGCTACGCCGCTCTCGCCATGCAGGACGCCATGCGCCGCTACGCGGAGGAGCTGCGACGCACCCGCGGCGTCGAGCTCCAGGCGCGCGTCGGGCTCAACTCGGGCGAAGTCGTGGTCCGCGCCATCGGCAGCGACCTCCGGATGGACTACTCGGCGGTCGGCCAGACGACCCACCTGGCGGCTCGGATGGAGCAGCTCGCCGCGCCGGGAACGATCCGACTCACCGCGGCCACCGCCAGGCTGGCCGAGGGGTTCCTCGAGCTGGCCGCGCTGGGACCGATCCCGGTCCGCGGGCTCGCCGAGCCGGTCGAGGTCTTCGAGCTCACGGGCGCCGCCGGCGCGCGGACCCGACTGGGCGTGGCCACCGCCCGCGGGCTCACCCGGTTCGTGGGCCGGCAGCGCGAGGTCGAGCGGCTGGGCGAGGCACTGGCCCGCGCGGAGGCGGGACACGGGCAGCTGGTGGCGATCGTCGGCGAGCCCGGGGTCGGCAAGTCGCGCTTGATCTGGGAGTTCACGCGCTCGCCCGGCGTCCGGGACTGGCTCGTTCTCGCCGCCAGCGCGGTCTCCTACGGCCGGGCCACGCCGTACCTGCCCGTGGTCGAGCTGCTGCGGGGTTACTTCGGCCTCGACGCCCGCGACGACGCGCGCGCGGTGCGCGAGAAGATCACGGGCCGGCTGCTCGCGCTCGACCGCGCATTGGAGCCGGCCCTGCCCGCCCTCCTCTCCCTGCTCGACGTTCCGCTGGCCGACGCGGCGTGGCAGCGGCTGGAACCCGCCGAGCGCCGTCGGCGGACGCTGGAGGCGTGCCGCCGCCTGCTCCTCCGGGAGGGCCGGGTCCAGCCGGTGGTGCTGGTGCTGGAAGATCTCCACTGGCTCGATGCCGAGAGCCAGACGTTCCTCGACAGCCTGGTGGAGAGCCTCCCGGCGGCCCGGCTCCTCCTCCTCGTCAACTACCGGCCCGAGTATCGTCACGGCTGGGGCGGGAAAGGCGGCTACACCCAGCTCCGACTCGAGCCACTGCCGCCGGGGAGCGCCGACGCCCTGCTCGAGGACCTGCTCGGCGACGACGCGAGCCTGACCGAGCTGAAGCCGATGCTGGTGGCGCGGACGGAGGGCAACCCGTTCTTCCTCGAGGAGAGCGTCCGGGCGCTGGCCGAGACCGAGGCCCTGGCCGGGAGTCGGGGCGCGTATCGCCGGGTCGCGCCGCTGCCGAACATCCAGGTCCCGGCCACCGTGCAAGCGATCCTGGCTGCCCGCATCGACCGGCTCGCGGCCGAGGACAAGCAGCTCCTCCAGACCGCCGCCGTGATCGGCAAGGACGTGCCGTTCGCGCTGCTGGCCGCCATCGCCGAGCTGCCGGAGGCGGCACTCCGGGGGGGCCTTCGCGCGCTCACGGCGGCGGAGTTCCTCTACGAGGCCAGCCTCTTCCCCGCGCTCGAGTACAGCTTCACCCACGTGCTCACCCAGGACGTCGCCTATCAGGGCCTCCTCCAGACGCGCCGGCAGGCGCTGCACGCGGCGATCGTGGAGGCCATCGAGACGCGCGACCGCCTCGGCGAGCACGTCGAGCGGCTCGCCCACCACGCCTTCCACGGCCAGGTCTGGCCCAAGGCGGTCCACTACCTGCGGCAGGCCGGCACCAAGGCGACGGCCCGCTCGGCCTACCGGGAAGCGGCGGCGTGCTTCGACCAGGCGCTGACGGCGCTGGCCCAGCTCCCCGAGACGCCCGCGACGGTCGCCGAGGCCATCGACGTCCGGCTCGACCTCCGAAGCGTCCTCTTCGCTCTCGGCGAGCACGAGCGGATCTTCGCGCGGCTGGGGGAGGCCGAAGGCCTGGCCCGCGCCCTCGGCGACCAGCCCCGCCTCGCCCGTATCGCCGCCTACGCCACCAACTACTTCCTCGCCGTCGGCGACCACCGGCGGGCCCTCGCGTCGGGGGAGGAGGCGATCACGCTGGCGACGGCGGTGGCCGATGCCGGGCTGCAAACCACGACACGGTCGTACCTGGCGCAGCTCCACGCCCGCCTCGGCGACTACCGCCGGGCCGCCGACCTCAACCGGGCGAACGTGACGGCCCTCGAGGAGGGGCCGGTGGCCGAAGGCACCGGCCAATCCGCCCTGCTCGTTCTCTCGCGGCTCTGGCTGGTCTGGTGTCTGGCCGAGCTGGGCGAGTTCGCCGAGGGGCGCGAGTACGGCGAAACCGCGGTGCAGCGGGCGCAGGCGACCAGTGAACCGCTCGACCTGATCGTGGCCGACCTCGGCCTCGGGCTCCTCTTCCTGCGCCAGGGCGACCTCCGCCTGACCATCGACGTCCTCGAGCGCGCCCTGGGCCGCTGCCAGAGCGCCGACCTGCCGGTCTGGTTCCCGGCGGTCGCCTCGCCGCTCGGCTACGCCTACGCCCTCGCCGGCCGGCTGCCGGAGGCGCTCCCGCTCCTCGAGGCGGCCGTCGCGGAGACCACGGTGCGCCGCGGCGCCGGCCACGCGTTGCGGATCGCCCATCTGGGCGAAGCCTGTCTCCTCGCCGGCCGGATCACCGACGCCCGAGGGTTCGCCCGCCGAGCGCTCGCCCTGGCCCGAGAGCACGAGGAGCGGGCGCACGAGGCGTACGCACACCGGCTTCTGGGCGAGGTCGGCGCGCAGACCGCGCCGCCCGACGCCGAAGAGGCGGAGCGCGCCTACCGCGCGGCGATTGCCGGGGCCGAGTCGCTCGGGATGCGCCCGCTCGCCGCGCGGAGCCGGCTCGGGCTCGGGCGCCTGGCGGCGGCGGCCGGGCGCCGGACGGAGGCGCGCGTGGAGCTGACCGCGGCGGCCGCGGCGTTGCGCGGACTGAGGATGCCGTTCTGGCTCAGCCAGGCGGAAGCGGCCCTGGCCATGATCGAACCCGAGCGCTGAGACCGTGAGGGGGGACCGGCGCCGGGGGGCCGCCGGTCAGGGGATACGGCTGAGGAGGCGGTCGCCGTCGCGAACGGCGATGCGCGGCGCGACGACCTTGCCGACCTTGTTGGACAGGGGGACGAGCAGCTCGGTCACCCCGCGCAGCCGGCCGCCGCGAAGCTGGTTCACGTCCGCCAGCCGCTGGGGCGTCGTCCGGTAGAGGCGGGCGATCTCGGCCAGCGACTGGTTGCGGGCGATCCGGTGGAGGCCCCAGACCACGAGCTTCGCCAGCGTCGCCGCCTGGAGCTCGGCCTCGAAGCGCGCCCCGGCGCCGGCCGGCAGCCGGAGGACGTAGCTGGCGAAGGGCGGGGTGACCCCCCCGCGGAGGGCGGGGTTCAGCTCGCGCACCGCCTCGACCGGCACCTTGGCCAGCGCGGCGATCGTCTCGAAGTCCAGGACCCGCTTCACGGCCACCTCGTCGTACGCCAGCGGGGTCTCCATGGTGACGTCGAAGCCGTAGCGGGTGGGCGCCTGGGTGATGACGGTCGCGGCCAGGATCTGGGGCACGAACCGCTTGGTCTCGTTGGGGAGGTGGCGCGTCTGGGTGAGGGCCCAGAAATCGCTGGTTTTCGCCCGCTTCATCGCGCGATCGACCCTCGCCTCTCCGGCGTTGTACGCGGCCTGGGCGAGGAACCAGTGGCCGAACATGCCGTAGAGGTCGCCCAGGTATCGGGCCGCTGCGACCGTGGACTTGACGGGATCCAGCCGCTCGTCGACCCAGCGGTTCACCACCAGGCCATAGCGGCGCGCCGTCGCCTCCATGAACTGCCAGAGGCCCTTGGCCCCCACCCGCGAGACGGCGCGGGGGGAGAAGCCCGACTCGATCATCGCCGTGTAGGCCAGCTCCGTGGGCAGGCCCCGCTCGCGAAAGATCCGCTGAATCATGCTCAGGTAGCGGCCGGAGCGCGCGATCCACAGCCCGAAGCGCTCCCGCTCCCGCGCCGTGAAGTAGTCGATGAGGGCCTCGACCGTCGGGTTCAAGACGATCGGATAAGACGGGACCGGGATGCCAGGGGTGAGCCTGACCACTACCTCCGCCCGCGGGTCCTCGAAGATCGGATCGTCGAAGACCAGGGGAGCGGGCGGCTCGGGCGTCGCCATCTCGACCGGCGAGGGTGCCAGCCCGGCGGAAGCGTCGTCCGGGGTTTCGACGGCGATGCCGGCCGGGAGCGGCGGTGGGAGCGGGGGCTGCGGGATCGCGGCGAGCTGGCGGTTATCGGCCGCGAGGGCCGCTGGGCTCAGCGGCTCGCCACCCCAGCCGGCCGCCACGCCGGGCGCGGTCGTGACCAGGGCCAGCGCCAGCCAGCCCAAGCCTCGTCCGAGACACCACCACGATCGGATCCTCATACGTTTGATTGGAGGGTACTGCGAGACACGCGGCCACCTCACATGTAGCACGCACCGGAATGCGGTGTCAACGGAAAACTCGGCCGTCGGGCCATGCTAACACCGTGTAATTCCTGCGCGAAGCCGCAGGCAACCTCCCAGGTGGGAGGGCGAATGCCCCCTCAGCGGACCGGACCGGCCATGAAGCGCCCGCGATCGGTCAGGGCCACCCGCGCCCGCTCCCCGGGCCCGACCCGGACGCGGACGACCCAGACCTCCGCGTCTTTGGCAGGACGCGCCGGCTGGGGCAGGAACGTCGAGTCCCGACCGGCCTTCGGCGTCCGAGGGGCCCGGCCCTCCCGTCGGGCGGCCGTGTAGGGCGTGACGTGCACGGCCACCACCAGCCACTCGCCGGCCGGCAGGTCTTCGAAGACGAACAGGCCGGCCGGATCGGTCGTGCGGCGGCGGACCACCCCCGCTGGCAGCTCGCTGGCGTAGGTCTCCAACCGGGTCCGCAGTCGGCCGACCGCGGCCTCGTAGGCCACCGCCGAGTTCCGCGTCCCCTGGCGGATCGCCTCGAGATCCGCCGCCAGCGCCGGCGCGTAGGGGTACAGCGTCACCTCGACACCGGCCAGGGGGGTCCAGGGGCCCTCGGGCGATTCCTCCTCGACGGCGAGCCGGCCCCAGAGGAGCCCACGGGGCCCGGGGATCTCGTCGGCGGCGGCTGCGACGAGGGCGAGCACGCCCAGGAGCGCCGCGGCGGCGAGTGGCCGGCCGGCGTTCATGGCACCCCGTCGGGGTCGCACGGTGGCGGCGGTCCCGCGGGTCCGGTCACGGGCGGCCGGGTCTTCCACCGCCGATGCACCCAGAACCACTGCTCCGAGTGCGCCCGAACCCGCCGCTCGATCGCCGCGGTGAACCGGGCGGTGTTCACCTCGACATCGCGCTCCCGCTGGCCGGTCCGCACCAGGGGAATCGGCGGCTCGAGGCTGACCTGGTGGTCTCCGTCGGGAAGGCGGTGGATGAAGGCCGGGACCACCGGCGCCCCCGTCTTGAGAGCCAGGACCGCCAGGCTGCGGGACGTCGAGGCGAGCTGGCCGAAAAAGGGCACGAACACGCCCTGACGGCCGGCGTTCTGATCGAGCATGATGCCGACGCACTCGCCGCGCGCCAGCGCCGCCTGCACCCCTTTGACGGCCGCCTTCTTGGAGATGAGGCGAAGCTGCCACCGAGCCCGACCGCGGGCGACCAGGTGGTCGAGGAAGGGGTTGTCGAGCGGACGGATCACCGCGTTGAGCGGCGGCAGTCCGGCCAGCATGTTGGCAGCGGCCAGCAGCTCCCAGTTCCCGAAGTGGGCGCCGAGGTAGAAGGCCCCCCGCCCCTCGGTGAGGGCCGTCTTGACGTGCTCGAGACCATCGATGCGCACCCGGCCGAGCAGCGGACCGGGCGGGCCGAAGAAGAGCCGGCAGCACTCGAGCGTGGTGACGCCGAGGTGGCGGAAGTTCGCGCGGGCCAGCGCGCGTCGGTCAGCGATCCCGAGGTCCGCCCCGAAGGCCGACTCGAGATTGGCGAGGGCGACGCGGCGGCGGCCGGGAAGGCCAAGATAGGCCAGATCGCCGAGCCGGGCGCCTATCGACCGCGCGGTCGCGGGCGGCAGCCGTCCGGCGACCCGGCCGAGCCCCCCGGCCAGCGCGGCGACCGCGGGCTGGGCCATCCGGAGCCAGAGCGGCGCCGGGCGCCGGCGCCTCACGGCCGCAGCGGCAGCAACGCCAGCATCGTCCACACGCCGGCCGCCACCAGGGCAGAAGCCGGAATGGTGAAGATCCAGGCCCAGACGATCCGGCCGGCCACCCCCCAGCGCACCGCCGACAGGCGGCCGGTCGCGCCCACGCCGACGATGGCGCCGGTGATGGTGTGGGTGGTGCTGACCGGGATCCCGGCCACCGCGGTGCCGATCAGCATGACCGCCCCCGCCGTCTCGGCGCAGAAGCCGCCGACCGGCTTGAGCTTGGTGATCCGCATCCCCATCGTCCGGACGATCCGCCAGCCGCCGGCCAGCGTGCCGAGGCCCATGGCGGCGTGGGCGGCGAGGATCACCCAGAACGGCACGAAGAACTCGGACCCCAGGTATCCGGCGCTGAAGAGCAAGCCGGCGATGATCCCCATCGTCTTCTGGGCGTCGTTGGTGCCGTGACCGAGGCTGTAGCTGGCGGCCGACACGAGCTGAAGCCGCCGGAAGAGCCGATCCACCCGGCTGGGAGAGGTGTCCCGGAACAGCCACATCACCCCGGCCATGAGGGAGAAGGCCAGCATCAGCCCCAGCAGCGGGGAGAGGAAGATGAACGTCGCGGTCTTGACGAGCCCGGCCGGAGCCAGGCTGCCCAATCCGGCTTTGGCCACCGCGGCGCCGGCCAGCCCGCCGATGAGGGCGTGGGACGAGCTGGACGGGATCCCGCCGTACCAGGTGAAGAGATTCCAGGCGATGGCGCCGATCAGCCCGGCCAGGATCACCCAGGAATCGACGACCTCCGGGTGGACGATGCCTTTGCCGACGGTCCGGGCCACGTTGACGCCGAACCCGAACGCGGCCACGAAGTTGAAGAAGGCCGCCCAGGCCACGGCCTGGAGCGGCGTGAGGACGCGAGTCGAGACGACGGTGGCGATGGAGTTGGCGGCGTCGTGGAAGCCGTTGATGAAGTCGAAGGCGAGCGCGACCAGGATGATGAAGACGACCAGCGGGAGCGGATCCATCAGGGGGCGACGGTGATCAGCATCGCTAACCCATTTTGAGCATGATGCCCTCGATTACGTTCACCACATCCTCGCAGCGGTCGGTGACCTCTTCGAGGGTCTCGTAAATCTCCTTCCACTTGATCACCTCGATGGGATCGCTCACGTCGGCGAACAGCCCGGCGATCAGCTCCTTGAGCAGCCGGTCGGCCTCGTTCTCCAGCCGGTTGGTCTCCACGCAGTGGACGTGATAGGAGGCGCTGGTTGGACGGAGGCAGCCGACGGCGGCCTGGGTGGCGTCGGCCGCCTTGACGATGACCTCGGTCAGGGCGCGGGCGCCCGAGGTGGGGGCCTTGATCCGGTAGAGGACGAGGCGGTCGGCGGCGGCCTCGATCAGGTCCAGCACGTCGTCGAGGCGGCTGGCCAGGGCGTAGACGTCCTCCCGGTCGAAGGGGGTGATGAAGGTGGTGTTGATCTTCCGGACCAGCTCGTGGGTGAGGACGTCGCCGGCGTGCTCCAGCTCCTTGATGGCGGCCGCCTTGGCGGGAGCGTCCGAGAAGTCGAACACCATCTCCCGCAGCCGCCGGGCCGAGTCGGTGATGTGGGTGGCCTGGCGCTCGAAGAGGTCGAAAAATTGTTCGGAGCGGGGGATCAGACGGAACATGTCGCCCTCACGATCGGGAAACCGCCGCGTCCCGCCGGCTGCGGACCCGAGCCCTCCACCACTCCACCCCGAGGGGGAGCACCGACAGCAGCACGACCACCGCCACCACCAGATGGATGTGGCGGTCGATGTTGGGAATGGAGTGGCCGAGCAGGTAGCCGGCCCCGGTCAGGCTCACCACCCAGCCGATACCCCCGAAGACGTTGTAGAAGAGGAAGCGCCGGTAGTCCATCTGGCCCACCCCCGCCACCACCGGGGCAAAGGTGCGGATGATGGGGATGAAGCGGGCGAGGACGATGGTCTTGCCGCCGTGCCGCTCGTAGAACTCGCGCGTGCGGAGCAGGTGCTTGCGGGAGAACCAGCGCGCCTCCTCCTTCCGGAAGATCCGCGGCCCGGTCCGGTAGCCGATGGCGTACCCGACACTGTCGCCGGCGATCGCCGCCACGATCAAGAGGGCAATCAGGAGCCGGATGTCGAGGCCCCCCGCTGCCGCCACCAGGCCGGCGGTGATCAGCAGCGAGTCGCCGGGGAGGAAGAATCCCACCAGCAGGCCGGTCTCGGTGAACACGATGGCGACCAGGACCAGGTATCCGCCCCACCGGATGAGGTCGTCGAGGGCGTAGCGGCCGGTGGCCAGGTCGAACAGGAACTCCATCCGGGCCCTACTTCACTCGGAGGGGACCTCGGCGGCTCCCTCCGAAACCTCCCCACCTCTCGGGGACGGCCTTCCGCCTCGTCGCCCGCGTGGTCAAAACGCACTCCCCATACCCGGCCGGTGCCTACTTGCCCCGCGCCACCACGGCAACGCGCGGCCCGGCCGCCGCCACCGCCGGGGGCTGGCCGCCGCGGATCCGCATGTTGTAGAACGACCGCCACACGAACACGACCGAGACGCCGAAGAAGGCGGCCGCCAGCGCGCGACTCAGCGTCGGCCCGCTTTCGGCGGTGAGGGTCACCGCCAGCTCGACCGCCAGCAGCCCGAACAGCGTCGTGAACTTGATGATGGGGTTCATGGCCACCGAGGAGGTGTCCTTGAACGGATCGCCGACGGTGTCGCCGACCACCGTCGCCGCGTGGAGGGCGGTGCCCTTCTCCTTCAGCTCCACCTCCACGATCTTCTTGGCGTTGTCCCAGGCGCCGCCGGCGTTGGCCATGAACACCGCCTGGTAGAGGCCGAACAGCGCGATCGAGATGAGGTAGCCGACGAAGAAGTAGGGCTCGAGGAACGCGAAGGCCAGGGTGGCGAAGAAGACGGTCAGGAAGATGTTGAACATCCCGCGCTGGGCGTACAGGGTGCAGATCTCCACGACCCGCTTGCTGTCGGTGACCGAGGCCTTGGTCACGCCTTCCAGCTTGATGTTGGCCTTGATGAACTCGACCGCCCGGTAGGCGCCGGTGGTGACCGCCTGGATGGAGGCGCCGGTGAACCAGTAGATGATGGCGCCACCGGTGATGAGGCCGAGCAGGAAGGGCGGGTGGAGGAGTGAGAGCCGGTCGAGGTTCTCGGTCAGGCCCCGCGTGAGCACGACGATGATGGAGAAGATCATCGTGGTCGCGCCCACCACCGCCGTCCCGATCAGGACCGGCTTGGCCGTCGCCTTGAACGTGTTCCCCGCCCCGTCGTTCTGCTCGAGCAGGTGCTTGGCCCGCTCGAAATCCACGGTGAACCCGTGCTCCTTCCGGATCGCCTCCTTGATCCCCGGAATCTGCTCGATCACCGAGAGCTCGAAGACCGACTGGGCGTTGTCGGTGACCGGCCCGTAGGAGTCCACGGCGATGGTGACCGGCCCCATGCCGAGGAATCCGAACGCGACCAGTCCGAAGGCGAAGACAGCCGGCGCCACCATCAGGGCACCCAGACCCATGGTGCTGACCACGAAGGCGGTGCCCATGAGGACGACCACGACCATGCCGAGCCAGTAGGCGCTGAAATTGCCGGCCACCAATCCGGAGAGGATGTCGAGGGAGGCGCCCCCCTCCCGGGCCGACGTCACCACCTCGCGCACGTGGGCGGACTCGGTGGAGGTGAAGACCTTGACCAGCTCGGGAATGATGGCGCCGGCCAGCGTCCCGCACGTGATGACGGTGGAGAGCTTCCACCACAGCGAGCCGTCGCCCAGGCCGGCGACCAGCAGGTAGGAGGCCAGGTACGTCATCCCCACCGAGACGGCCGACGTCAGCCAGACCAGCGAGGTCAGCGGCGCCTCGAAGTTCATCACCGTCGCCGACCCGTAACGGGCACGGGCGACCGCCTCGTTGATGAGGTAGGAGACACCGCTGGCCACGATCATGAGGACCCGCATCACGAAGATCCAGACCAGGAGCTGGACTTGCACGGCTGGCTCGCGCACCGCCAGCAGGATGAAGGAGATGAGGGCGACCCCGGTGACGCCGTAGGTCTCGAAGCCATCGGCGCTCGGCCCCACCGAATCGCCGGCGTTATCACCCACGCAGTCGGCGATGACGCCCGGGTTGCGCGCATCGTCCTCCTTGATGTTGAAGACGATCTTCATGAGGTCGGAGCCGATGTCGGCGATCTTGGTGAAGATGCCCCCGGCAATGCGGAGGGCGGCGGCTCCCAGCGACTCGCCGATGGCGAAGCCGATGAAGCAGGGCCCCGCATAGTCGCCGGGGACGTAGAGCAGGATCACCAGCATGATCAACAGCTCGACGCTGATCAGCAGCATCCCGACGCTCATGCCGGCCTTGAGCGGAATCGAGTAGAGCGGAAACGGCTTGCCGTCCAGGCTGGCGAAGGCGGTCCGCGAGTTGGCGAAGGTGTTGATCCGCATCCCGAACCAGGCGACGCCGTAGCTCCCGCCGATCCCGATCACGCTGAAGAGCAGGATGATGACGACCTTGACGGCCTCGAACTTCAGGAGCCAGCCGAAGTAGGTCACGATGATGACGGCGATGATTCCCTCGAGCATCAGGAGGAACTTCCCCTGGGTGACGAGGTACGTCTTGCAGGTCTCGTAGATCAGCTCCGAGATTTCCCGCATGGCGGCGTGGACCGGCAGGTTCTTGAGCTGCCCGAAGATCACCAGGCCGAAGACGAAGCCGAGCCCGCAGACGAGAAGCCCGGACATCAGCAGCGTCCGCCCGTTGATTCCGCCGAAGGCGACCTGGCCGAGGTCGGGGACCTTGAGGCTGGCCTCGCCGCCGGCGGCGGCCTCGGCCACGGCGGCCGGGAGCCCGACCAGGGCGAGCAGGGTCAAGACGACGAGCAGCGGCGCGGCGCGGCGGTAGGCGAGGAACGGGCTGTTCATGGTCGGCGTCTCCTGGACCGAAACCGGGGGTGCCTTACCGGAAGACAACGCTCAGTATAGCAGACGGTCGCGCCAACGCGCTTGACAGCCCTCCCCCGGGTGGTCGATCATCGCTCTCCGGCGTCGGCTCTCCGAGCCTCCCATGGTACAGGCCACCCTGCTCCCTCTCTACACGGTGCTTCCGTTCGTCGTCATGCTGCTCAGCATCGCCGTCTGCCCCCTCTGGATCCCCCACTGGTGGGAGCGCAACCGGAACAAGCTCATCGTTGCGTGCCTCCTCGGCGCGCCCGTCGCCGCTCTCTACCTCGGGCGGGAGCCGCGGGCGCTCATCCGGATGGGTGAGGAGTACATGTCGTTCATCATCCTGCTGGCGGGACTCTACGTCATCGCGGGCGGCATCCGCCTCACCGGAGACCTGGAGGCCACCCCGCTCACCAACACCGCATTTCTGGCCGCCGGGGCGCTACTCGCCTCGTTCCTCGGCACCACCGGCGCCTCCATGCTCTTCATCCGGCCGCTGCTGCAGACCAACCAGGAGCGCACGCGGGTCCGGCACACGGTCATCTTTTTCATCTTCCTGGTCTCCAACGTCGGGGGACTGCTCACGCCACTCGGCGACCCGCCGCTGTTCCTGGGCTACCTGCAGGGGGTTCCCTTCTGGTGGACGTTCCGGCTCTGGCGCCACTGGCTGCTCACGGTGGCGATCCTCCTCGTCGTCTACTTCGTGTGGGACTCGATCCATCACGCCCGCGAGCCGCTGGCTGCCCTCCGGCGCGACCGCGCCGAGCGCCGACCGCTTCGCCTGTCCGGCGCGGCGAACGCGCTCTGGCTGCTGGGGGTGGTGGCGGCGGTGGCCGGCCTCCGGGCACCCTGGCGGGAGCTGGCCATCGTCGGGCTCGCCGCGGTCTCGCTCCGCGCCACACCGGGCGAGATCCGGCGGGCCAACGGCTTCACCGCCTATCCCATCATCGAGGTGGCCGTCCTCTTCTTCGGCATCTTCCTCACCATGATCCCGGCGCTCGAGCTCCTGCGGACCCGGGGTGGCGAGCTGGGGGTGCGGGAGCCGTGGCAGTTCTTCTGGGCCGCCGGCACGCTATCCTCGTTCCTCGACAACGCGCCGACCTACCTCACGTTCCTGGCCCTCGGCCAGGGCCTGAACCTCCCGAACGAGGTCGTCGGTGTCTCGGAGGCGGTGCTGGCGGCGATCAGCGTGGGGGCCGTCTTCATGGGCGCCAACACGTACATCGGCAACGCGCCGAACTTCATGGTGAAGTCGATCGCCGAAGAGGCCAAGGTGAGAATGCCGAGCTTCGCCGGCTACATGACCTACAGTGGCGCCGTCCTGTTGCCCCTCTTCGCGCTGGTGACCTGGGTGTTCTTCTAGTAGGCTGAGAGCGATGCACGCGTCTCAGCCGACATCTGGCGGCGGCGCGCCCCGCTGCCCTACCTGTGGGGCGGCCGTTGCCTGGTCCGGTAACCCCGCCCGGCCGTTCTGCTCGCTCACCTGCAAGCTGGTGGACCTGGGCGAGTGGCTCGACGAGAACTACCGCATGGCCGGCGAATCGTTTTCCGAGCCGGCCGCCGACGACAGGCCGCCTCGTGAGAAACCGCCCAACGCCGAATGACCGCGCCCACCGACGCGCGGCCGGCCGCGCAGCCTGACTGAACTCGGCCGTGATCGATCGCCTCTTCGGCGACCCGATCGTCTTTCTTCAGAACCTGATCCTGATGCTCCCGGCCCTCTTGCTGGCGGTGACGGTCCACGAGGTCGCCCACGGCTGGGTGGCCGACCGGCTCGGTGACCCGACCGCCCGACTCTCCGGCCGACTGACCCTCAACCCGCTGCCCCACATCGATCCCTGGGGCGCGCTCGCCTTCGTACTGGCCGGCTTCGGCTGGGCCAAGCCGGTGCCGGTCAACGCCCACAACCTCCGGCGCCCGGTTCGTGACATGGCGTTGGTGGCGGTGGCCGGGCCGCTCTCCAACTTCCTGCTGGCATTTGTGGGGCTGGTCCTGCTGATCGTCGTCCGGCAGTGGGTCGAGGCGCCGTTCTTCGCGGCACCGCTGGAAGGCACGCTGCGCTACGTCTACGCGTTCAACCTGGGACTGGCCATCTTCAACCTGATCCCGCTCCCGCCGCTGGACGGGGGTCACTTCCTGCCCTACTTCCTGCCCCGCCGGGCCTGGCCCCAGCTCCGTCAGCTCGAGCAGTACGGCCCGATGATCCTTCTCCTCCTGGTGCTCTCCGGCGCGACCCACTACATCATCGGGCCGGTGTTCCAACTGGTCAGCGCCCTCTACTTCGCCGCCGTCCGTTTCTTGTTCTGAGGTGACGCCATGATGGAGCTGGCGGGCCGGCGGCCGCGGATCCCGCTCCTGGCCTTCGCCCTGGTCGCGGCCGCTCTCTTCGGCCACGCGCCCGCGGCCGGCGAGGTTTCGCGGCCACGGGAGGCGGAGTACCTGGCCCTGGAGGCCGATGCGTACGACCCGGGCACGCTGCGCGCCGACGGGGCCCTCGTCGAGCGCATCCGGCCCGCACTCGAGATGATCCGCGCCCGCTACCCCGAGGTCCAGGGGATCTCGGCCTCGGTCCCGGACGTGACGAGGCTCCTGCTTCAGGTTGACCGTTCGGTCACCGGGCCCCTCTGCTCAGGCCGCAAGGGAGGGCAGCCCGTCCGACCGGCGTCAATCGGCCTGCCGGCGGTGGACGCGATCACCAGTCGCTTCGGGGGTGGTTACCGCGTCCTCTGCCTGTCGGCGCTCGGGTTCGACCTGGTCACGGTGGAGACGCGCGAGCTCCTGCACGTCCCGTCGCTCGTCAAGCTCTACCGGGGCGCGCGGGGCGTCGGCGATGCCCAGGAGGATTCGCTGATCGGGGGCGGGGACGTCGTCACGGTCGAGCCGTCCCCCCCGCGGCTGCGGGTGACCTTCAGCCACGGATGGGGCGATTGCCTGGCCGGCTGCATCTACCGCCGCATGTTCTTCTTCACCGTCGAGCCCGACGGCTCCGTCGCCAAGGCGGGCGAGTGGCGCCGGGACGACCGCGGGGAATCTGGCGGGCGACCCTGGATGCCGGCGCCCCGGCGCCTTCCCTGAAACAAAACGCCCGGGCCGCGTGAGCGACCCGGGCGTCCTGTAGGAATAGCCCCGGCAGCGACCTACTCTCCCGCGCCGTTACCAGCGCAGTACCATCGGCCCTGGAGGGCTTAACTGCCGTGTTCGGGATGGGAACGGGTGTGGCCCCTCCGGTCTGGCCGCCGGGAATCGTTATCCCGCCTACGAGATCCTCGAGGCCAGCGCGCCTGCGTCATCCGGATGATGAATGAGTCTATCCGTGGTCAAGCCGCACGGCCGATTAGTACCGGTAAGCTGAACCCCTTGCGGGGCTTACACCTCCGGCCTATCAACCTGGTAATCTTCCAGGGGCCTTTAGAGGGCCTACGCCCTGGGAGGTCTCATCTTGAGGCGGGTTTCGCGCTTAGATGCCTTCAGCGCTTATCCCTGCCGCACATAGCTACCCAGCGATGCCCCAGGCGGGACAGCTGGCACACTAGCGGTGCGTCCACCCCGGTCCTCTCGTACTAGGGGCAGCTCCCCTCAAACCTCCTCCGCCCGCGAGAGATAGGGACCGAACTGTCTCACGACGTTCTAAACCCAGCTCACGTACCGCTTTAATGGGCGAACA
>DASYUM010000265.1:0-10096 GCA_036001225.1 Candidatus Methylomirabilota bacterium | reverse complement strand
CGGCGTTCGTCACCAGCACGTCGATGCGGCCCAGCGCCGCGATCAACGTCGCCACGGCGCCGCCTACGGCCGCCGCGTCGCTCACGTCGGCCGGGAGCGCGACGGCCTTGGCGCCGAGCTGTCGGACCTGGTCGAGGACCTTACGGGCCAGCGCCGTCTGCTCCGGATCCGGGAAGTGGTTGATGCCGACGGACGCGCCCTCGCGGGCCAGCGTCAGCGCGACCTCGCGTCCGATCCCCCGGCTGGCGCCGGTCACCAGGGCGATCTTCCCCTCCACCCGGCCCTGTCCCATGTCCCTTCTCCAGCAGTTCTCTATCGCCGCGAGGGGCGCTCTTCGCTGGACGGCTGGTCGAGGGGAGGCGGCGAGGCCACGGCGCGGCCGTTGCCGCGCCAGCCGTTGGCGGGGCGGAGACGGGCGGCGACCCAGCGGCTGCCGCGGGCGAGGCGCCGCCAGCCGAGCAGGTGGGCCACGTCCTCGAAGAGCGAGTAGGCGACGGGCGTGACGAGCAGGGTGAGGAGCAGGCAGAGCGTCTGGCCGCCGATCACGACCACCGCGATCGCGCGGCGCTCCTCGGCGCCGGGGCCGGTGCCGAGCGCGAGCGGCAGCATGCCCGCCACGAGCGCGAGCGTCGTCATGAGAATCGGCCGCAGCCGGTCACGGTTGCCCTGCATGATCGCCGCGTGCCGTTCCATGCCGCCAGCCCGGAGGTTGTTCATGTGGTCGATCTGGAGGATCGCGTTCTTCTTGACGACCCCGAACAACACGAGCAGTCCGAGTGCCGAGTAGAGGTTGAGCGTGTTGCCCGTGTACCAGAGGGAGACCAGCGCGAACGGAACCGAGAGCGGCAGCGACAGCAGGATCGTTAGGGGGTGCACGAGGCTCTCGAACTGCGAGGCGAGGATCATGTACATGAAGACCACCGAGAGCAGGAAGACCCACAGAAATTCGCCGAAGGTGCGCTCGAGCTCCCGCGCCCGTCCCGACACCGCGGTCGTGTAGGCCGCGGGAAGGCTCATCTCGGTCGCGGCCTTCCGGAGCGCCGCGATGCGGTCGGCCTGCCCGAAGCCGGGAGCGACCACCGCCCGCAGCCGCACCTCCCGCTGGCGGTCGGAGCGGTCGATGCGGGACGCGCTCTCGCCCGGCTCGATCTTCACGACGCTGTCCAGCCGCACGAGTCCGGTCCGCTGGCGGGGCACGTAGAGCCGCGAGATGGTCCCGCGGTCGCGCCGGTCAGCCTCGCTCAGCCGGAGCTGGACGTCGTAGTCCTCGTTGAGGCCCGGATCGCGGAACTTCGACACTTCCTGGTCCCCGCCGACCATCAGCCGGAGCGCGGCGGCGATGTGCTCGGTGTCAACCCCCAGGTCGGCGGCGCGGGCCCGGTCGATCCGGACCCGCAGCTCGGGCTTGTCGAGCTTCAGCGTGGTGTCCGCGTCGAGGATGCCGCCGAGCTGCTGGGCGCGGAGGCGTAGCTGCTCTCCGTAGCCAGCCAGCGCCACCAGGTCGGGGCCACGGATGACGAAGTCGATGTCGAAGCTGCCGCCGCCGATGTTGAACGAAGGGGCGTTCCGTACGGTGGTGCGAAGGTCCCGGAACTTGCGCAGCCGCCGGCGGGCCTCCTGCATGACGTCCCGCTGGCTGTAATTGCCCCGGAACGCCGCCAGAGGGTCTCCGGCGAGGAGGCCCCGCCAGAGCCGGGCCGGCGTCACCGTACGCTCCCCGTGGGGCGCGATGCGCACGTAGGCGTTCCCGGTGTTCACCTGGCCGAGGAACCCGCCGCCCGCCGAGGCGAGCACCACCCGCACCGCCGGAATGCCGCGCAGCTCCGCCGAGACCGCCCGCATCGCCTCGTCCATCGCCGCCAGGCTCATCCCCTCGGGGCCCGAGACCGTGACGATGAACTCCGCCTCGTCCACGTCGCTCGGGATGTACTCCTGCTTGACCAGCCGGTAGAGCGGCACCGAGGCAACGATGACGAGGAGCGAGAGCAGCGCCACCGCGAGCCGGGCGCGCATGGCGAGCGCCAGCGTCCCCTGGTGGCCGCGCTCGAGCCAGGCGTAGAAGCCGCGGCGCGAGCGGGCCGGCCGGTGGGACCCGGCCGCCGCCGCGTCCTCCGCGCGGAGCAGCCGGGCGCTCATCATCGGGGTGAGCGTGAACGAGACCAGCAGCGAGACGAGGACGGAGGCGGCCGCCGTGAGGCCGAACTGGTAGAGGAAGCGGCCGGAGATGGAGGACATGAACGAGACCGGGACGAAGATGACCACCAGCGAGAACGTGGTGGCCAGGACGGCGAGCCCGATGTCGGCGGTGGCGTGGCGCGCCGCCTCGAAGGGGCCCATCCGCTTTTCCTCGACGAAGCGGAAGATGTTCTCGAGCACGACGATCGCGTCGTCGATGACGATGCCGACCATGAGCACGAGGGCGAGCATGGTCACGCTGTTGAGCGTGAAGTTGAGCGCCCACATCATGCCGAAAGCGGAGATGACCGACGCCGGGATCGCGACGGCGGCGATGATCGTCGCCCGCCAGCTTCGCATGAAGGCGAGCACCACGAGCGAGGCGAGGATCGAGCCGAGCACCAGGTGCAGGTTGATCTCGTGGAGCGCCGCGTAGATGTAGTTGGATTGGTCCCGGATGACCTCGATCCGGACGTCGAGGGGGAGCTGCTGCCTGACCCGGCGCAGGTTCGCCTTGACGGCCTCGATGACGGCGACCGTGTTGGCGCCCGACTGGCGGCGAACCTCGAGCGTCACCGTCGGCACATCTTCGAGGCGCGCCACCGACCGTTGCTCCTTGGTGCCGTCCTCGGCGCGGCCGACGTCGCGGACACGGACGGGGGCGCCGTTGATGGTCGTGATCACCAGGTCGCCGAAGGCCCGGGGATCGACGACCCGCCCCATCGTGCGGAGCGCCGACTCCCGCGTTCCCGCGGTCACGTTGCCACCGGGGAGGTCGGCGTTCTGGCGGACGAGCGCGTCGCGGACGGCGGTGATCGGGATCTGATAGGCGGCGAGCCGGTCGGCGTCGATCCAGATGTTGATCGCCCGGGCGAGGCCGCCCACCAAGCGCACCTCGCCCACGCCCGAGGCGCGCTCGAGCGACACCCGGACGGTCTTGTCCGCGAATTCGGTGAGCTCGCGCAGCGACCGGTCGCCGGCCACCGCAAGCGTGAGGACGGGCGTGGCGTCGTTGTCGAACTTGGAGACGACCGGCGGGCGCGCGTCGCGGGGGAGGTTGCGGATCGCCGCGCTCACCTTATCGCGGACGTCCTGGGCGGCGACGTCGATGTCGCGGCTCAGCTCGAACGTCACGTTGACCGACGAGCCGCCCGGCCCCGAGATGGACCGCAGCTCGTTGATCCCGGCGACCGTGTTGACGGCCTCCTCGATTTTCTGCGAGATCAGCGTCTCGACCTCCTCGGTAGAGGCGCCGGGAAGCTCGGTCCGGACCGAGACGGTCGGGAGGTCCACGGAGGGGAAGCGGTCGACGCCCAGCCGGAAGTAGGTGGCGGCGCCGACGACGACGAGCGCCAGGACGATCATCGTCGCGAACACGGGGCGGCGAATGCAGACTTCGGCGAGCTTCTGCACGGTGCTACCTAGTGAACCACCGACCCTGGATGGCCACGCGATCCGTCACGCGCGGGTGCCCGGACCGGCTGCCTGGTCTAACGGACTGCCGTCACCGGCTGGCCGCCGACGAGGTTGCCGGGTTGCGCGACCACCAGCTCTCCCGCCGTCAGCCCGGAGGCGATCTCCACGGCGTCTCCGTGCCGGCTGCCGGTCACCACGCGCTTCTCGACGGTCTTGCCGTCGGCGACCGTGAGGACTTTCTCGATGCCCGCGAACGTCACGATGGCACTGGCGGGCACCGTGATGATGGCCTGGTCGGCGGCGACGACGATCTCCGCCTTGGTGAAGGAGCCCGCCCGGAGGAGCGCGCGCTCGTTGGGCACCTCGGCCTCGACCAGCAGGGTCCGGTTCTGCTCGCTGATCGCGGGTGACAGCCGCGCCACCCGGCCACCGTACACGGTCGGATCGCCCTCTACCGTGAGCCGCACCGTCTGGCCGACCCGCACGGCCGGCACGTCACGCTCGGGGACGGCGAGCCGCAGCCGGAGCGGGTGGGTGCGCACCACCGTGAGGACCGGCGCCGCTTCCGACAGGTACTCGCCGACCGAGGCCTGGCGCTGGCTCACGGCGCCGTCGATGGGCGAGACCAGCACGGTATCGGCAAGCTGCTGGCGGGCCAGCTCGAGCTCAGAGCGCCGCTGGGCGAGGACCGCCTGGCGGTTCCGGACCTCCTCGATCGCGTCCTGATACCGGCCTTCCGCCACGGCCAGCTGAGAGACCGCGGTGTCGACCTCCGCGCGCGAGATGAGCTGCCGGTCCCAGAGTTGCGCCGCCCGCTCGCGCGTCCGCCGCGCCTCCTCGAGCACGGCGGCGGCCTGACGGACGAGCGCGGTCCGCTCGGGCTCGATCCGGTCGCTGGTGCCGTCGGCGGGGAGTCCCAGGCGGGCCCGGGCCTGCTGGAGGGCCGCCTCGGCCTGCGCCACCCGCAGCCGGTAGTCGATCGCGTCGATGCGCGCGACCGCCTGCCCCTTGCGTACCGGGCTGCCGAGGTCGACGGTAATCTCGCTGAGCCGGCCCGTGACCTTCGCGCCCAGCACCACCTGATCCTGCACCACCAGCGTGCCGGTGGTGCTCACGGTGCGCGGCACCCGGGACTCAGCGGCGGGGACGACGCGGACCTGCCGGGGGGCGGCGTCGCTCTTCCGGGCGGGCGCCGCCGCGTTCTCGCGGCCGCAGCCGCCCAGCGTGGCCGCCAGGGCCGCGATCCCGACCAGGGCACCGGGGTAAAGGCACCACATCTTCCCCATAGTACCCTGCCTGGGCCCGGTCGCGGGGCCCGCCAGGCCGGGCCATCACGATGCGGCAGCAACATGATTGGGTCCGTCGTTGGGACCGGGCCGCGGCCCGAGCAGATCAAGGACGCAGGTTCGAGGGGCGCGCCGCAGGACGCCGCGGGGCTCGGGCCCCGCCGTCCGAGGCGCGCCAACCCCCAGGAGGCGCGCCGAGCGCCCCTGAGGCCGCGACGGACGCCGAGCCGCAGGCGAGGCGCGGCCCGGCCGAGATGGCCGACGCAGAGATGCGACGGGCCCCGGGCCGGCCCGCGGGGCCGCCCGGTCTGGTCAGCGGGGCCGGGGGGTCGGGGCCCGCAAGCCCTTGCGCAGCTCCTTGTCGCCCCGCTCGCGCACGTCCTCGCCCCGCACGATGTAGATCACGTCCTCGGCGATGTTGGTGGCGTGGTCGGCGATCCGCTCGAGGTTCCGGGAGATCAGGATCAGCGCCAGGGCGCGGGGGATCGTGGCCGCGTCGCCGATCATGTAGGTGAGCAGCTCGCGGAAGACCTGATCGCGGAGGTTGTCGACCTCGTCGTCGCCCTCGATGACCGTCCGGGCCAGCTCGGCATCCCGCCGCACGAAGCCGTCCAGGCTCTTGCGGACCATCTCCTGGGCCAGCTGGGCCATCCGCGGGATGTCGATCAGCGGCTTGACCTCCGGCTGGGTGATGAGGGACTGGGCCCGTAGCGCGATGCTCACCGCCTGGTCGGCGATGCGCTCCAGGTCGCTGTTGATCTTGATCGCCGCCACCAGGAACCGGAGGTCGGACGCCATCGGCTGCTGGAGCGCCAGCAGGGTGAAGCACCGGTCGTCGATCTCGATGCACAGGAGGTCCATCTCCTCCTCGTGGGCGAGGACCTGCTGGACGAGCGACTCCTCCCGGCTCACCAGCGCCTTCACGCTCCCGTGGATCATCGTCTCGGCCAGCCCGCCCATGACGAGCAGGCGCTCGCGCAGCGCCCCGAGCTCGGTCTCGAAGTGGCGTTCCACGGTGGTCCCTCCCTCACCCGAAGCGGCCGGTGATGTACGCCTCGGTCCGGGGGTCCCGGGGGATGCGGAACAGCTCCTTGGTCACCCCGAACTCGATCAGCTGGCCCAGCAGGAAGAAGCCGGTCCAGTTCGAGACGCGGGCCGCCTGCTGCATGTTGTGCGTGACGATGACGATGGTGAGGGGCGCCTTCAGCTCGTGGATCAGCTCCTCGATCTTGGCCGTCGCGATCGGGTCCAGCGCCGAGCACGGCTCGTCCATCAGGAGCACCGACGGCTCCACGGCCAGGGCCCGGGCGATGCAGAGGCGCTGCTGCTGGCCGCCCGAGAGGCTCGCCCCCGATTTCCCGAGCTGGTCCTTCACCTCGTCCCAGAGCGCCGCCTGCCGCAGCGCCCGCTCGGCCGCCTCCTGCAGCGAACTCCGGCTCCGGACCCCGCCCAGCCGGAGCCCGGCCACCGCGTTGTCGAAGACGGACATGGTCGGAAACGGGTTCGCCCGCTGAAACACCATGCCGACCCGCCGACGGAGCTCGACCGGATCCTGAGTATAGACGTCCTCGCCCTCCAGGAGGACGGTCCCGCTGACCCGGGCCCCCGGGACCACCTCGTGCATCCGGTTCAGGCATCGGATGAAGGTCGACTTCCCGCAGCCCGACGGCCCGATGATCGCGGTCACGCCGGCCGGGGTGACGGCGAGGTCGATGTCGTGGAGGACGTGGGCCTCCCCGAACCACGCGTTGAGCTGCTTGACCAGGATGCCCTCGGCCATCCCGCTCACCTCGCCACGCCGTAGCGGCCGCGCGTCGCGAGGCGGGCCGCCAGGCTGACCACGAAGACCAGCGCGATCAGGACGAGGGCGCCCGCCCAGGCCTGGCGGTGCCAGTCGTCGTACGGCGCGATGGCGTAGGCGAAGATCTGCAGCGGCAGCGTGGCGATCGGCTGGTCGAGGCCGCTATGCCAGAAGCGGTTGCCGAACGCCGTGAAGAGCAGCGGGGCCGTCTCGCCCGCGATGCGCGCGACGGCGACCATGGCGCCGGTGACGATCCCCGCGCGGGCGGTCGGGAGGACGATCCGGAGCGCCACCTTCCACTGCGGCAGCCCGAGCGCCAGCCCCGCCTCCCGGAGGGAGGCCGGGACCAGCCGCACCATCTCCTCGGTGGTCCGGAGCACGATCGGGATCATGATGACGGCCAAGGCGAAGCCGCCGGCGAGCGCCGAGAAGCGCCGCATCGGCAGGACGACGACCGTGTAGGCGAAGATCCCGATCACGATCGAGGGGACGCCGTTCAGGACGTCGGCCAGGAAGCGCAGGCACCACGGGAGCCGGCGGTCCTCCGACTCGGCCAGGTAGATCCCGCCCAGGATGCCGACGGGCAGACCGAGGGCGGCGGCCAGTCCCAGCAGGATCAGGCTGCCCACGATCGCGTTCGCCATGCCGCCGCCCGTCTCGCCCACGGGCTTCGGCAAGCGCGTGAAGAAGTCCAGGTTGAGCGCGGTCGCGCCCTGGTAGAGGAGGAAGCCGAAGATGAGGATGAGCGGCGCGATGACGGCGAGGGCGGCCAGCCCCGCCAGCCCGCCCATGAGCGCGCTCCTCGCCTGGCGGCGCCAGGTGCTTCCGGCTCTCACAGCCGCCCGCCCTGCGGCCCGCGCGCCACGCTCCAGACGAGGAGACGGGCCAGGGCGTTGACCAGCACCGTGATGACGAAGAGGAGCAGGCCCACCTCGACGAGCGCCGCCAGGTAGAGGTCGGAGGTCGCCTCGGTGAACTCGTTGGCGATCACACTGGCCATGGTGTAGCCGGGGGCGAAGAGCGAAAGCGAGATCTCCGGCCGGTTGCCGATGACCATGGTCACCGCCATCGTCTCGCCGAGAGCCCGGCCGAGGCCGAGGAGCACGGCCCCGATCAGCCCCGAGCGGCCGTAGGGGATCACGGCGATGCGGACCACCTCCCAGCGGGTGGCGCCCAGCCCGAGCGCGGCCTCCCGCTGGGTGTCCGGGACGGCGCGGAGGACCTCGCGGCTCACCGCGGTGATGTAGGGCACCACCATGATCGCCAGGATGATGCCGGCCGCGAGCATGCCCACCCCGTAGGGCGGGCCCTGAAAGAGGGGCAGGAAGCCGAGGCTCGTCCCCAGCGCCGGCTCGACCCAGACCCGCAGGACCGGCGCCAGGACGAAGATCCCCCACAGCCCGTAGATCACGCTGGGAACCGCGGCCACCAGCTCGATGAGGAACGACACCGGCGGCCGGATCCAGAGGGGCGCCAGCTCGGCCAGGTAGATCGCGGCGCCGAGGCCCAGCGGCACCGCGATCAGGAGCGCCAGCGCCGACGAGACGAGTGTCCCGTACACGAACGGGAGCGCGCCGAACTGCTCGGCCACCGGGTCCCACGTCGACGTCACCAGGAAGTGCCAGCCGAAGGCGCGGATGGCCGGCCACGCGGAGCGCGCCATCTCCAGGACCATGGCGGCGACGAGCAGGAGCAGGACGAGCGCCGCGCCGCGGGTCAGCCCCCGGTAGAGCCGGTCCCCCCCCGCCGAGGCCGACCGGCGCCGAACCGCGAGCGGGCGGAGCGGCAGCCCGGCCGGTGCCCCTCCGACCTGGACCGTCGCCGGCGTGCTCACGGCCGTCACTGCGCCGCGGCCAGGACGGGCTTCCCCTGGTAGCGGATCTCCCGGAGCTTCGCCTCGATCTGCTTCACCACCGGCGGCGGCAGCGGGGCGTAGAGGAGATCCTTCGCGTACTTCTGCCCCTCGTGGGCCGCCCACCAGAGGAACTTCGCCAGCGCCCGGCCCTTGGCCTCGTCCGGCTGGTCCCGGTAGACGAGGATCCAGGTGAAGCTGGCGACCGGGTAGGCGTCGGCGCCGGGCGGATTGGTGAGCGAGACCCGGAAGTCGGCCGGCATGTCCTTGCCGGCGGCCGCCGCGGCCGCCGTCGTGCTGTCGATCATGGGCTCCACGAACTTGCCCGCCTCGTTCCGGGTGGCGCCCGCCGGCAGCTTGTTCTGGACGGCGTAGGCGAGCTCGACGTAGCCGAGGGCGCCGGGCGTGTTCTTGACCTGCCCCGCGACCCCCTCGTTCCCCTTGCCGCCCAGCCCCACCGGCCAGTTCACCGAGGTCCCCCGTCCGACCTTCTGGGCCCACTCCGGGCTCACCTTGGACAGGTAGTCCACCCAGATGTAGGTCGTCCCGCTCCCGTCCGAGCGGTGGACGACGACGATCGGCTGGCTCGGCAGCGAGACCCCCGCGTTGATGGCGGTGAGGCGCGGGTCGTTCCACTTGGTGATCTTGCCCAGGAAGATGTCCGCGAGCACGTCGGGCGTGAAGTGGAGCTTCGGGTTGCCCGGCAGGTTGTAGGTAGCGACATCCGCCCCGAGCACGGTCGGGATGTGGAAGAGCTCGCCCTTGGCCGCCTTGAGCTGCTCGTCGGTCATCGGGCCGTCGGTGGCGCCGAAGTCCACGGTGCGGGCGGTGATCTGCCGGATTCCTCCGCCGCTGCCGATGGACTGATAGTTGAAGCGGACACTCGGATCGACTTTCGTGTACTCGTCGAACCACTTCGAGTAGAGGGGATACGGGAAGGTGGCGCCGGCCCCGTTCATGAGCATCTGGGCTGACGCCGGCGGCGCGCCGGCGGCGAAGACCAGGGCCAGCAGGGCCCCCAGAAGGACGGGCCGCCCCTTCATCGTCACCTCGAACCGGCGGCGATCGATCTCCAGGTCGCCGACCATCAGCTGATGCGCCTTCCCGCCGCGCTCGGCCGACACGCTCCGCCGGATCACGGCCCGGACCCGAGCGAGTAGCTCCCGCACGGCGAACGGCTTGGTCACGTAGTCGTCCGCTCCCATCTCGAAGCCGAGCACCTTGTCGCCTTCCTCCACGCGGGCGGTGAGAATGATCACCGGCATGGCGCGGGTGGCCGGGTCCTGCTTGAGGCGGCGGCACACTTCCCAGCCGTTGAGCTGGGGAATCATGAGATCCAGGAGGAGCAGGTCCGGCCGGCTGTCGTGCGCCTGCCGGAGGGCGTCGGCGCCGTTGGACGTCTGGAGGACGTCGTACCCTTCCCGGGCCAGGTTGTACCGGATCAGCTCGGCGACGTCGGGCTCGTCCTCGACCACCAGGATGCGGCCGAGGCGCGGGCGCGCCGGGGGGGCGCCGCCGGATTCGTCGGGGCGATCTCGGCCGTTCGTCTCCCTCGGGCTCTTCATC
>DASYUM010000264.1:0-26761 GCA_036001225.1 Candidatus Methylomirabilota bacterium | reverse complement strand
CGCCTTCATCTTGACGAGGTCCACGACGCCCCGGAAGTCCGCCTCCTGGCCGACCGGGATCTGGAGCGGCACGAACCGGCCCTTGAGCCGCCGCTGGATCGAGTCGAGGGTCCGGCCGAAGTCGGCGCGATCGCGGTCCATCCGATTCACAAGGCAGAGGCGGGGGAGGCCGTACTCCTGGGCGTACTTCGAGACCTTCTCGGTCTGGACCTCCACCCCCGCCACCGCGTCGACCACGATGACCGCGCCTTCGACGACCCGCAGTCCGGCCCGCGCCTCGGCCACGAAGTCGCCGTACCCGGGCATGTCGACGAGGTGGAAGCGGTGGTCGCGATAGTCGCAGAAGGCGACGGCGGTGTTGATGGAGATCTTCCGCTTGACTTCCTCGGGATCGAAGTCCATCGCCGCCGTGCCGTCGTCCACCCGCCCGAGCCGACTCGTCATGCCGGTGCGGTGGAGGATCGCCTCGACGAGGGACGTCTTGCCGACGCCGCCGTGGCCGACGAAGCCGATATTGCGGATGCGCGAGATTTCGATGGCCATTGCGCCTCCTCGGAAGCGTCAGCGCGGGCTGGGGCGGTACACGAATCGTAGCACAGGCGGGAGCGGGCCGGGAGGCGCCGGGGCGGCGCCTCAGCCGCAGCGACCCGGTGGCGCCAGCGCGTAGCCGAGGTCGATCGACGGCACCCGCGGGTCGTCGGGATCGGGCGGCTTTCGGAGCGTCTCCAGCACCTCCTGCCGCACTGCCGCCCGGTCCGCCCACCGATACGCGCGGGCAAAGTTACACCAGGCGTCGGTCACCCACCCCCCGTAGAGCTGGTGGAGCAGGAGGCTGATCGCCGCCGCCCGCGCCGCCCGGGGGTCGCCCGCCTGCCCGGCTTCGGCGAGGCGGCGACGGTCGCGGGCGATGCGGAAGCGGAAGACCTGGGGGAAGCGGCGATTGTCGGGGACGTAGCCCCGGTCCCGGAAGGTGTAGACGAGCGGCACCAGCGGCGATTCGGCGAACGACAGGTCGAAGCCGTAGGCGAAGCGGGCGTCGCAGCCGATCAGCTCGAAGTTCCCGTCGTTGTCCAGATCGGCGACCCGGAGGTCACAGTCGCCGGCCCGGATCATCCCCTCCCGGCGCACTGCGGTACCCTGGACGTGCAGCACGTAGTAATCGAAGCAGCAGTGGGCGCCGCCCGACCAGTCCTGCACGATCACGTGCCGGCCGGGGCCGCGCCGGAGCGGCTGCTTGGCCTGGCTGTAGAAGGCGAGCCGGAACCCGTCCAGGACGACGTGCTCCCACCCGGCCTCCTCGCGGGCCACCAGCGCCTCGCTCTGGTCCGGCCGGCGGACGCGGATCAGCGTGACCCCTTCGACGGTCAGCTGGTCCAGGTCGCCGTAGGCCCGGAACTCGGGGTGGGGGACGTACACCTCGCGGGCCGGCTCCTCGTCCTCCTCGGCCGCCGCCGGTACGGCCAAGGCGAGCGCCGCCGCCAGGAGCCACCAGCTACGGCATCTCATCGGAGGGCGAGAACGCGGCGCAGGAACTGCCCCGTATAGGAGTGGGGCGCTTCGGCGGCGACCGCCTCCGGGGTCCCGGTGGCGACCACCCGGCCTCCCTCGTCGCCGCCCTCGGGCCCGAGATCGACGATGTGGTCGGCCGTCTTGACGACGTCGAGGTTGTGCTCGATCACCACCACCGTGTTCCCTTGCTCGACGAGCTGGTTGAGGACGTCGAGCAGCCGCTGGATGTCGGCGAAGTGGAGGCCGGTGGTGGGCTCGTCCAGGATGTAGAGCGTCCGCCCGGTCGCCCGGCGGGAGAGCTCGGCCGAGAGCTTCACCCGCTGGGCCTCCCCGCCCGAGAGCGTGGTGGCGGGCTGGCCGAGCCGGATGTAGTCGAGCCCCACGTCGTGGAGCGTCCGGAGCTTCTGGCGGATCGGGGGCACCGGCTCGAAGAAGGCCAGGGCCTCCCGGACCGTCATCTCCAGGACCTCGGCGATGTTCCGGCCCTTGTAACGGATCTCCAGCGTCTCCCGGTTGTAGCGCTTGCCTTTGCACACCTCGCAGGTCACGTAGACGTCGGGCAGGAAGTGCATCTCGATCTTCACCAGCCCGTCCCCCTGGCAGGCCTCGCACCGCCCGCCCTTGACGTTGAAAGAGAAGCGCCCCGGCGCGTAGCCGCGGGCGCGAGCGTCGGGCGTCCGCGCGAAGAGCGACCGGATGAAGGCGAAGACGCCGGTGTAGGTGGCCGGGTTCGAGCGCGGAGTCCGCCCGATGGGAGACTGGTCGATGTTGATGACCTTGTCGAGGTGCTGGAGCCCCTCGATCCGGTCGTGGGCGCCCGGCTTCTCCTGAGCGCGGTGGAAGACCTGGGCCAGCGCCCGGTAGAGGATGTCGTTGACCAGCGTGGACTTCCCGGAGCCGGAGACCCCGGTGATGCAGGTGAACGTCCCGAGCGGGACCCGGATCGGCATGCCCTTCAGATTGTGCTCGCGGGCGCCGTGGACGGTGAGCCACTTGCCGCTGCCCGGCCGGCGGATCAGCGGCAGCGGGATGCGCAGCTCGCCGGCCAGGTAGCGCCCGGTCAGCGACTTGGGGTCGGCCATGATCTCGGCCGGGGTCCCGGTCGCCACCAGGTAGCCGCCCAGCTCGCCGGCCCCCGGACCGAGGTCGATCACGTGGTCGGCGGCCCGGATGGTCTCCTCGTCGTGCTCCACGACCAGCACCGTGTTGCCGAGGTCGCGCAGCCGCAGGAGGGTGTCGAGGAGCCGCCGGTTGTCCCGCTGGTGAAGGCCGATCGAGGGTTCGTCGAGGATGTACAGGACGCCGACCAGGCTGGAGCCGATCTGGGTAGCCAGGCGGATCCGCTGCCCTTCGCCGCCCGCCAGCGTCGCCGCCGCCCGGTCGAGGGTCAGGTAGTCGAGGCCGACGTCGCGCAGGAAGCCGAGCCGCTCGCGTACTTCCTTGAGCACTCGGCGGGCGATCGCCTGCTCCCGCTGGCCGAGGGTCAGCGTCTCGAAGAACGCCGCCGCCTGCTTGATGGTGAGCGCGCCGACCTCCCGGATCGACTGGCCACCCACCCGCACCGCGAGGCTCTCCGGCCGCAGCCGACCGCCCTGGCAAGCCGGGCACGGCCGCTCGGACATGAAGCGCTCGATCTCGAGCCGCGTCTCCTCCGAGGTCGTCTCCCGGTGTCGCCGATCGAGCGCGGCCAGCATCCCTTCGAAGCCGCCATCCTCGCCGGTGCCGTGGAGGATCAGCTCGCGGGTCGCCCGGGGCAGCTCCCGCCACGGCTTGTCGAGGCTGAACCGGCGGCGGCGGGCGAGCACCTGGAGCGTCTGCCGGAAGTAGACCGACTCCCGCCCGGCCCACGGCGCCAGCGCACCTTCGGTCAGCGACTTCCGGGGATCGGGCACGACCAGGTCGGGGTCCAGCTCGAACCGCGTCCCCAGCCCGCCGCACTCGGGACAGGCCCCGTACGGGTTGTTGAACGAGAACATCCGGGGCGAGATCTCGGGGAACGAGAGACCGCACCGCGCGCAGGCCAGCCGCTCGGAGAAGACGAAGGCCTGGCCGCCGTCCACCATCTCCACGATCACCACGCCTTCGGCGAGCTTGAGCGCGGTCTCCAGCGAGTCGGCCAACCGGGTGGCGATGGTGTCCTTGACGACCAGGCGGTCCACGACCACCTCGATGGTGTGCTTCTTGTACTTGTCCAGCTCGATCTCCTCACCCAGCTCGCGGACCTTCCCGTTGACCCGGACGCGGGTGTAGCCCTGCCGGCCGAGGTCGAAGAACAGCTTCCGGTACTCGCCCTTGCGGCCGCGGACCACGGGGGCCAGGATCAGGATCCGGCTTCCCGCCGGCAGCGTGAGCACGCGGTCCACCATCTGCTGGACGGTTTGCGCGGCGATGGCCTGGCCGCACGTCGGGCAGTGGGGGACGCCGACCCGCGCGTAGAGGACGCGGAGGTAGTCGTAGATCTCGGTGACGGTGCCGACCGTCGAGCGGGGGTTCTTGGAGGTCGTCTTCTGCTCGATCGAGATCGCCGGCGACAGCCCCTCGATCGAGTCCACGTCCGGCTTCTCCATCTGCTCCAGGAACTGCCGGGCGTAGGCCGAGAGGCTCTCGACGTAGCGGCGCTGGCCCTCGGCGTAGATGGTGTCGAAGGCGAGGGAGGACTTCCCCGACCCCGACAGGCCGGTGACCACGACCAGGCGGTCGCGGGGGATCTCGAGGTCGATGTTCTTGAGGTTGTGCTCGCGGGCGCCCCGGATGACGATACGGTCAGAAGCCATGATCACCGCTTCGGCGAGAGATCGGGATTCGGCGTCGTCGGAATCGCGACGTCGTTATTGTTGCCGAAGACCCGCGCGGGCGCAAGTCAGGGCCCGCGAGGCGCGAAGCAGGGGTGTGGCGGCTAGGTCGCCGCGGAAGGGAGCCGAGGCGTGATGTCGGCGGCGGGGGTCTCGCCGGCGTCGGGCACAGGGAGGGGCCGCTCGGCGGGCCGCCAGGTGAAGAACTCGCGGATGGGGCGCCGGCCGGCGTCGGGCGGCAGCGTCACCGGGGTGATGAGCCGCTGGGGGGCGAACCCATGCCATGCGCGGTAGACGAACCAGTAGAAGAGGAGTGGCTGGTGGAGATGCTCGCCGTTCACCGCGATGTCGAGGACCAGGTGGAGCATCGCGCCGGCGAGGTAGCCGAGCAGCATCGGCTCCGGCCACACGTGAGCCAGCAGCGCGAGCGCCACCATCAGCTCCAGGGAGTGGAGCGGCAGCACGTGGCGGCGGGTCCGGAGCGCGAAGGCATAGCGTAGGAACGCGAGCGGGCTCGGGCGCCGCCACTGACCCTCGACGGCCAGGTAGTCGAGGTAGTGGTCGGTGTCGATCAGGAACGCGCCGGCGACGCAGCCCGCGACCAGGGCCGGCGAGCCGGTCTTGGCGTACGCGAGGGCGCCGAGCCCGACGGCGGTGACGAGATGACCTCCCGGCCTCATGCCCTCCGACAGAGCAAGCCGGGTGCCTCGCCGCTAACCGCGCCTGCCATCGCACCTGTTCGCGTGACGACGCGTTGCGCGCGTGCAATTCTTGCCGGGTGCTTCTTAGCCCTGCAAGTCGGCGAAGCCGGGTGAGAGCGGCGCCCGGGGGGATGGCCGCGGCCCCGGCGAGAGGGTCCAGGCGACCAGCGCGTTGAGCGGCATCGCCGTCAGCGACGGCCAGGCAGCGAGGAAGCCGACCCACGACTCGGGGGCGGCCCCTCCCAGCCCCGCCAGCTGCCAGAGGTGGCCGACCGTGAGTCCGACGAAGACCACGAGACCCACGCTCGCTCCCATCGCCACCCCCCGTGGGCTCAGCCGTTCGCGCCAGCCGGCGAGGACGGCCGCCGGGGCGGCCGCGGATGCGGCGAGGCCGAAGGCGGCGATGAGGACCGGCCAGGCGCCGACCGGCGCCGCCGCCGCCAGCACCGCGGCCGGGACTACGAAGGCGAGCACGAGGGCGGCGCCGTGGTGTTCGGGCCACGCCGCCCGGGCGGCACCGGCGAGGGCGGCCAGGGCGCCCGTGAATCCACCGGCCGCCAGGCCGAGTAGCGCGAGGTCGCGGAGGGCGGGGCCGACACTGCCGAGGGCCGCCACCGCGCCCGGTAGCTCGTAGACCTCGCTTCCCGCCACGCCGCCGAGGTAAACTTCCGGCACCAGCCACGCAGCGTACAGGCTCCAGAGCAGCGACGCGGCCAGTCCGACGATGGCCAGGGCGGCGGCCAGCACGGCGGCCCTGTCACCGGCACGGCCAGCCGGCAGCAGGGCGTGCCCGGGCGCCAGGCCGAGTGCGCCGAAGGCGAGGGCGACCCCGAGCCCCACCAGGCGCCCCTGGTCGTACGGCCGCTCCGGCAGGTCGGCCCACGCAATCCCGCTCGGCGGCGCCCCCGGGATGCGACGGCCAGCCTCGAAGCGCACGGGAAACCCGTCAGGGACGACCAGGCGGTCGCCGGGCCGGAGCGTCAGGTCGACGGGCGCGGCGATGTGCTGGCGCGACGTCCCACCTTCCCACGCCTCCACCCGGACGGGCCCGCGCCCGAGGAGCACCACCCGTTGCTCCTCGGTCACCGGCAGCATCAGCTCGCGTCCGACACCGTGCACCGGGTGTCCGTCGCGGACCCACGGCCCGTCGGCGGCGAAGACGAGGTCGGGGCGGGACGCGACCTCTGCCCACACGCGGGGCCAGACGGGATCGGTCGCCGCCAGCACGGCGATCAGAGGCACCACCAAGCCCATCAGGGCCAGCGCGGCCCCGAATGCGGCGGCCGGAGCCCCGGCCTCCCGGCGCCAGGCGGCGAGGGCGAGCGCGATGACGGCCACGCCGATCGGGAGCGGCCGTGGCCAGCCGAGCGCGCGGCCCAGCTCCCCGAGCGCAGCGAGCTGAGCCCACACGAACAGGAACGCGGAGCCGGCGGTGGCGACCGCGAGGGGCTGGAGCGCGGCCGACGGCCAGCGCCGTCGCCCGAGGTCGACCAGCGTCCCCCGGTCGGTCGGGACCCTCGCCCACGGCCCGGCCAGCAGCACGGCCGCCAGCACGGCACCGCCGCCCAGGGCGAGTGGTGGGCCGAGTCCGCGCGTACCGTCAGCGAGAAGGAGCGGGGCCAGCCCGAGGAGCGCCGCCGGCGACAGCCAGACGGCGGTCAGGCAAAGCGCCCGGGCCAGCACGGATCAGCGGGACCCGCGCGGGGAGCGCGGGCGGTCGGCCAGCGCGAGCAGGAGCAGCGCAAAGGCGGCGCCCGCGGCCCACCAGGCGAGGCTCACGCCCCCGATCCGGAGCGCGGCCAGCCGAGGGGTGACGAGAAGCGCGCCGGTGGCAGCCAGCGTCAGGATGACGAGCCCACTCGCGCGCAGCGCCCGGCGCTGGCGTCGGCGGAAGCGGTCGCGCGCCGTCAGCCCGCGGTCACCGCGTAGCCGAGACGCCTGGACAGGGCGTGGGCGGCGGCCTTGACCCGCGGCGCCAGCTCGCCGCTCAGGCGCTCGTGCGTGAGGCGTGAGGCCGGACCCACGATCCCGATGGCACCGGCGACGCGCTTCTGGTAGTCACGCACGGGCGCGGCGATGCCCCGCACGCCGGGCGCCGCCTCCTCGTCTTCGAGCGCCACGTCCTCGGCCGCGATGCGGGACAGCTCCTCCCCGAGCCGGGACGCGTCGCTGACGGTCCGCGACGTCACGGCGGTCAGCTCGTGATTCTTCCAGAGCTGCTCCAGCTCGTCCTGGGGGCGAAACGCGAGCTGGGCCTTGCCGAGCGCGGCGGCGTGGGCCGGGAAGCGCTGGCCGAGCCACGGCACGACCCGCACCGCGTGGACGGTGTCGACCATGTCCACGGCGACCGCCCACGGCCCTTCGAGCACCGCCAGGTAGGCGGCTTCGCCGGTCTCGGCCGCGAGTTGCTCCAGCACGGGGCGCGCCTGCTTGACGAGGCCGAGGTGGTGGAGAAACACGCTCGCCACCTCGAAGGTCTTCATACCCAACCGGTAGTTGCCGGTCACCTTGTCCTGCTCGACGTAGCCCCGGGTCTCCAGCGTGGCCAGGAGCCGGAAGACGTTGTTCTTGTGGAGCTTGAGCTTCCGGGACAGCTCGGTGACGCCTAGCTCCTCCTGGCCGACGACGAAGGCCTCGAGGATGTCGAGCGCCCGGCTGACCGACTGGATGAGGTAGTCCGCCTTGGCCTTCTTCATTTTTTAGGGTTGACTCCTTAGCCAAACAAGAGTCGAGCGAAATCATAAACCGCCGTTATGCCGCGGTCAACTGAATTGTCGCGGGCGCGGCCGGGGACGCTGTCCCGGCGGGGGCTTGGGGCGCGTGATAGAGTGAACCCCGATCGCAGGCGGTTCAGCCGGAGAGGAGGCCCCGTGCCCGGCAGTGGACGGATCCTGGTCGTGGTCGCCCACCCCGACGACGCCGAGTTCGGCTGCGCGGGGAGCCTGGCTCGTTGGGTCGCCGAGGGACAGGAGGTCTTCTACTGCGTCGCGACCAGCGGCAACCGGGGCTCCGAGGATCCGGCCATGACCCCCGAGCGGCTGGCCGCGATCCGGGAGGCGGAGCAGCGGGCAGCGGCGGGGACGTTGGGAGTGAAGGACCTGGTCTTCCTCGGTTACCCCGACGGCGAGCTGGAGGACACTCGCGAGGCCCGGCGTGACGTCGTCCGCGCCATCCGCCGCTTCCGCCCCGATCGCATCGTCACCCAGAACCCCTTCCCCAGCCTGAATCCCTACTCGGGCCACCGCGACCATCGCCACGCCGGCCGCCTGGCCCTCGACGCCGTCTACCCCTACGCGCGCGACCGCCTCCATTTCCCCGAGCTGCTGGCCGAGGGCTGGCAGCCCCACAAGGTCCGCGAGGTCTACGTCATGGGGCACGCCGAGCCCGATACCTTCGTGGACGTCAGCGCGACCATGGAGCAGAAGCTCGCCGCCCTCCGCTGTCATGCCAGCCAGCTCAAAGACTTCGGCGTGGTCGAAGGGCTGGTTCGCCAGCGCGCCGCCGATGTCGGCAAGCCGCACGGATACACGTACGCCGAAGCGTTTCGCCTGATCGAGTTCCCGCGGTGAGTCCGCCCGCCGGGAAGTGGCGCCTGGGAGCCGCCGTCGGGCTGGCGGTGGCCCTGGCCACCCTCGCCGGGGCGGCGCCCGATCCCCTGCCCGATGCCGCTCGGCTCCTCGGTTGGGTGCGCGACCTGGCGGCCCCGGCCATGGAAGGCCGGGCCTCGGGCACCGCGGGCGCGGATCGGGCCGCGGCCTATCTCGCCGACCACTTCAAGCGCGTCGGCCTCCGGCCACTCGGCGACGGCGGAAGTTACCTGCAGCGCTTCACGGTGCTCACCCGGGTGCGCCTCGGCTCCGGGAACACGCTCGAGATCGCCGGCGCCGGCCCGGTGCCCCGTACTCTGGCGGCGGCGACCGACTTCCTCCCCTTCACGTTCTCCGACGACGGCGAGGTCACCGGCGAGGCCGTCTTCGCCGGGTACGGGATCACTGCGCCGCCGCTGGGCTACGACGACTACGCGGGACTCGACGCACGGGGCAAGGTCGTGCTCGTCATGACCGGCGAGCCCCGGGAGTCGGACCCGCAAGGCCCGTTCCGGCGGCCCGAGCACTTCCACTATACGGAGCTCCGCCACAAGGTCCTGAACGCGCGCGAGCACGGCGCCGCCGCCGTCATCGTGGTCGAGACCACCACCAGCGCTGAGACGATCCGCTCGATCGCCTACGCGAGCACGGCGCCGCCGCCGTCATCGTGGTCGAGAGTCCCCTGCACCCCCAGGACACGCCCCACCCGATCCGCGGCACGACGCCGGCGTGGGGGATCGTCGCCGTCAGCGCGACCCGCGGCGTCGGGGACACGATCCTGGCGCCGGCGGGGACGCACCTGGCCGCCCGCCAGGCCGAGATCGACCGGGCGCTCGCGCCCCGCTCGCAGCCGCTGCCGGGCCTGACCGTGCGTGTCCGGGTGGCGCTCGCCCGCGAGCACGGCCCGACCGCCAACGTGGTGGGCCTGCTGGCGGGGACCGACCCGGCCCGGCGGGACGAGGCGGTCGTGGTAGGCGGCCACTACGACCACCTCGGCCGTGGAAGCCCCTTTTCGCTCGATCCCAGCCACGCCGACGAGGTCCACCCGGGCGCCGACGACAACGCCTCCGGCACCGCCGCCGTGCTCGGCTTGGCCGAGGCCTTCGCCCGCGCCGGCAGCGCCCGCCGCAGCCTGGTCTTCATCGCCTTCGCCGGGGAGGAGCTGGGGCTGCTCGGATCGAGTCATTACGTCCGGCAGCCGCCGGTCCCGATCGAGCGGACGGTCGCGATGGTGAACCTCGACAGCGTCGGCCGGATGCAGGACCGGCGGCTCTACGCGATGGGCGTGGACACCGGCCAGGGCTTGCGGGCGCTCGTGGAGCAGGCGGCGGCCGGGCTCGACGTCCGGCTCGTGCTGCGTGGCGACGGGATCGGCCCCTCCGACCACACCGCGTTTCTGAGCCGCGAGCGCCCGGTGGTCTTCTTCTTCACCGGCCCCCACGGCGACTACCACCGGCCGAGCGACACCCCCGACAAGATCAACGCCGACGGCCTCCGCCGGGTGGTGGCGGTCGCCTACCGGGTGGTGCGCGGCCTGGCCGACCGCGACGATCGGCTCCCGTTCGTCGACGCCCCGGTGGCGGCTGCGCCGCCGGCCGGCGGGGGCGGCGGCTATGGGCCCTTCTTCGGCCTCGTCCCCGACTTCGGCGAGACGCCGGAGCCGGGCGTCCGGCTCTCCGGCGTCCGCACGGGCAGCCCGGCCGATCGGGCGGGGCTCCGCGCCGGCGACCGGATCGTCCGCTTCGCCGGCGTCACGGTGCGCACGCTCGATGACCTGACCTTCGCGCTGCGCAGCCGCCGCCCCGGCGACACGATCGAGGTCACGTACGTCCGCGAAGGCGCGGAGGCAACGGTACAGGCCACCCTCGAACAACGGAGGTGAGCACACATGGCGAACAAGACCGTGGACGAGTTGCGGAAGAAGACTGACAGCGCCTGGGGGCACCTCACCCGGCAGCTGGCCGGGATGGAGCCCCACCTGGAGCGTGCCGACGCGCCCGGCGAGTGGACGACCCGGCAGGTGCTGACCCACCTCCTCTGCGAGCGAGACTGGGACGCGGTCAAGGTGCTGAAGTCGTTTGCCGAGGGCGACCTGCCGCTGCTCGACATCGAGCCGGGTCTGGTGGACCTGACGCCGGAGCGCCGGACGATGTCGCTCAAGCAGCTCGTGGACGCCCTCGATGCTCAGCGCCGCAGCGCCTTCGATTACCTGGCCGGCGTGCCGGAGGCCGACCTCACCCGACGGAAAGCCCGCATTCCCCTGTTCAAGCAGTTCATGGGGACCGACGAGATCTCCTTGCCCGTCTACGTCGGCGCCATGTTCGACTTCCACTGGAACGACCACGCCGGACAACTCGCCAAGATCCGGAAGGCGGCGGGGCTGCCGGAGGCCCAGTAACGGCGACGGGCTGGGCGCTCGACCGCCGGGGGCTCCTTCTGTTCCAATCGCGGCGCCGCCGGGCCCCGCGAGTTCAACGTCTTCCTCGCCGACTGGACGGACTGAGGAAGCGTCGCAAGGGTCGGGTCGGGTTCAGGGCGTCGGGGCCGTCAGCCCCGGATGAGCTAATGGTGGAGGGTGATCACGAACGCGGCCTCCGGGTGCCCGCGCCGCTCGGTCGCCTCGGGCGGAACCGGGATCGGGGTCCAGGCCGGACCCATCGTGCCGGTCGGATCGAGGTAGCACCACCCCGGCGCCAGCGAACAGCCAAACGGGATGAGGGCGACGCCCGTGAACGACCCCACCAGGGGGGTCGGAGACGACATCATCCACGTGCCGGACGTCCACGCGAACGGGCAGGGCCCGCCCCCGCAGTCGGTGACCCCGCTGTTCGTCGGTCCGAAATCCAGAGAGCCGAGCAGAAGCCCCCCGACTGACGTCCCCGTCTGAAACGAACCCGCGATCGGCCCCACCCCCAGGTCGTGGGTCGTGGGGTCCATCGGGATCCACGACGTGGCGCGCACCTTGATGGTGCCCTCCAGGCCGGTCAGCGTGCCACACCCATTTGAGAGCGTGCCAGCTTCTCGGGCGTGGGCTTCCCTCACGCTCCCGGGGCGGAGCGAGACGTGTTCGGTGGTCTCCAGCAGCACGCCAGTCAGGGTGCCGTTGACCGGCGTCCCTTTGAAGTCGCACGCGCGGGCGGCTCCGGGGCTGAGCACGAGCAGCAGCACGCCCGCCGCGAGCATCCAGCCAGGTCCTCGACGCCACACTGTGTTCATGTCGCCGCCCAAGTCGAAGCCTCGTGAGTGCAACCAGAGGGCCACCGCCGAAGACGTCCCATAACCCATGGAGACTTTGACGCTTTCTCGCCTTGGAGTCTCGCCTGAGCGCCCGCGCCGCGCGCAGTGGCCAGGAACCGGCCGGTCTGGGCAGTTCGGCGCCACTCCCCGGATCAGGAGGGCCTCGTCGTCACCGTCGCTCGCGAAAGCTCGCGCGGCAGAGACGGCCGTGACGCAGATGTGTGGCGAGCAGTCCTGGTCGCCGGCCGGATCGGCCGGGCGAGGCCGTCAGGCGCGCGGCCTGACGGAGAGCGTCGCGGGAGCGGGGATCGTCCGACCCGCTGAACCTGTCATCGTGGTGGGGCGCTGCCGTGAGCGACCTGGGCCCAATGGTCGTCGACTCTCGCCCGCAGCCTCGCCTTGAACATCTCGAGCCCGAAGGACCGCTCGTAACGACCCGGGAACGATGGATCGCTCCCGCCGTGTCCGGACGCGGCCCGGTAGAGGTCCATCTGGCGTTGAGCCTCGGCCGCCGGGTTCGGGAAGGCGTCCCCGAGGTCGAGCAGCGAGCGGTCCGCCTCCACGACGTGAAACCCGTGCGTCTGCCAGGTCGAATCCGGCATTGCCCGACGTTCGCTCCGTGAGCGGTCCGGCTTACCCTCGGGCGCCGTAGACCGCCGGTCCCAGATGAGGGTGGCCGGATGCGGCTCCTGGGCCAGGTCTCGCTTGAGGGCCTCGAAGATCGCCGCCTGACCCGCGCGAACAATCACGAGGTAATGGGAGGGGCGCCGCACGGCCTTCGAGGGCAGCATGTCGCGTGCCAGCGTCGCTCTTCCAGGATGACGCGCGGTTACTCGGCTGGCAGCCGATGATGGTGGCGAGAATTCGTCCAGGTGGCGCAACGGCTGCCGGCCGGTTAGGGGTTTCCCGACGCCCAGGGCGATTCCCGAGAGTGCTACAATCGGCCCGCTCATGACGCTCTGGGGTTCCGCGTCGGCCCGGACGCTGTGGGACTTCGTGGCCGGGCGAGGGGCCGCCGATCCCGACGGCCTCTACCTGACGCTCTTCGATCGCCCGCTCACCTGCAGCCGGCTTCATGCCACCAGCCTCCGTTACGCGGGCGCCCTCGCCGGGCTCGGCCTCGGGCCGGGGGACAAGGTCGTGCTCGTCCTGCCCACCTGCGAGGAATTCTTCTTCGCCTTCTTCGGAGCGGTGGCGATCGGGGCGGTGCCGGTGCCCCTCTACCCGACGCTGGCGCCGGAACTGAAGGCCCGGATCTTCCGCGACGCCGAGGCGCAAGCCGTCATCACGGTGGACTGGTTCCGCGACGACGTCGAGGCGGCCCGGGCCGAGGCGCCCGCCGTCCGCCACTACCTGACCCCGGACCGCCTGGAGGAAGGTTCGCCTCCGGCCCGGCTGCCGGCGCTGCGGGAGGACGACGTCTGCTTCCTCCAGTACACCTCGGGGAGCACCGCGGTGCCGCGCGGCGTGGTCCTGACCCACGCCAACGTGGTGGCGACGGTGCGGCTGATGCGGGAAGCGGTGGGCATGGGGCCGGCGGACACCGTGGTGAGCTGGCTCCCGCTCTACCACGACATGGGGCTGATCGGGTGCGGTTTCGTGCCGCTGTACACCGGCGCGCCCCTCGTCCTCCTGCCTCCGGACCTGCGCAACCCGCGGGCCTGGCTGGAGGCGATCACCGCCCACCGCGGTGTCTTCACGGTGGCCCCCGACTTCGGCTACCGGAACTGCGTACGGAACGTCGGGGACCCGACCGGCCTCGATCTCGGAAGCCTGCGGATGGCGCTCTCCGGCGCCGAGACGGTGCGGCTCTCGACCATCCGGGCCTTCGAGGAGCGCTTCGCGGTCAAGAACGCCTTCTGCCCGGCGTACGGGCTCGCCGAGGCGACCCTGGCGGTGGCCATCTGGCCGCCGGGTCACCCGGTCCGCCTCGACGACTCGGGCAGCGTCGTCTCGGTCGGCCACCCCTGCCCGGGGGTGCGGGTAGCCATCGCCGGAGCCGACGGTCGGCCCGGGGCGGCGGTGGGCGCCGGCGGGGAGATCCTGGTCCAGAGCCCCGGCGTCATGCAGGGCTACTACCGCGACCCTGACGCCAGCGACCGCGTCCTCCGGGACGGCTGGCTCCACACCGAGGACCTCGGCTTCCTCGACGCCGAGGGGTACCTCTACGTGACCGGGCGCATCAAGGACCTGATCATCGTGGGCGGCGCCAACGTCGCCCCCGCCGACGTCGAGGAGATCGTGGACGGGCTCTCGTGGATCCGCTACTCGGCCGCGGTCGGGATCGAGAGCGCGCGGACGGGCACGCAGCGCCTCCACATCGTCGCCGAGCTCCGCCACGAGGCCGTCCCCGCCGACCAGCTCTCGGCGCTGGCTCGCGGTATCGCCGCCGAGCTGCACCGGCGGCGCGGGCTGCGGCCCGCGCGTGTCCTGCTGGTCCGCCCCCACACCATCCCCAAGACCTCCAGCGGCAAGATCCAGCGCGCCGCCCTGGCGGCTCAGCTGGCCGCCGGCACCCTGGGCGACTGCGTGCTCCACGCCACCGGCTCAGCCGGTGGCTGAGGCGCCGGGCTTCGCCGCTACCGTATTTGAGGAAGGGCGAGACCCATGAGTCTGCTGTGGGTAGTCCTGGCCGTGCTGGTGGGCATCCTCGTCTGGCTCTACAACAGCCTGGTGTGGCTGCGGAACCAGGTGAAGAACGCGTGGGCGCAGATCGACGTCCAGCTCAAGCGCCGCCACGACCTCATCCCGAACCTGGTCGAGGCCGTGAAGGGCTACCTCCAGCACGAGCGCGAGGTGCTCCAGCGAGTGACCGAGGCCCGGACGCGCGCAATGACCGCTTCCGGCGCCGCCCAGGCCGGCGCCGCCGAAGGCCGGCTCAGCCAAGCGGTGGCGGGGCTGATGGCGGTGATGGAGCGCTACCCCGACCTCAAGGCCAACCAGAACGTCCTCGTCCTCCAGGAGGAGCTGGTGAGCACGGAGAACCGGATCGGGTTCGCCCGCCAGCTCTACAACGACATGGTCGCCCGCTACAACACCCGCCAGCAGGTATTTCCCCTGAACCTCGTGGCGACCGGCCTCGGGTTCCAGCCCGCCGAGTTCTTCCAGATGGACGCCGCCGAGCGGGCGGTGCCGCGGGTGGACCTCGGCGCCCGCTGAGGGCATGACTCCGTCTGACCCCATGGCGGCCGCCCAACCGGTCCACGCCGGCTCCAAGACCCCGCGTAACCTCTTCGCCGAGCAGGCAGCCAACCGGCGCACGACCTGGGTCCTCATCGGCGGGTTCGTGCTGTTCCTCGCCTTCCTCGGGTTCGGGTTCGACCTCTTCGTCTTCGGCTACGACGCGGCCCGCACCGTCCGCCGGGGCCAGACGCCGATCCCGGTGGCGGCGCTGCTGGCCACGGCGGTGGGCGGAGTGTCGGCCTTCTTCGGCTACCGCTTCGGGGACCGGGCGGTCCTCGCCTCCAGCCAGGCGCGGCCGGTCCGCCTCGACGATCCCAACGCGCGCGTCCTCGTGAACGTGGTCACCGAGATGGCCATCGCGTCCGGGCTCCCGATGCCGAAGGTCTACGTCCTCGACGAGCCGGATCCGAACGCGTTCGCGACCGGCCGGGACCCCGAGCACGCCTCGATCGCGGTCACCACCGGGCTCCTCATGGCGATGAACCGGGACGAGCTGCAGGGGGTGATCGCCCACGAGATGTCGCACATCCGGAACTACGACATCCGGACGATGACCGTGGTCGCCGCCCTTCTCGGCGCGGTGCTCCTCCTCAGCGACTGGGCCCGCAACGTGCGCCTGCGCGGGCGGAGCGACGATGACGACCGGAGTCCGATCTCGGGCCCGGTCGCGGTGGTCGTCTTCGTGGTCTGGCTGCTCGCCATCATCCTGGCGCCCATCGTCGGCCAGCTCCTGGCCACCGCGGTCTCCCGGAGCCGGGAGTACCTGGCCGACGCCTCGGGCGCCGAGCTGACCCGGAACCCGATAGGGCTGGCCAACGCGCTGCGGAAGCTGGCGGCAGCCACGGCGCCCACGCGCCGGGTGGCCCGGGGCTCCGCCCACCTCTGCATCACCGATCCGCTCGAGCGGGCCGTGAACGAGCGCGAGGGCGCCTTCGCCGATCTGCTGGCCACGCACCCGCCGATCCAGGAGCGGATTGCGCGGCTGGAAGCGATGGCCTACCAGGCTTGACCGATGAAACTCGACATCAACATCGCCATCGACAGCCTCCGCGACGTCCCCGCCCTCGCCCGCGACGCGGAAGCCCTGGGCTTCGACGGCCTGTGGGCGTCGGAGACGAAGCACGACCCGTTCCTGCCGCTGGCGCTGGCCGCCGAGCACACCAGTCGGGTGAGCCTCGGCACCGCCATTGTCGTCGCCTTTCCGCGAAGCCCGACCGTGGTCGCCCACACCGCCTGGGATCTCCAGGCCGCCTCCGGGGGCCGCCTGCTCCTGGGGCTCGGGACTCAGGTCAAGGGCCACAACGAGCGCCGCTTCTCGGTCCCCTGGACGGCGCCGGGCCCGCGCCTCCGCGACTACATTGGGGCGCTCCGGGCGCTGTGGGAGTGCTGGCAGACCGGCCAGCGGCTCGACTTCCGCAGCGAGCACTACAATCTCACGCTCATGACCCCGTTCTTCGCCCCGATGCCCATCGCGCACCCGCGGATCCCCATCTACATCGCGGCCGTCAACGCCTACAACCTCCGGCTGGCCGGCGAGCTGTGCGAGGGAGTCCACCTCCACCCCTTCCACTCGGTCAAGTATCTCCGGGAGTTCGCCCTCCCCCACATCGAGGCGGGGCTGGCCAAGAGCGGGCGGCGTCGCGCCGACATCACCCTGATCACCTCGGTCTTCATGGTCACCGGACGGACGCCGGCCGAGACGGCGGAGGCCCGCGAGCAGGTCCGGGCCCAGGTCGCCTTCTACGCCTCGACCCGGACCTACGAGCCGGTGTTGGCCGCCCACGGCTGGGCCGACCTGATGCCGCGGCTCCACCGGAAGTCGGTGGAAGGGGACTGGCCCGGGATGGCGGCGCTCATCACCGACGAGATGCTCGAGGCCTTCGCCGTCCAGGCGCCGTTCGACGGGCTGGCCGCCGCCCTCACCGCCCGGTACGCTGGCCTGCTCGACCGCCTCGCGCCGTATCTTCCGCTGGAGAGCCGTACCGAGCGCGGGGCCATCGAGGCCTTCGCCGGTGTCCTCCTCGGCCGGATCTGAGCCGGCTGTCAGAGAACTGACGGGCCGAACGCCGGCCCGGCTCGCCCCGTCCAACCGCTGAGGACGGCAGCCGGCACGCGGCTTGCCTTGCCCAAGGAGGAGAACGATTATGACCCCAGCGAAGGGATTCGCCGTGACGATGGCGGTGGGTGTCGCGCTGGCCGCCGCCACGGCCTGGGCCGGCCCGGCCACCGACCAGGTGAAGGCATCCGTCGACCGGGTGCTCAAGATCGTCCAGGACCCTCGGCTCAAGCAGCCCAAGAACGCCGAAAAGCGCCGAACCCAGATCCGCGAGGTCGCCCGCGGGCTTTTCAACTTCGAGGCGATGACTCAGGACGCGCTGGCCAGGCACTGGAAGGAGCGCAGCCCCGAGCAGCGGAAGCATTTCACCGAGTTGTTCACGGACCTCCTGGAAAGCTCCTACGTCGGGAAGATCGAGGCCTACAGCGGGGAGAAGATCGTCTATCTCCCCGAGCAGGCCGACGACGGCGACACGGTCACGGTGCGGTCCAAGGTCGTGACCCAGCGCGGGACCGAGATCCCGCTCGACTACCGAATGCGGAAGGCCGGTAACCGCTGGGAAGCCTTCGACGTGTTGATCGAGCGGGTGAGCCTGGTCGCCAACTACCGGACCCAGTTCAACAAGATCATCATGCAGTCGTCTTACGAGGAGCTGGTCAAGAAGATGGAGCAGAAGCAGCTCGAGGTCGCCGCGGAGCACAGGACGCGGAAGGCCGCCCCGACCCAGTAGGAGGACACCGGTATGGCACGAAAAAAGGCAGCCCGCCGACGGCGGCCGCGCGGCCGCAACGCGAAGCCCGTCCGGCGCTCGAAGACGGCGAAGCCCCGCCGGGCCTCGAAGGCGCGGGCCTCCACGCCGGCGAAGCGGCGGAAGAAGAAGGCGCCCCGTCCAGGCGCCCCGCCGGCCCGCCGCGACATCCTGGGCCCGCCTCCGCGGGAGGCGACGATCATCCGGAGCGACCGGGAACGCGAGGCCGCTGCCCGGCTCGCCCAGCATCACGCCACGAGCCCCAAGCTCTCGGGGGGCGACGTGGATGCCGACTGGGAGCGAGCGGCCAGCGTCGGGGAGGAGGCGGTCGGGGGGACGGTGGCCACGCCCGACCAGAGCGTGGTGGACGACCTCGGCGCGGCCCTCGGCGTGCCCCGCGCGCCCGACGAGGCGCTTCGCACCTCCTCGGAGATCCTGGACGCCCGCGACCGCCGGCGCCATCGGCAGGAAGGCTAGGCGCGCCGCGGACGACGCTACTTCGCGTCGTGGAAGATGATCCCGAGGGTATAGCGGGCGCCCGACCTCACCCGACTCACCCCGTGGCGCATGGCGCCCCGGAAGTAGCCGCGGGCCCCCTTCACCGGCCGCTCGCTGGTCGCGAAGATCACCAGCTCCCCCTGCTCGGTCGTGATCGCCTCGCCCCGCGACTGGGCGCGCGGCCGCTGCTCCACCAGGAGGAATTCGCCCCCCGTGTAGTCCGCGCCCGGCCGGGTCAGGAAGCCGGTGAGCTGGAGCGGGAAGGCGAGCGGGCCATACAGGTCCCGGTGCAGGCAGTTGTAGCCGCCCGCCTCGTAGTGGAGCAGGAGCGGCGTCGGCTTGGTCTGCCCGGCCTTCCGGCAGCGGGCAAGGAGCCCGGCCAGGTCGGCGGGATAGCGCTCGCGGGCGCCCAGCGCCCCCTGCCACCGGTTGGCGATGGCGGCCAGCGGCGGGTATGCGTGCTCCCGGAGGGCGGCGACCAGCGGCGGGAGCGGGTGGGCGAAGTACTTGTAGTCGCCGACACCGAACCGGTAGCGCGCCATGTCGATCCGGCTGCGGAAGCGCGCGTCGTCGGCGTAGAGCGCGACGAGTCCGCTGCACTCGGCGGGGGTGAGGATCGGCGGCGTCTTGGCGTAGCCCCACTCCCCGAGCGCGGCCTCGATTTCGTCCCAGTCCAGTGCCGCCAGCCGCTCCCCGATCTCAACCACCGACAACGCAGTAAACGGCGCCGGCGTGATCGGGGGAAGGCAGGCCCGATCCGTTCGGCGAACGCCGAACGGCCCGGCTTCGCCGGGAGGGCCGTCGGAGGGGGGCAGCGCCCCCCTCCGAAGTCAAATCTTCAGGCCGGCTTTCTGCCAGTCGTCCAAAAACTTCTTCAGCCCGATGTCGGTGAGGGGATGCTTGAGGAGCATCTGGAAGACCGCGTACGGCATGGTGGCCACGTCGGCGCCGGCGGTCGCCGCATCCACGATGTGGAGCGGATTCCGGAGCGAGGCGGCCAGGATCTGGGTCTTGAAGTCGTAGTTGTCGTAGATCGTCCGGATGGTCCGGATCAGATCCATGCCGACGTGGGCGATGTCGTCGAGCCGGCCCAGGAACGGGCTCACGTAGGTGGCGCCGGCCTTGGCGACCAGCAGGGCCTGGGTCGGCGAGAAACAGAGCGTGAGGTTCGTCTTGAGGCCTTCTCGGGTCAGGATGCGGAGCGCCTTGACCCCCTCCGACGTGGTGGGAAGCTTCACCACGACGTTGGGCGCGATCTTGGCCAGCTCCCGCCCCTCGCTCACCATGCCGGCCGTATCGGTCGCCGTCACCTCGAGGTTGACGACGCCTTCCACGATCCGGCAGATCTCGTCGACCAGGTCGCGGAACGGCCGCTTCTCCTTGGCGATGAGGGACGGGTTCGTGGTGACCCCGTCGAGCAGACCCATGTCGGCGACGTCCTGCAGCTCCTTCAGGTTGGCGGTGTCGAGGAAGATCTTCATCTCGGCCTCCTCTCGGGCTCCACGGCCGGCGCCGGCTCCAGGCGGACGAGCGTGCCGGCCCGGACCTTCTTGAAGGCATTGAGGTCGCCGTCCACGCGTCCGAAGACGTTCACCGGGCTCGCCGGCCGGATCTCCCCGGGCCGGCTCGCCGGCGTCGGTCCGAAGAAGATACAGAAGGCCCGGCCCGGCGGCCAGTAGCCCAGGTCACCCGCTTCGACGACTGGCCGGGCGCCGTCCTCCTCGAGCGTCACCGGGATCGCGAAGTAGATCTCGTCGCCCCACGTCTCGGCCTTGGCTTCGATCGGCAGCGCGTCCCAGATCGAACGGGTGGTGGCCGAGTCGTCGAGCGTGGCGACGGCGGACACGCTACCGGCCGTGATGGTGATTCGGCGCGGCACGACTTCCAGTCTACCCCCCTGGCCGAGGAGCGGCAAGGCGCGCGGTGGCCTCAGAGGAGCTTCCGAATCCGCTCCATGCAACCGATGAACGACTCCGTCGATTCTCCGTCGGGCGAGAACGTGGGGTCGAAGAACAGCTCGTCGGCCTTCAGGGCCCGGACCCGCTCGATGTCTTCCTTGATCTGCTCCAAAGACCCGGAGAAGATCCAGCGCTTCGAATCCTGGGGCTCGGGCGTGACGTAGAGGTTCGCCCGCACGATCAACGCGACGGACCCGGGGTCGCGGCCGGCCGCCCGCGCCATCTCCCGCATCTGCCCCATCATCTGCGCCATTCCGTCCACGGGCACGCCGGCGGGATTCCAGCCGTCGGCCAGTCGGGCCGCCCGCTTGAGGGCGGCCGGGACGTAGGCGGCGAGGTAGATGGGCGGGTGCGGCTTCTGGACCGGCTTGGGACCAATGAAGGAGCGCGGGAGCTGGTAGTACTTCCCGTGGAACTCCACCGGGTCCGTGGTCCAGATCGCCTTGAGGAGCTGCAGGAACTCGTCGGCGCGACGACCGCGCTCGGCCAGGGAGACCCCGACCGCGTCGAACTCGTCCTTCGACCAGCCAAGACCGAATCCGACCCGGAGTCGGCCCTCGGAGAGCACGTCCAGCGTGGTCAACCGCCGGGCCAGAACCACCGGGTTGTAGTAGGGGAGATCGAGCACGCTGGTGCCGAGGGCCACGCGGCTCGTGTGCGCGGCCGCGAAGGTCAGGGCCTCCACGGGATCGAGCACCTGCTTGTACGCCTCGGGCAGCGACCCGTCAGCGGTCACCGGGTACGGCGTCTGCGGCTTCACCGGGAAGAGCAGTCGCTCCGTCACCCACACGCTGTCGTAGCCCAGGGCCTCGGCCCGGCGAGCCGCTTGCACGATCGCCTTGGGGCCAGCCGCCCGTCCGATCTGGGGCAGGGTGAAGCCGGTACGCATCCTTCGCTCCCTTCCCGCTCAGTGGTGCGGCACCGGCCGGGGCGCCTCTTCCGACAGGGAGTATCCGTAACCGCCGCACTGGACCGTGGGGTTGGTCGGGCTGAAGATCCCGGCCGGGTTGGCCTTGAAGAGCCAGACGTGGAGATCGTAGTGATGAACCTCCATCGGCATCAGCGGGTGATGGCCCTCCATCGGCCCGTCAAAGGGCTGACCGAACAGCTGAGGCCGCTCCTTGATTCCGGTCTGCAGCGGGATGAACCACTCCACCGCCACCAGGCGCAGCCTGTCGCCATCCGGCTCGTAGATGAGGATCTGGGGACGCAGCGGGTCGGGGGCGGGGCTGATGAGCCCCGGATTGAGGAAGTGCACGCCCATGCCCCCGGCCGGATACGGGATCCGCCCCGCGCCCCCGGCCCGGGGAAAATGGACGCAGCCCAGGGTCGAGAAATATCCGTCGTGAATCGCCACCACCGGATCCTTGTACCTCTCCAGCGCCGCGCGCGCCTTTTCGAGCTCGGGCGAGGTCACGGGCGACTGGGCGCCCACGGGGACGCCCAACGAGACGACCGCGAGCAGACCGAGGCTGGTCCCCAACCGCCGGAGCGGGGACGGACGCGAGGCGAAGATGACGAGTCTACCCATACCACCTCCTCTCGATCGCGCCGACTGTAGCGAGGCCGGACGCCGGTGTCAAGCCACGGGCCACACTCCGGTGCGCCCCTTGACACGACGGGACCGCCGCGAAAAGATAACCGTCATTCCGCCGTGGCAGGAGCAAGCGATCGCATGGAATCCCAGCAACTCCGCAGCGCGCGCTGGTTCGCCGGCAACGATCTGAATGGCTTCCTCCATCGGGCCTGGCTGAAGGCCGAAGGCCTGACCGACGACAGCTTCCGGGGCCGACCCGTCATCGGCGTCGCCAACTCCTGGAGCGAGGCCACCAACTGCAACAGCCACCTCCGCACGGTCGCCGAGCACGTCAAGCGCGGGGTGTGGCGGGCCGGCGGCTTCCCCCTCGAGTTCCCGGTGATCTCGCTCTCCGAACCGTTGATGAAGCCGACCACGATGCTCTTCCGCAACCTCATGGCCATGGACGTGGAGGAGTGCATCCGGAGCCTTCCGTTCGACGGCGTGGTGCTCCTCTCCGGCTGTGACAAGACCACGCCGGCCATGCTCATGGGGGCCGCCAGCGCCGACGTCCCCGCCCTCATGGTGACCGGTGGTCCCATGCTGCGCGGCATGTACGGGACGGAGGCGCTGGGCTCGGGAACCGACGTCTGGCGCTACTGGGATGCGTTCCGGGCGGGGCGGATCGGCGAGGAGGAGTGGTGCGAGATGGAAAACTGCATCTCGCGCTCGACCGGGCACTGCATGGTGATGGGGACCGCCTCCACCATGGCCTCCATGGCCGAGGCGCTGGGGATGACCCTGCCCGGCAACGCCGCCATCCCCGCCGCCGATGCCCGCCGGCTGGCGCTGGCCGAGGAGTCGGGCAAGCGCGTGGTCGAGATGGCGGTCGAGGACCTGCGGCCGACCCGGATCCTGACCCGGGCCGCGTTCGAGAACGCGATTCGCGTGGACATGGCGATCGGCGGCAGCACGAATGCCATCGTCCATTTGGTCGCCATCGCCGGGCGGGTCGGAGTCCCGCTGCCGCTCTCGGTCTTCGACCGCCTCTCGCGGGAGACGCCGTTCATCGCCAACGTCCGCCCGTCTGGTCAGTATCTGATGGAGGACTTCTTCTACGCGGGTGGACTGCCGGCGGTTCTCCGGGAGCTGGCGCCGCTCCTTCACAACGACGCGCTGACCGTCACCGGCCGCGGCATCGGCGAGAACGTGCGGACGGCCAAGGTGTGGAACCGCGACGTCATCGTCTCCCTCGAGCAGCCGCTCGGCAAGGAGGGAGGCACCGTCGTCCTCAACGGGAACCTCTGTCCCGACGGCGCGGTCCTCAAGCAGACGGCGGCCTCGCCTCACCTCCTCCGCCACCGGGGCCGGGCGGTCGTCTTCGCGACCAAGCACGACCTGATGGCGCGGATCGACGACCCGGCACTCCCGGTGGACGAGACCTCGGTCCTCGTGCAAAAGATGGGCGGGCCCAAGGGCGCGCCGGGGATGCCGGAGTGGGGGCAGCTCCCGATTCCGGAGAAGCTCCTCCGGCGCGGGGTGAAGGATCTGGTCCGCATCTCGGACGCCCGAATGAGCGGGACGTCGTACGGGACCTGCGTGCTCCACGTCTCGCCGGAGTCGGCCATCGGCGGCCCGCTGGCCCTGGTCCAGGACGGCGACGAGATCGAGCTGGACGTGCCAGGCCGCCGGTTGACCCTCCACGTCCCCGAAGACGAGCTGGCCCGGCGCCGCGCCCGGTGGACGCCGCCGCGGCCGGCCTTCACGCGCGGCTACGGAAAACTCTACCTCGACCACGTGCTCCAGGCCCACGAGGGCGCCGACTTCGACTTCCTGCGCGGCGGCCCTGGCCAGGACCTGGAGCCCTATCTGCCGACCAGCCACTAGGAGGCCTGCATGACCCCTCCCCATCGCCTCGCCTACCGCCCCACGGTCATGGGCACCCGCGGCGTGGTCGTCGCCGCCCACCCGCTGGCCGCCATGGCCGGGATCCAGACGCTGCTGGAGGGAGGCAGCGCGGTGGACGCCGCCTGCGCGACGTCGCTGGCCCTGAACGTGGTCGAACCCTACATGTCGGGGCCGGGCGGCGTGGCCGCCATCCTCCTGTCGCGTCGTGGTGCGCGCGAGACGCTCCTCTCCGCCGGCGCCATCCCCGCCGCCGGCGACGCCGCGCGGGTGACCGAGGCCGACCTCAAGGGGGGCGCCAAGTCCATCGGGGTCCCGGGGCTGCCCGCGGCGATCCTCGCCCTGCACGAGCGGTACGGCACCCTGCCGCGGAGCGCCGTCTTCGCGCCCGCGATCCGCCTCGCCGAAGACGGGTTCCCCCTGACCTGGAAGAACTGCGAATTCTTCGAGAAGGGCCGGGCCCAGCTCGCCTACTCGGCCGAGGCCGAGCGGACCTTCTTGAGCAACGGGGGCACCGGGGGGCGCATCCCGCGGCCGGGAACGGTGCTGGTCCAGAAGGAGCTCGGCGGTACCCTCCGCCAGCTCGCCGAGGGCGGCAGCGAGGCGTTCTACCGGGGGGCGCTCGCCCGGGCCATGGCCCGCGCGGTCCAGGAGCACGGGGGGTGGCTGGCCGAGCCGGACCTCGCCGGGTACGCCCCGACCTGGGGACGACCGATCGCGGGCCGGTTCCGCGGTCACGAGATCTGCATCGCCCCCCACAGCTTTCCGATCGTCCAGACCCTCCAGCTCCTCGAGGGCTTCGACCTGCGCGGCTTCGGGCACAACTCGCCCGACTACCTCTACCATCTGATCGAGGCGGTCAAGGTCGCCTCCGCCGACCGGGTGGCGCTCGCCGGCCACGACCCGCTGCCGCTGGCCGGTCTCCTGTCCCCGCGCTACGCGGCCGAGCGGCGCCGTCTCATCGACCCCGCGCGGGCCGGGGTGTCGGGGGGCGAGCGCTTCAACTCGGAGCGGCTACCCGGCGAGATCCTGCCTGGCCATCCGGCCGACTTCATGACCGAGCACACGACCCACTTCGCGACCGCCGACGGCGACGGTACCGTGGTCAGCGTCACCCAGACGCTCGGCAGCCCGTTCGGCGCCGGCGTGATGGTTCCCGGCACCGGGATGCTCCTGAACAACCTGCTCTTCTGGCGAGACCTGGACCCGGCGAGCCCCGTGTACCTGCGAGCCGGGGCTCCGCTCCAGACCCGGATGTCGCCGACCCAGACGTTCCGCGACGGGACCTTCCTGCTCTCGATCGGCACTCCCGGGTCGTTCGGGATCCTGCAGACGACGCCCCAGATGCTCCTCAACGTGCTGGAGTTCGAGATGGCGATCCAGGAGGCGATCGAAGCGCCGCGCACCCGCGCCTACCGGGACCGGCTGGTGGACGTCGAGGGACGCATCCCGCCCGTCACCCGGGAGGCGCTGGCGGCGCGCGGACACCAGGTCAACGTGATCGACGACTGGTCCTGGGTGGTGGGGGGCGGCCAGGGCATCCGCCGCGACCCCGAGTCGGGCGCGCTCCAGGGTGGTGCCGATCCTCGCCGCGACGGCTACGCCCTGGCGATCTGACGCCCATGGTGACGACCCGCCACCTCGGCGTGAAGCGCGGCGACATCCTGCTCCTCGTCGGCACACTGAAGGGGGTGTTCCTCTTCCACGCCACGCGGGGGCGCGCGCGGTGGCGGCCGGGGGGGCCGTATTTCCCCGGCCACGCGGTCTACGCGCTCGCCTACGACGGGCGGGGTCGTCGCCGTCGTATCTGGGCGAGCGTGTCGAGCATGCATTGGGGCGCCATGCTCGTGCGAACCGACGACTTCGGTCGGCGGTGGACGGAGCCGCTGGAGGCGAACGTGAAGTTCCCCGCTGGCTCGGGGCTCGCCCTCCGGCAGATCTGGCAGATTTGCCCGGGGCTGCCCGAGGAGCCCGACACACTCTACTGCGGGGTGGAGCCCGCGGCGCTCTTCCGCTCGACCGACGGGGGCGCGACGTGGACGGTGGAGGAGGGACTGCTCGACCATCCGCACCGCCCGCGCTGGCAGCCGGGCGGCGGGGGCCTCTGCCTCCACACGATCGTGCTCGATCCTACCCGGCGTGACCGACAGTGGGTCGCGATCTCCACCGGCGGCGTCTACCGCAGCGACGACGGGGGACAGACGTGGCAGTCGCGGAACCAGGGGATCCGCGCCGACTTCCTCCCCGAAAAGTATCCCGAGTTCGGCCAGTGCGTCCACAAGATGGTGCAGCACCCGACACGTCCCCAGCAGCTCTACCTCCAGAACCACGGCGGTCTCTATCGGAGTGATGACGGAGGCGACGCGTGGCGTGAGATCGTGCGCGGCGTGCCCTCCGACTTCGGCTTCGCCATGGCGATCCACCCCCACGAGCCCGACACCGTCTACGTGGTGCCGCTCGAGTCGGACCGTTTCCGCTGCACTCCCGAGGGCAAGCTGCGTGTCTATCGCACGCGGAACGGCGGCACGAGCTGGCAGGCCCTGACCCGGGGCCTTCCCCAGCGCGAGTCCCACGAGACGGTGCTCCGGGATGCCCTGGCCACCGACACCATGGACCCCGCCGGCGTCTACGTCGGCACCCGGAGCGGCAAGCTCTTCGCCTCTCGCGACGGCGGCAGTTCCTGGCAGCGGCTAGCCGACGGACTGCCACCCGTCGTCTGCGTGAAGGCGGCGGCCATCGCGTGAGGCAGGTCGTCGTGCACCTGGCCGGCCCGCTTCGTCCCTTCGCCGGCGATCGGAGTCGGCTGGCGGTGAACGCCGCCGGGACGACCGTCGGCGCCGCGCTCGAGGCCCTGTGGGCGGTCTGCCCCGGCGTCCGGGATCGGGTCCTGACCGAGCAGGGAGCGGTGCGCCCCCACGTGAACGTCTTCGTCGGCACCGAGAGCATCCGCTTCAGCGGCGGCCTCGACACCCCGGTCGCCGACGGCGCCGAGATCTCGATCCTGCCCGCCGTCAGCGGCGGCGGATCCTAGTGCCGTGGCCGATGAGCGTCGCATCCCGGCGTCCTCGGCC
>DASYUM010000263.1:0-20045 GCA_036001225.1 Candidatus Methylomirabilota bacterium | reverse complement strand
GATCGGGGGACCTGGTCGGCCTCATCCAGGGCTACTGGGCGGTGCGGCTGATCGGGCCGGGCGGCCGGGTCGCCGGCGAGGCGCCCGCCGAGATGACGGCGGTCATTCCGATCGCGCGCGTGCGGACCCTGCTGAGGGAGTGGGGGTTTGAGGACCTTCTCGGCGAGTAGCTCGGCGACTGGCCGGATCGGGCCCAAGTAGCGAGCATAGCGAGGACGCAGGGAACGGCGCGCCGCAGGACGTCGCGGGGCTGGGGCCCCGCCGTCCGAGGCGCGCGAACCCGAGGAGGCCCGCCGAGGCGTATGCCGCGCACGCGAGCCTCCGGACGTCGCGGGGCTGGGGGGCGCGACGGGGCGAGCCACCCGAAATTGAGGCCCGCCGACGACCGAGGACGAAGCTAGGCGACGCTAATTGGGCCCGATGCCTCGGGAGCGGCGCAGCAGCCGCGTCAAATACCCCTCCAGCTCGGTCAGCACACTCCGCTTCACCCGCACCGCGACCGTCTCCACCGGTTCCGGCGCGCCCGGGCGATGGATGAGCATCGTCCCCTCGAATTCTTCGGCATGCTCGTCCCGCGCTGCGAGCTGGCGGATCCCCAGGATCTCCCACGCCTCGCCTTGGCTCACCGTGGCCTCCTGCCTCCTGACGTTTCCGGCCCAGTCTACCCCGGGCGGGGCGGCACCCACGAGGCGCCCCCCATGGGCGCGGTGCTGACCCGGAGGACTTCGTCCAGGGTCGTGAGGCCGAGGGCGACCTTACGCAGGCCGTCGTCGAACAGGGTCGGCGCCCCGCCTGCCCGCATCGCCTCGTGAAAGCGGCTGCCGCCCGCTTCCCAGGCGAGCAGGGCGCGGCCATCGCCGTCGAGGGCCAGCAACTCGTAGATGCCGGTGCGACCGAGGTAACCGGTGTAGCGGCAGGCGGCACACCCGCGACCGCGGACCAGTCGATCGACGGCCTGGCCCAGCCGCGGGAACTCGGCGAGCAGGGCCGCCGGCACGATGGCCGGTTCGCGACAGCTCGGGCAGACCAGCCGGACCAGCCGCTGGGCGACGACGCCGATGGTGGAGGCGGCGAGGAGGTAGGGATCGACGCCGAGGTTCACCAGCCGGAGGATGGCGCTCGCCGCGTCGTTGGTGTGCACGGTGCTGAGCAGGAGGTGACCGGTCAGCGACGCCCGGACGGCGACCTCGGCCGTCTCGGCGTCCCGGATCTCGCCGAGCATGATGATGTTCGGATCCTGGCGGAGGATCGCGCGCAGCGCCTCGGCGAAGGTCAGGCCCACCCGCTCGTTGATCGGGATCTGGGTGATGCCGCCGATCTCGTACTCGATCGGATCCTCGACCGAGATGATGTTGAGGTGCTCCGCCCGCAACCGGTGGATGCACGCACGGAGGGTCGTCGTCTTGCCGCAGCCGGTCGGCCCGGTGACCAGGATCATCCCGTGGGAGTGGCCGAGGAGGGTCCCCACTACCCCGAGCTGCTCGTCGCTCAAGCCGAGTTCCTCGAGGGCGAGTAGCCCCCTCTCCGGCTCGAACAGCCGGAGCACCACCTTTTCTCCGTGCCGCGCCGGCAGCGTCGAAACGCGGAGGTACGCCTCGGCGCCATGCGACCGCACCCGCAGGTAGCCGTCCTGGGGAACCCGCCGCTCGGCGATGTCGAGGTTGGCCATGACCTTGATCCGCGAGACGATCGCGGCGTGAAGGCGAAGCGGCAGGTCGCGGGCCGTCATGAGGAAGCCGTCCACGCGCCGGCGGATCAGCAGCCGGTCGGCGTGAGGCTCGACGTGGATGTCGCTGGCGCCGTCGGCCAAGCCCTGCCGGATGAGGTGATCCACGATCTCCACGATCGGCTCGCCGCCCGGACTCCACGTCGGCCAGCCGGTCGCCTCACCCGGCCTGTCGGCCGCGCCGGCTCGGACTGGGACGCGTCCCTGCTCGCTCATCGCCGTCGTCCCGTTTCCTTGCACGCGCGATGCCCGCGCGCCCTCGCGCGCCGGCGCGGGTTCGGGCGCCGGAGCGGACGAAGGGGGTACACGGCGTCGACGAAGTCGGACAGGAGGGCCGTATAATGCGCGCGATGGAGGCGCCGGACGGGCCGAGGACGGAGACCGAGCTCGGGGCCGAGGCGCCGGTGGCCACCGACTTCCGTCCCCCGCGGCATCCCTGGCTCGCGGCGTGGGCGGTCTACTTCGAGCCGCGGCTGCTGGTCGTCTTCCTCTTCGGCTTCGCCAGCGGCCTGCCGCTCCTGCTCACGCTCTCCACGCTCTCGATCTGGCTGACCGAGCGCGGCGTGACCCTGACCGCCATCGGGCTCTTCGCCATGGTCGGCACCCCCTACACCCTGAAATTCCTGTGGGCCCCGGCGGTGGATCGGGTGCCGGTGCCGCTTCTCAGCCGGCTCTTCGGCCGGCGGCGCGCCTGGCTCCTCACCATCCAGGCCGGCCTCGTCGTCGCGATCGTGGCCCTCGGCGCCACCGACCCCGGCCGGGCGCCGTTCTCGACGGCGGTCGCCGCGCTCGTGGTGGCGTTCTTCTCGGCAAGCCAGGACATCGTCATCGACGCGTACCGGATCGAAATCGTCCACGAGCACGAGCAGGGCGCCGGCGCGGCGATGACGCAATTCGGTTACCGGCTCGGGATGCTGGCCAGCGGCGCCGGCGCCCTCCTCCTCGCCGAGCACCTGCCGTGGTTCTGGGTGTACGCCGCCATGGCCGGCCTCCTGCTCATCGGGGTCGCCACCACGCTGTGTGCCCCCGAGCCCGCCGCCGGGACGGCCGCGCCCGCTGCCGCCGGCGGCCTGGTCGCGCGACTGCGCGAGGCCGTGATCGAGCCCTTCGCGGAGTTCGTCCGGCGGAGCGGCCTCGGCGCCGCGCTGCTCGTCCTGGCCTTCATCCTCCTCTACAAGCTCGGGGATGCCTTCGCCGGCGTCATGGCTAACCCGTTCTACGTGCAGATCGGCTTCACCAAGACCGAGATCGCGGCCGTCACCAAGGTCTTCGGCCTGATCGCGACGCTGGTCGGTGTCTTCGCGGGCGGGGTCGTGGTCGGCCGCTACGGCGTCATGCGGGCCCTCCTGGTCTGCGGCATCCTGCAGATGCTCTCCAATCTGATGTTCGCCGGCCAGGCGCTGGCCGGCCACGACGTCCGGGTCCTCGTCTTCACGATCGGCATCGAGAACCTTACCGGCGGCATGGGCTCAGCGGCGTTCGTGGCCTACCTGTCGGTCCTCTGCAACGTGGCCTACACCGCGACCCAGTACGCGCTCTTCTCCTCGTTCATGGCCGTGGGCCGGACGCTGCTCAGCTCGAGCAGCGGGTGGGTCGCCGACCACGTGGAGTGGGTCACCTTTTTCGTGATCTCCACCGTGCTGGCGCTGCCCGGACTCCTCATCCTCGGCTGGATGCTGAAGCGGTTCCCGGCCGCCGGCCGGGCCACCGCCAGTGCGCCCACGGCGTGAGGCCGGGTCACGCGCTGGCGGTCGGGTTCGACGGCACCACTCTCCCCGACGACGTCGTCGCCCTCGCCGAGCGCAGCGGGCTCGGGGGGCTGGTCCTCTTCGCCCGAAACTGCCCGACTCTCGACACCGTCCTCGCCCTCACTGCCGCCGGCCGGCAGCTCGGACCCGAGGTCCTCCTCCTGGTGGATCACGAGGGCGGCCGGGTCCACCGGCTGCCCCCGCCCTTCACGCGCTTCCCGGCCGCCGCCGTCGTCGGCCGCGCCGGCGACCCGCATTTGACCGCCGCCGTCGCCCGCGCGATGGCCCGCGAGCTCCGCGCGGCCGGCTTCGATTCCGGCCTGAGCCCGGTCCTGGACTGCCTCACCGACCCGCGGGCCGCGGCCATCGGCGATCGTGCCTTCGGCGCCGACCCCGACGGCGTGGCGGCGGGCGGCGCCGCATTCGTCACCGCGGCGCTCGAGGAAGGCCTGATCCCGGTCGCCAAGCATTTCCCCGGTCACGGGCGGACGCCGGTGGACTCGCATGTGGCCCTGCCCGAGCTCGACGTGCCGCCCGAGGAACTGGAGCGCGTCGAGCTGCTGCCCTTCCGGCGCGCCCTGACCGCCGGCTGTCCCGCCGTCATGGTCGCCCACGTCCGCTACCCGGCGCTCGACCCCGAGTGGCCGGCTTCTCTGTCGCCTATCGTCATCGGCGATCTGCTCCGCCGCCGGCTCGGCTTCGAGGGGCTCGTCCTGAGCGACGACCTCGAGATGGGCGCGGTCGCGCGAACGTGGGGGGTGGCGGGAGCGGCCGTCCGGTTCCTCGGCGCGGGGGGCGATCTGGCGTTGATCTGCCGGGACGAGACCGCGCGGGCCGAGGCCGCCGCGGCGATCGAGGTCGCCGTGGCGCGGGGCGCGCTCGCCCTCCGGTCTCGCGGCCAGTGGTGGCGGCGGCTCGCCGACCTCCGCGCGCGGCCGCGGCCGGACCCGAGCGTGATCGGGTGCGCCGAGCACCGAGAGCTGGCGGCGGAGGTGGCGACGCGGGGCGCTGGCTGACGCCGAGGCCCATCTACGGCGGCCAGTGGCCGCTTGACAGCCGGCTCCCGCTCATTATGATGCAGGCACTTCGAGTTGTTCCGCCGGCCGCCCGCGGGGCACCGGCGGTCCCGCAGGTTCCGCCGCCCTGACCGTTCGGTCGGCGCGCGCTCCCGGTCGGGAGCCTCGGGCTGGACTCGAGTTGGGGGTCTGGCCATGAGAGCGACTCCGAGACGGAGCGGCGTCCAGCGAGCCACCGGTGAGCTTGCCCGCAGCAGGTCCCCAGTGGGTGGGGGTGCCGCCAGGGGTCGCCCCCACGATCTAGGGCCACTCTTTTCGCTAGCAGATTTTGCTTGTCTCTTTGATACCGTACCGACAATTCCGTCTTTTCGCTGAGTTGCGGACCAGCGAGCCCTGACCAGCAGCGCGTCGGGTCGGGAGGGTCGAATGCGGCGGGTCGTGGTCACCGGGATGGGCGTGGTCTCCCCGATCGGAGTGGGGCTCGACGCCTACTGGCAGTCGCTGGCCCACGGCGTGTCCGGGATCGACCGCATCACCCGGTTCGACGCCAGCCCCTTCCCCTGCCAGATCGCCGGCGAGGTCCGCGGCTTCGATCCGCTCGAGCACCTGCCCCGCCGGGACGTGGTCCGGACCGACGCCTTCATCCACTACGCCCTCACCACGGCCAACGAGGCCATTGCCGACGCCGGGCTCAAGATCGACGGCCAAAATGATCGAGTCGGCGTTTCGATCGGGACCGGGATGGGCGGCATCCCGTGGCTGATCGCGGCCTACGACACCCTGAAGCGAGACGGCCCGGACGCCGTGAGCCCCTACGCGATGCCGGGCTTTCTGCCGAACATGGCAGCGGGCTGGGTCTCGATGCGGACGGGGGCGCGGGGGCCGATCGCGTCCGCCACCACGGCCTGCGCGGCCGGCAACCAGGCGATCGGCGACGCCTTCCGGGCGATCCAGCGGGGCGAGGCGGACGCGATGCTGGCGGGTGGCAGCGACGCCCTGATCCATCCGCTCGTCGTCGGGTGCTTCTGCGCGCTGCGGGCGCTGTCCACCCACAACGCGGAGCCGGCCCGGGCCAGCCGCCCCTTCGACAAGGACCGGGACGGGTTCGTCCTGGCCGAAGGGGCGGGGGTGCTGGTGCTGGAAGCGTGGGAGGCCGCGCGGGCCCGCGGCGCCCGGGTCTACGCCGAGCTGGTCGGCTACGGCCTCACCGCCGACGCCCACCACCCCACCGCGCTGTGCACCGACGGACCCGCCCGCGCGATGCAGCTCGCTCTGGATGATGCCCGGCTCCATCCCGACCAGATCGACTACATCAACGCCCACGGCACCTCGACGCCACACAACGACGTCAACGAGACCCGCGCCATCAGGCAGGTCTTCGGCTCCCACGCCGGGCGGCTGGCGGTCAGCTCGACCAAGTCCATGACCGGCCACCTGATCGGCGCCGCCGGCGCGGTGGAGGCTATCGCCACCGTTCTCGCCATCGATCGGGGGCTGGTGCCCCCCACCATCAACTACCGGACGCCGGACCCCGAGTGCGACCTCGACTACGTGCCCAACCAGGCGCGCCCGCTGGCCGTCCGGGCCGCCCTGTCCAATGCCTTCGCGTTCGGGGGGACGAACGCGATCCTCGTCTTCACGAAGCCGGACGTCGGATGACGGCGCCCCCGGTTCCCGAAAAGCCACATCACATGCCGATCCCCGAGCTCGAGGCGCGGGTCAAGCAAATCCTCACCAACCGGCTCGGCATCCCGGCCGAGGAGATCCGGACCGACGCCAAGCTGGTAGAGGAGCTGGGCATGGATTCGCTCGACGCGGTGGAGCTGGCGATCGCCACCGAGCGCGAGTTCAAGGTCGAGCTGAGTGACCAGCAGGTCGCCACCCTGCAGACGGTGGCCGACATCATGGCCCTCGTCCAGCGGCTCCACGACGAGTACCGGGTATGAGCGGCGGAGGCCGGAGGACGTGACCCGACGGGTGGTGATCACCGGCCTCGGGGCCGTGACGCCGGTCGGCGTCGGAGTGAAGGCGTTCTGGCACGCCCTGCGGGAGGGAGTTTCGGGAATCGCGCCCCTCACCCTCTTCGATGCCAGCCCCTACACCTGCCAGGTGGCGGCCGAGGTGAAGCACTTCGAGGCCGCCGACTTCATGGGCCCGAAGGCCGCCGCGACCACCGGGCGGTTCGCCCAGTTCGGGGTCGCCGCGGCCCGAATGGCGTACGAGGACGCCCTCCTCGGATCGGTCTCCGCCGCATCGCGCTTCGCGGTGTGTTTCGGCAACGCGGCCAATGCCGCGTTCGAGATCCAGGATGGGGTCGAGCAGTTCGTCGAGGAAGGCGCGCGCAGCGTCTCCCCGTCGGTCGCCTTCGAGAGCACCGCCCACGCGGTGACCGGGCATGTCTCGGTGCAACTCGGGCTCAAAGGCCAGACGATGACCCTGGCCACCGCCTGCTCGACGGGTATCGACGTGGTCCAGTGGGCCTATCACCAGATCAGGTCAGGGCTCGTACCGGGCGTCGTGGCCGGCGCCACCGAGGCGCCGCTCTCGACGTACATGCATGCCGCCTTCAGCCGACTGGGCGTGCTCTCCAACTGGCCCGGGCCCCCGTCACAGGCCCTCCGGCCCTTCGATGCGATGCACGATGGCTTGGTGATGGGAGAGGGCGCGGGGGCGTTCGTGCTGGAGGATCTCGATCACGCGCGGACGCGCGGCGCCCGCGTGTACGCGGAGGTGCTCGGCTTCGGGAGCGCGAGCGAGGGCATTCACCTGTTCACCGTGGACCCGACCGGGGCCGCCCTCCAATCGGCCGTGCGGACGGCGCTCCGGATGGCCCGCGTCGACCCGGCCGAGATCGACTACATCAACGCCCACGGCAACGGCATGCCGAACTACGACCGAGCGGAGACCGCCGCCTATCGGGAGATCTTCGGCTCCCACGCGTACAATCTCCCGGTGAGCTCGATTAAGCCCATGACCGGACAGTCACTGGGAGCGGCCGGCGCCCTCCAGGTCATCGCGGGCTGCTTTACTCTGGAAGAGCAATTCGTCCCGCCGACGCTGAACCACGACCTGCCGGATCCGGGATGCGACCTCGACTACGTGCCCACCCGGGGGCGGACCGCCCGCGTCAGGCGGCTCCTGATCGCCGCCCACGCGATGGGCGGCACGCACTCCGCACTGCTCCTGGGATGCCCACCGTAACGCCCCCATCGGCCACCCGTTCATGAGCGCCACGGTCGGCCTCTTCGTCGTCGCACTGGTCGAGTTCGGGCTGGCGGCCTCGGTGCTGGCACGGAGCCCGCATCGCGCGGTGAACCGACGGTTCGCGGCCTTCGCCTCCGCTCTGGCGGTGTGGGGGACGTTCATCGGGCTGCTCCAGCTGATCGCGAACGCCTCCGCGAACCTGATCGTCGGCCGGGCCGCCTTCGCGGTCGCCGCCCTCATCCCGGTGGCGTTCCTCCGCTTCGCGGTCGTGTTCCCGAGCCCCACGCCGTCGAGATCCGGGTTTCTTCAGGCCACCACGCTGACCGGCCTCTTCATCTCCGGCCTGGCCTTCTCCCCGTGGATCGTGGCCGAGATCCAGATGCAGCCGGGGAGCTGGCAGACCCGGTATGGTCCGCTCCACCCCCTCTTCGCCGTCTACTTCGTGGTGTGCTTCGCCGTCGGGCTCTTCCACCTCGTGCTGAAGCTGCGCCAGGCCAAGCGCGTCGCCCGAGCCCAGCTCCAGTACCTCTTTCTCGGCACCGCGCTCGCCTGCCTGGGGGCGATTTCGACCAACCTCCTGGTGCCGCTCCTCTTCGGCACCTCGCGCCTCAGCCGGTACGGGCCCTACTTCACGCTGATCTGGGTCGGGTTCACGGCCCACGCCATCGTCCGCTACCGCTTGATGGACATCCGCGTCGTGATCAGCCGGTCGGCCGCGTATGCGGTGGGCTGGGCGCTCATCGCGGGACTGTTCGTGGGCGGCAGCATTCTGTTGACCGCCGCGGTCCGGGAGAGCGGCTCCGCTGAACCCCCGGGCGTATCGGTCCTGCTGGGACTGGTGGCTGGGCTGCTCTTCGTCATGCTGGCGCCGTACATGAAGCGGCTGGCCGATCGCTACCTCTACCGCCCGGCTTACGACGCCCGCCAGCTCGTCCGGGAGGGCAGCCGGGCAATGGCCACCTTCGGCGACCCCGCCCGCGTCGCCGCCGCCATGGCGGACTTGATCGGCCAGGCCCTGCAGCCGGAAAGCCTCGCCATCCTGGTCTGGGACCGTGATCGCGACGCCTTCCACCCGGCCCACGCTCGACATCTGGAGCCGGCCTTCCCCTGGCCGGCCACCGCGCTCACGGGAACTTCGGCCCTGGTGCGGGAGCTTCGCCTCAATCCGGGGGGACTCCCGGTCGAAGACCTGGCCCACCGCATCGCCTCCCGCGAGGTCGCCGCCATCGCGAGCGAGCTGCGGGCCTGGCACGCCGAGCTGGCGGTGCCGGTCCGCGGGGAGGGCGAGCTGATCGCCATCGTGCTGCTGGGCCCCAAGCGCTCCGGGGATCCCTTCTTCCGGGAAGACTTCGACCTGCTCGACACCCTGGCCAGCCAGCTCGCGATCGGGCTCCAGAACGCCCAGCTCTACCAGGAGATCGTCTCCATCAAGGAGTACAACGAGCACATCCTCGCCCGCATGGACTCGGGGGTGGTCGCCGTCCGGGACGACGGCGTGGTGACGACGTTCAACCCGGCCGCCGAGCGGATCACCGGCCTGGCGGCCACCCAGGTCTTGGGCCAGTCGCTCGACCAGCTCGACGCGCCGTTGGGCGCGATCCTGCGCGGGAGCCTGGCCGGTCAGCCGGAGGCGGAGGCGGAGGTCACCCTCAGGCATCCCGACGGTCGAACGCTCCCGCTCCTGACGCATGGCTCGGCCCTCTATGACCGGAGCGGTCACATCCGGGGGGCGATCACCGTCTTCAACGACCACTCCCGCCTCAAGGCGCTGGAGGAAGACAAGCGGCGCGCCGACCGACTGGCGGCCATCGGAGCCCTGGCGACCGGCATCGCCCACGAGATCCGCAACCCGCTGGTCGCCATCAAGACCTTCGCCGAGCTGCTCCCCGACCGCGGGGACGATACCGAGTTCAAGTCCACCTTCGCCAAGGTGGCAGCCAAGGAGGTCCACCGGATCGAGGAACTGGTGGGACGGCTTCGGGCCCTGGCCGTTCCGGCGGTGGCGACCCTCCATCCGCTCGACGTGGCCGGCCCCCTCAGCGAGACGCTCGACTTGATCCGGGGCGAGGCCGACCGGCGCGGGGTGCGCATCGTCACCGAGATCGAGCCCGAGTTGCCGGCGGTCCTCGGTGAGGTCGACCAGCTCAAGCAGCTCTTCCTCAATCTCTTCCTCAACGCCCTCGAGGCGATGGCCAGCCGGGGCACGCTGAGTGTCAGCGTGCGGGCCGATCGGCAGCGTCGGACCGGCGGCTCACGGGGCGCGTCCGACCGCGCGCCGGCTGACGTCGTGACCGTGCGCGTCACCGATACCGGGCCCGGCATCCCCCGCGAGGACCTCGCGCGCATCTTCGAGCCCTTCTTCACCACGAAGATGCAGGGGACCGGCCTCGGCCTCGCCATCTGCCGGGGCATCGCCGACGCCCACCGGGCCGCGCTGTGGGCGGAGCCGGGTCCGGCCGGGGCAGGGACGGCATTCGTCATTCGGTTCCCCGCGGTCGTGACCGCGCCGCTCGCCGAGGTGGTTCGATGAGATGGCCGAATGGATCCATCATGGTGAAGATCCGTCGGGAAGCCTGGGGTCCGCGTATCGAAGCTCTCCCCTCCCCCCCCGGGGTGGGAGGGGCCAGGGGTGCGGGGGGTCCCCAATGAGAGCGGCCCGCCTGGTGACGCGCGACCCGAAGCTCGCCGAGCGCCTCCGCCGGGTGCTGGAGGGAACGCTGGACGTCGTCGAGACGCACGGCGATCCGCTGGCCATCGGCCAGATGACGCCGCTGCCGCTCGACTTCGTGCTCCTCGACTTCGGCTCGACCGACGCGGAGCCCGGCGAGCTGGCGGCGCTCCGGGCGCGCCACCCGGCGGCGCTGCTCATCGGCCTGCTCCCGGCCGAAGCGGGTGAGCTCGTCTCGGCCGGGGCCGCCCACTGCGACTTCGTGGTCCCGATCGGCCTCTCCGACGCGATGCTGCGGACGGCGATCGGCCAGGCCGTGCGCTTGCAAAGGCTCGGCTACGAGGTCGCCTCGCTCCGCCACGAGCGCGTGCAAGACGAGGTCAAGCCGGCGCCGGCGGCGCCCAACGCGGGTGCCATCGGGAGCCTGGGGACGGTGCTCAAGGAGATGGGGAAGCTGTTGGCCGCCCACTTCGACCTCGAGCGGGTCGTGGACTTCTTCCTGGACGCCATCGCCGAGCTGGTGCGCCCGGGGCGGGCGGCCGTCCTGCTGGCCGACGAGGAGCAGCGCTACCGGATCCGTGGCCAGCGCGGACTCGATCCCGCCCTGGCCGAGCACGTCCGGCTCGACCCGGCCGAAGGATTGCCGGCGTGGTTCCGTCAGCACGCCCGGCCGGCGACGCGACGGGAACTGGTGCGCGAGCCGGAGTGGCTGGAGGCGGCCCGCGAGCTGGCCGTGCTGGGCGGCGAGGTCGCGGTCCCGCTCTGGGTCCAGTCCAAGCTGGTCGGCATCCTGGCCCTCGGCCCCCGCGTGACCGGCCAGCCCTATGTGGGCGAGGACCTCGAGCGGCTGTTCACGCTGGCGAGCCAGGTCGCGGTCGCCGTCGAGGACATCTCGCTCTTCAACACGGTCCGGGCCCAGGCGAGCTTCATCGAGCAGGTCCTGGCCCACCTCCAGAGCGGCGCCGTCACGATCGACAGCGCCGGCCGGGTCACTCTCTTCAACCGGCGCGCCGAGGAGATCCTGGGGCTGCCCCGCAACGAGGTGCTCGGCCAGGACCTCCGCGCCCTGCCCTCGCCGCTCGGCGACCTCCTGTTCGAGGCGGTGCGGGACGGCCGCGAGCTCCGCCTCCAGGAGGTCACCCTGCCCCGGCGGCCGACGCTCCCGCTGGAGGTCAGCACCTCGCGCATCCTGGGTCCGACCGGCGCGCCGGTGGGTGCCGTGATGATCCTGGACGATCCGGCCCCCCGCCACCTGCTGCACCGCGAGCGGCAGACCACTCAGGCCCTCGACCTCCTGAACCGCGTCCTGCTGCGCCTGACCGACGAGATCAAGAACCCCCTCGTTTCCATCTATACGTTCCTCGAGCTGCTGCCCCAGCGCTACGACGACCCGGAGTTCCGCGAGCGGTTCTTCGCGGTCGTCGGGCGGGATACCAAGCACCTGATCTCGCTGGTCGACAAGCTGATCGTCCTGGCCGGGGAGCGCGAGTACAAGCTCGACTTCTGTGACGTCCGCGAGCTGGTCAACGACGCGCTGGCCGACCTCGCCCTCCGCCTCGAGCGCCCGCGGGCCTCTCAGGACGCGGCGATCTTCCTCCTCGAGTTTCCCGACCGGAGTGACCGGTTGACCGCCGTCCTCTACACCCCGGAGATCGACCTCCTGGTGAAGGCCGACCGCGACCAGCTCGGCAAGGCGCTCGGCTATCTGTTGCGCTTCGTGATGGACCGGGTCGAGGCCGACGGCCGGGTGGCGATCCACGCCCTGCCCGATCCCGACCATCCGCGCACGGTGCGCCTCTCCATCCTCGGCAAGCCGGCCACGCTCGCCCCGGCCGAGCGGGAGCGGCTGTTCAGCCCGCTGGCCATCGCCTCCGAGCGGCTCTTCGACGTCGGGCCGTCGGTGAGCCAGAAGATCGTCGAGGCCCACGGCGGCACCCTCGCCGTGAGCGGCGGCGAGGGGGAGATCCGCTTCGTGGTGACCCTGCCCCGCAGTACGCCTCAGTAGCGATGCCTGCCCAGGCGCCGGTCCCCCAGATCCTCGTGGTCGACGACGAGGAAGGCCCGCGCGAGGCCATCCGCATGATCCTGAAGCCGTACTACCAGGTTCACCTGGCCACGAGCGGCGAGGAGGTCCTGAACTCGCTGCCCCGGCTTCGGCCCGACGTCATCTTCATGGACGTGAAGATGCCCCGCCTCGACGGCGTTCAACTCCTCGAGCGGGTGAAGGCCATCGATCCCCTCGTCGAGGTCGTGATGATCACCGCCTACGCGTCGCTCGACACCGTCCAGCGGGCGATGCGCTTCGGCGCCATGGATTATCTGGTCAAGCCCTTCGCGCCGAAGGAGTTGCAGGAGGCGGCCGAGCGGGCCCTCCTGCGCCGGCGCGAGCGCGCCGAGGGGCCGGCGGGCGCCCTGGCCGGGCTGATCGGGCAGATGCGGGACCTCGCCCGCCGGGGCGATCCGGTCGCCGGCCCCGCCGACCTGCCGACGCTGCTCGGCGCCATGCTCCGCGAGGTGCAGCGGGCCACCGGGGCCGTCGCCGCCTCGTTCTTCGGGATCGAGCCGGCGGCGGTCGCCCACTCCGATCTGCCGGCCGTCGCCGCCGAGGCGCTGGTGGGAGCCTGGACCCCGCGGCTGGCCGGCGTCCGCGAGGCGCTGTCGATGGGCCCCAACGCCCGCCGGGGTCTGTCGTGGCCGACCGATGTCGGCCTCGAACGCCTCGGCGTCCGCAGCATCCTGGTGGTGCCGGTGGCGGACGAAGGCCTGCCCAAGGTCACCGGCCATCTGGCGCTCTACCTGAACCGTCCCGCCACCGACTCGCCGCCCGATCTCGCCCCGCTCCGCCCGGTCGTGGACCTCATGGTGACGGCGATCCGCACCTCGACCCTGCTGGCGGCGGCGGCCCGGCAGGCGACCGAGCAGTCACTGCGCGCCGTTCAGGGCGAGATCCTGCGGCAGATCTCCACCGCGGTCCTCGAAGATCCCGCCCTGGACGGCACGCTGGCCGCCATCACCGGCCAACTCCAGCACGGGGCTGGCTACGAGCGGGTCCACGTCCTCCTGGAGCCGACCACGACCCCGGCCCCCGACGGGCCCGGCCGCGGCGTGTTCCCGCTGGTCGCGCAGGGCCGCCGGCTCGGCTACCTGGTCGTGGAGGTGGGGGGAAGCGCCCGGGTCCTGGACCGGAGCGAGCGCGAGCTCCTGCGGATGTTCTCGGAGTCGGTCGCCCTCATCGTCCGCAACGCCAACCTCCACCGCGAGCTGTCGGAGGCCAACAGCTTCCTCCACAACCTGATCCAGTCCGCGGCCGACGCCATCGTCGCCCTCGACCCCGAACGCCGGGTGGTCATCTGGAACCCGGCCGCCGAGCGGATCTTCGGCCGGGCGCTCGCCGACGTCCAGGGGCACCCGCTGGCCGAGGCGATCCCGGCCGACGTGCTCCGGGAGTTGGAGCCCCTGATGGCCGGCGCCGGCCGGAGTCGGACGCTCCTGCTCGCCGCCGACGCCGACGACCGGGTGGGGCTCGACCTCACCGTCACCGCCTCGGCGATTCCCTGGGGGGGGCGCGGGGAGAGCGGGCTCCTGCTGGTGGCCCGCGACGTGACCGAGCAGCGCCGCTGGGAAGAGCAGATGGCGCACTCGGAGAAGCTCTCGGCGCTCGGCCAGCTCGCCATGGGGATGGCCCACGACTTCAACAACCTGCTCCAGGCGATCCTCGGCCACGCCCAGCTCATCATGAGCGAGCCGACGCCGGACCGGCTGGCCAAGGGTCTCACCACCATCGAGCAAGCCGTGCGGGATGGGGTGGAAACGGTCGCCCGCATCAAGCGCTACGCGCGCCGGGAAACCGACAGCCGGCCGGAGGCGGTGGACCTCCGCGACATCGTGCGCCAGGTGCTGGAGATCGCCTGGCCACGCTGGGCCACCGGCGGCCGGCCGGGCGTGAAGATCCAGGTCGAGCAGGACCTGAGCCCGGTCCCGGCGGTGTGGGCCCGAGGCGCGGAGCTGCGCGAGGTCCTGATGAACCTGGTGCTCAACGCGGTGGACGCCATGCCCGAAGGGGGAACGCTCCGGCTGGGCACGCACCCGCAGGGGGAGTGGGCGATCGTCACCGTGGCGGACACCGGCGAGGGGATCCCCGAGGAGCTGCGACGGCGGATCTTCCAACCGTTCTTCACGACGAAGGAGACCGGCACCGGCCTCGGACTCTCCATCGTCTCGGGGATCATCTCGAGCTACGGCGGGGCCATCGACGTCGAGTCGCAAACCGGCCGCGGGACCACGTTCACGATCCGATTGCCCGCCGCGCCGACGGCGTAATCCTCCTCACCCGCCTTCTCCCCGGCACGAAGAGCGCAGGGCACACCGACAGGCGCCGGGTTGTCACTGAACCACTAGCGGCCCGCCGGGCTAAAAACGCGCGGCGCGCCGCCGGACCGGCAACGGTTGGTGGTCCGCTCCGAGCGCCGGCTTTTGCCGGCGCAATCTTTGGGGTCGCGCACCTCGTCGCGCCCCCCAGCCCCGCGACGTCCTGCGGCGCGCCGTTCCCGGGGGAGGCCTCGGAGGGGGCGCAGCCCCCTCCGAAGAATCAGGCGCTGGAGATGCGGATCGCCACCGACGTCCCCAGCATCAGCGATGACGTGATGGCCTCCGGGCGTCGGTGCGGCCCGAAGACGATCCGCGCGGGCCGGTCCGACCGGGCCCACGACGAGAACCGGCTGATGTCGAAGAGGGCCGTCGGCCGCCCGGTCTGGGGGTCCGGCGTCACCTTGAGGACGAACGGGACCAGCTCCGCCCGGTACGTCTTCTCGACGTCATCGGGCCGCTCGTCCGACGGCCGCCGCCGGCGAACCACGTGGGTCACCAGGCTGCCGTCCGGCTGCGGGGCCCACAGTCCGTCGGCATAGTTGAGGGTGGCGCTGATGACGTCGTCCACGGCCACGCCCTCCGGGATCGCCACCGCGTCGTCGGTCACCCGCAGCCGACGCATGAAAAACGTCTCGCTCCGGTTGTGATACTCGATCCGGCGCCGGCCGTAGTCGTAGGCGACGTCGGTGCGCGACTCGCGCTCGTGCACGACGAAGAGCGAATGGGTCCGGCTGGGAAACCACCGCCCGTCACGGAGCGCGCCGCTCGAGTCCACCTCGTTCGAGATCCCCGTCCCCTGCCCCCGAATGGTGACGTCGTAGCGACTGGCGGCCCGGTCCACCGTCTCCTGGATGGTGCCGGCCAAGTGGTAGGTGAGGGTGCCGTAGAGGATCTCCACGTCGGCCTCGAAGGTCCCCGTGCGCAGCTCGGGGGCGGCCCGAGCCTCGCGGGCCAGCGCCACCACGCCGGCGAGCGCGCCGGCCAGCAGCTGGCGCCGGCTCAGGGGGGCGGTCACAGCGGGCGGAGCAGCGCGCGGGCCGGCGCGCCGTCGCCGTCCTGGAGCCGGAGCGGCAGGCAGACCAGCTGGTAGCGGCCCGGCGGAACGGCCGACAGGTCGAGCCCCTCCAGGATCACGATGCCGGCCTCGAGCAGACAGTGGTGCACGGGATGGCCGGGGGCGCGGAAGGCCTCGATCGAGAGGTAGTCGATGCCGACCAGCCGCACGCCGGCTCGGACCAGTTCCCGGGCGGCCTCCCGGGTGAGCGCCTGGTAGTCGCGGACGAAGTGACCGCGCTTCCAGAGCGTCGAGTTTCCCGTCTTGAAGATCACCCGCTGCTCGCCGGCCGGCGTCCGGGCGGCCGTCTCGGGCTCGATCGGGCCGGGCGGGCACTCCACGATCTGCACCGGGCCGAGCAACGGCTCCCAGGGAAGTCGGTCCACGGTGTCGGCCCCCGGCAGGAAGTGGCGCGGCGCGTCCACGTGCGTCCCCGTGTGGGAGCCGAGCCTGAGCCGGGAGACGTTGGCGGGATCGCCCCGCTCGATCGCCAGGGCGACCGTCACCTCGACCGGTGGGTCACCCTCGTAGACCACCATGCCGTCGTGGATCGGCACCGTGACGTCGATCCACCCGGCGGGGGAGGAGTCCACCCCCCTGCCGGGAGGCGGACGATCGATGCTCGACATCGCGGCCGTACTCGGAGCTACTCGGCGAAGCGGACGACGGTCTTGATGTCTTCCGGACGCCGGGCCACGGCTTCCGGAAAGCGCTCGGGGGGGACCTCGCGCGTCACCAGCGACTCCAGCAGTCCCGGCCAGCGGCGCGACCAGGCGGCCAGGTGGCGGGCGCCGGCTTCGAAGTCCCGCCGATGGGCGTTGACGCTGCCGACCACCACCTGGTTGTTCAGGACCGCCCGCAGGTTCCACCGGTCTACCGGCAGTTCGACCGTCCGGTCACCGCCGGAGACACCGAGGAGGCAGAGAACCCCGTTGGTGCCGAGCGCCAGGAGCGCGCCCACGACGACGGGCCCAGCGCCCGTGCACTCCAGGACGAGGTCGAGGTTCCCGAGCCGTTCGGGCAACTCGGCGAGCGGATGCGCATCCGCGTCGAATGCGGTGGCGCCGATCCGCTTGAGCCACGCCTCGCGGGCCGGCCCGAGCCCCTTGCTCCACACCGTCGTCTGGAGCCCGAGGCTCCGCGTCAGGGCCGCGCCGAGCAGGCCGATGGGCCCGGCGCCGAGAATGGCGGCCCGCTGCGGCCGCCAGCGGAGCCGGCGCTGAAGGCGAAAGGCCTGGCCGACCCCCTTCTCGACCACGGTGAGCGGCTCCAGCAGCATCGCCACCCGGCGAAGTGGCCGGGCCAGCCGGACCAGGTAGGCCGGCGTCTCCACGAAGCGCTCGGCCATGAAACCGTCGAGGCCCTTGATCCCGCGCTCGCGGTAATGGCCGGTCAGACACATGTCCTGTTCGCCGGCCCGGCAGTTCCAGCAGCGCTCGGGGCAGGGCCGGCGCACCATCGGGACGACGAGGTCGCCGGCCGCAAACCCGCCGCCACCGCGCTCGACCACCCCGCAGGCCTCGTGGCCGAGGACGAGCCGTTCGCTCCCCGCCGGCGCCACCCCATAGAGGCCGGCCAGGATTTCCTGGTCGGTGCCGCAGACGCCCACGGCGAGGCTTCGCACCTCGACGGCGCCCCGGGGACGCGGCGGCGCCGGGACCTCGACCAGGCGAGCGCTGCCAGGCTGGCGGGGGACGACCGCGACGGCCTTCATCGACCTCCAGCATGCGGAGGGCCTCGGTCTGACGCAAGGGGCGATTTTCATCGTTCGCAGCGGCGGCGCTGGCGAGCCGGGCTCGCTCACCGAAGCGGGCGCCGTCCGGAGCGGGTCGCCAGCCAGACGCCGAGGAGGATGGCGCCCCCGCCCAGGCCTTGGGCGAGCGACAGCTGCTCGCCGAGCAGGAGCGTGGCGAGCAGCACACCGACCAGCGGCTGGAGGTTCATGAAGATGGCGGTCACCGCCGGTCCCACCGTCTGGACGCCGCGGTAGTACCAGATGTGAGAGAGCGTGCCGAGCGTCGCCTGGAAGACGACCACGCCCCAGGCCGTGGCCGACGTGACGGTGGCGGGCGGAAAGGCGGGAGCCAGGAAGATGGCGATCGGGACGAGCAGCGCGGTGCCGATCACGTAGGCCGCGGTGGTGGCCACGCGGGGCGAGAGTCGGGTCAGGACGCGCTTGCCGCAGAGCGTGTAGGTCGCCCAGGCGACCTGGCCGGCGACCACGATCCCGTCGCCCAGATGAGGTGGGGATTCGAGGAGCCGGAGCTCGCCGCGGGTCACGGTGAGGAGCACCCCCCCGGCCGAGCAGGCGACCCCGGCCCACTGCCGGGGACGCAACTGCTCGCCGAAGAAGAGGTGGCCGCCGACGGCGACCAGGACGGGCGTCGAGGCCGTGAGGATGACCGCGTTGGCGGCGGTGGTGAGCGACACGGCCCAGTAGAAGATGGCCGTCGAGACGGTGATCCCGGAGACGCCGAGGACGACGAGCCCCGGCAGGTCAGCCCGGCTGACCGGCGACTCGCCCTGGCCCGTGTCGCGCCACAGCAACCCACTCAGCAGCGCCGAGGCCAGCACGCAGCGGAGCGCGGCCAGCGTGAACGGGGGCATGTCGCGCAGCGCGAGCTTCACGAGCGTGGGGTAGCTCCCCCAGATGGTGACGACGACGATCAGGAGGAGGAAGGTGCGCAGGCGGGCGTCGAGCACGTCGTCGGCCAGTATAATGGACGCCGTGCCGCCGTCGCGCCGGCCATCGGCTCCCCGCCGCCCGCCCCGGACCCGCCGGGCGCCCCTCCTGGCCCTGCTCGCGATCGTGGCCCTGGGCGCGGCCTACTGGTGGGTCCGTGGGAGTCCCACGCCACCCCCGCTCGATCCCACCCGGGAGACGATCGTCTTCTTCGGGGACAGCATCACCGCCGGCCACGGGCTGCCTCTCGAGGTGGCCTTCCCCCACCGGGTGGGAACGGCGCTCGGGCTCTCGGTGCGCAACGCCGGCATCTCGGGCGACGTGACGGCCGGCGGCCTGCGCCGGCTGGAGAGCGACGTCCTCGCCTACCGGCCCAAACTGGTCGTCGTGGAGCTGGGGGCCAACGACGTCTTCCAGCGGGTGCCGCGCGGGCAGACGCTCGAAAACGTCCGGGCGATCGTGCGGCGGCTGCGCGAGGACGGCGCCGGCGTCGTCCTCGTCCACATCCAGATGGGCGCCTTCGGCGGGGATGCCCTGGAGGGCTACCGCGCGATCGCGCGCGAGGAAGGCGCCTGGTTCGTGGAGGACTTCCTACGAGGCGTGGTCCCGGATCTGACGACGGACGGGCTGCATCCGACCGCCGACGGCCACGCCCGCCTCGCCGCCCGCCTGGAGTCAGTCCTCCGCGAGATCCTGACCCGGTGAGGCGGTCCGTCGAGTCTGGAAGCTTTCGGTGTGGTAGCCTGTGCCCGCCATGGTACAGAGGAAGCCCGAATGTGGCCCGAATGGTGGAGCTGGCCGGTGGCGTTTACAGGCCATGCGGAGCTACGCATGGAACAGCGCGGCATTACGGAGATCGAGCTGCGATCGATGCTCCAGCGCGCGCGAGGTTATTCGCCCAGCGTAGCGGCGGGACGCTTCATGATCGCAACTACCCATCGTGACCGGCCCTGGATCATCATCGTCGAGCCGGCGCGTTCTGGTGATCGTCACGGCCTACGAGCATATCCGATGACGGAACGATCTTTGCAAGTCACGTATCGGAGAGGCAGGCCCTTTGCGGCGTACCTCTATCTGTCCCGCACCACAGGAGAAAGGAGCTCGAGAAGCGAGGCCTCACCTGACGGACTTCTCGTCGTGGATTACGCCGCCGATGGGCGGCCCATTGGCCTCGAGATCACCGCGCCCGAAGCGGTGACCCTCGACCGCGTCAATGTCATGCTCAGACAGCTCGGCCAGCCACCTCTGCCCGAACAAGACTTCAGGCCGCTGACTGCAGCATAAGCGCTCAACGCGTTCTAGACTCTTTCCGGCTGTTCTGCCTCAGCTCACAATTCGTCGTGCATCCACAAAATCGAGACCCTGGATGCCATTGCAGACCCCGACGAGGGGCGCGAGCGTCAGAACCGCGCGCTGCTGGCGGCGCGTAAGCTACGCGACGACCAGGGTTGCCGCCCTGTTCCCTCCCGAGAAGGGCGAGGATCCGAAAGATCGTCGCCCTTCTCAAGTCAGATCAGCGGGGTATCACTTCAATGAGCTGGCCTGCCAACGTCCCCGAGAGTCCCAGGCTCGGGACCG
>DASYUM010000262.1:0-9417 GCA_036001225.1 Candidatus Methylomirabilota bacterium | reverse complement strand
CGCGCGCTTCTGCCCGAAGGTATCTTCCGGGTTGCCGAAGGCGAGGCTCGACACCTTGTGCTTGATCACGAGGTCGCCGTAGAACTGGAGCGCCGCGACCATCTCGGGGCTATTGGCGAAGCCGGTGGCCTTGTCGTGAGCGGGGCTGATCATCCGGGCGCCGAAGGCGTGGGCGAAGGGGAGGAACTTGTCGGTGATCCCCACCGGATGGCCCTTGTGCCGGATGGCGAAGCCGACCTGGGTCGGCTCACCCTTGGCGTCGAACACGGTCAGCTTCTTCATGGCCGCCAGCCAGTCGTCGAGAGTCTTCGGGGGGTGTTCGGGGTCGAGCCCCGCCTTCTTGAAGAGGTCGGCGTTGAGGTACATCTGCTGAAAGTTTCCGTGCTCGAGGGGAACGCCGTAGCGGGCGTTCTTCCACTTCCCGATGGGCACCATGTACCTCGGGAGGCTCTCGTCCCAGAGCTTCGCCAGATCGGCCGGCATCGGATCGCAGAAGTCGTACTGCCCGCACCACTGGTGCGTCATGCCGTTGAAGAAATCGGGGGCGCCGGTGCGGCCCATGAGCGCGGCCAGGTACTTGGCTTCGTAGCCCTGATAGGGGATGGTGACCACCTCGACCTCGTAACCGGCGGTCTTGGCGAACTCCTTGCCCTTGGTCTCGTACCACTTGTTGAAGTCGGGGTTCTGCTCCCAGTGGGTCCAGTAGACGAGCTTCTTGCTCTGCCCGAGCGCCGCCTCCGGCGCGAGGATGCTCCCGGCCAGGGCCAGGATGAGCGTGACGGTGAGCCACGTCGCCCGTCGCATCGTTGTGTGCTCCTTTGCCGGCTTCGGCCGGCGGGTCGCGTTCGCTCGTGGAGGTGCGGCCGAGCGAGTATAGGAACGTGGGCGGGAGCCGGTCAACCGGCGTTCCCGAGGGCTAGAGGCCCCGGGCCACGGCATGGGCTTCGTGGACCGCGTGCTCGACGCGGCGGGGAGCCACGCAGTCGCCGACCGCGTGGACCTCGAGGCCGGCGGCGCGGAGCGGCTCCACCAGGTCGGCCCGGGCGCGACCGGGCGCCGCCCACACCACCGTGTCCACGTCGTCGAGCGTCCGGCCGGCACCGGTGAAGACGTCGGCCACCACCGGGCGGCCGGCGTCCCAGCCCGCGAAGCGGGTCGAGGGCCACAGCTCGACGCCCTGGGCGCGGAGCCGGCGGTAGAGCGGGTAGAGCGTCTTGAGGTCGATGTTCTGCCCGAGGTAGAGCTGCTCGCTCGCGATCCGCACCCGCCGCCCCTGGCCGGCCAGGAGGTCGGCGACGCCGCAGCCGCGCAGGTGGCCGTCCTGGTCCACGACCAGGACCCGCGGCCCGACCGTCGCCGTGCCGTTCGCGACGTCGGCCGCGTGAACGACCGCGCCCGGCTGCCCGGGAAGGTCTTCGGGCAGGGTCGGCTGACTGCCGGTCGCGATCACCACGGCGTCCGGCCCCTCCGCCCGGATCGCGGCGACGTCGGCCGACTGCCCGAGTCGCACCTCGACCCCGAGCTTGGTCACCTGGCCGTCGAGGAAGCGGACGATCTCCAGGAAGTTCTCGCGCTGCGGGAGCCGGGCCGCGAGGTGGAGCTGGCCCCCGAGCCGCCCGGCCGCCTCCAGGAGCACGACGCGGTGGCCGCGCAGCGCGGCCACCCGGGCGGCTTCCAGGCCGCCCGGCCCGCCGCCGACCACGACGACCCGCCGGGCCCGCGACGCGGGCGGCAGGGTGGCCCACTCGCGCTCGCGGCCGGTGACCGGGTTGTAGACGCAGCCGATCGGCTGGCCGTTGGCGAGCGCCTCCAGGCAGGCCTGCATGCAGCCGATGCAGCGGCGGACGTCGTCGAGCCGCCCCTCCCGGAGCTTCGCGACCAGGTGCGGGTCGGCGATGTGGGCGCGGGTCATCCCCACCAGATCGGCCTGGCCGCCCGCCACGATCGTCTCGGCCACCGCCGGGTCGCGGATGGCGCCCGCGCAGGCGACGGGGAGGGCCGCCACCCGCTTGATGGCGGCCGCGAAGTGCACCAGGTTCGCGGGCGGGAAGTACATGGAGGGGATGTGCTGGGCCAGGCTCATCAGGTCGGCGTCGGTCCCCGCGCTCACGTCCATGAAGTCGAGGTGGCCGGTCGCCTCCAGGCGCCGGACGATGGCGCGCGTCTCGTCGAGGGTCAGGCCGCCCGGGACCAGCTCGTCGGCGCTGAGCCGGATGCCCAGCGTGTAGTCGCGGCCCACCGCGGCCCGTACGGCGTCCACGACCTCGAGCATGAACCGCATCCGGCCGGCGAGGTCGCCGCCGTAGGCGTCGGCGCGGCGGTTGCTGTGGGGCGAGAGGAACTGGGCGATCAGGTAGCCATGGGCGCCCTGCAGCTCGACGCCGTCCATCCCGCTCTCGCGCACGCGCCGGGCCGCCGTCGCGAAGGCCGCCACCAGCTCGGCGATCTCCCGCCGGCCCAGCTCGTGAGGCACCGCCTGGTGGAAGTTTCCGTCGATCAGCGGGGACGGCGCCACCAGCGGGCGGGTGTCCGGCATCCGGCCCACCCGGCCCATGTGGGTCAGCATGACGAGGATGCGCCCGCCGGCGGCGTGCACGGCATCCGCGATCGCCCGCCAGGCGTCCACCACTCGCGGGTCGTACGTGTTGACGACCCCCCGGACCGACGGGCTCGAGGGGTGGACGCTGGAGGCGCCGGTGATCATGAGGCCGGCCCCGCCCCGCGCCCGCTCGGCGTAGTAGTGGACGGCGCGGTCATCGGGGAGCCCGTGGCCATCCACGTAGTTGGTGGTGTGGGCGGTGATGAGGACGCGGTTGGGCAGGTCGAGCCGGCCGACGCGCAGCGGGCTCAGGAGGTGCGGGAACATGCCCTCGCACCCTTCCCGCTCCCCCAGCGGGGGAGGGGGAAAATCACTCGCGGGCACCCTCGCCGCGGTCGAAGGTCCAGCCGATCGGCCCCCGCGTCTCCCGCAGCGCGTCGCGCCGGCGCTTGGTGGCCTCGTGATCCACGCCGGCGCCGCCAGGAAGGAGCGCGACCCCGTACTCGTCCCGCGCCACCTCGGCCGACACCTTCCCGTCGAGGACGTCGGCGAGGACGCGGTCGGGATCGCGCTCGAGCGGATCCCCCCAGCCGGCGCCGCCGGTCACGTACTCCCAGAGCTGGTCGCCGGGGTGCAGGACCAGCATCCGCTTCGAGGGCAGCTCCTCCCGCGTGCCGTCCTTCCGCACGATGAAGGCGCGGGCGCGGCGCGCCGGCCGGCCGCCGTAGAGCCCCCACGGCGCCGCCCGGAAGCGCTCGCTGCGGTGGGCCACGGTGACGTCGGTGGTGGTGGCCTCGAAGACCTTCTCGAGCCCGAGCCCGCCCCGGTGGGTCCCCGCCCCGCCGGAGTCGGCCCACAGCCCGGCGCGCCCGATCCGGAGCGGGAAGTTCAGCTCCAGCGCCTCGACCGGGATGTTCATGCAGTTGGTGACGTCGGTCTCGACGACGTCGATGCCGTCCTTGGTCGGTCGCGCGCCCATGCCGCCGGCGGCCAGCTCGCTCGCCACGAAGGGGCGGCCGGTCTCGGGCTCGACGCCGCCGAAAGCCATCACCAGCAGGGTCCCCGAGCTGGCCGCCGGCATGCGGTCGGGGAGCGCGCGGGCGAGGGCGCCCAGGATCGTATCGGCGATCCGCTTGATGGTCGCCGTGCGGCAGCTCACCGGCGCCGGCGGCCGGGGATTGACGAGGCTGCCGGGTGGCAGGACCGCGTCGAGGGCACGGAAGCAGCCGCCGTTGTTCGGCACCGATGGATCGGAGATGGCGCGCACCGCGTAATAGATGGCCGAGAGCGTGGAGGCGGGGACGGCGTTGAACGGGCCGCGGACCTGGGCGCTGGTGCCGGTGAAGTCGAAGGTCATCGCCGAGCCGCGCACCGTCACCGCCACCTGGATCCGCACCGGCCGCTCGAGGTCGATCCCGTCGTCGTCCATCCAGTCGGTGAAGGTATAGGTGCCGTCGGGGATCGCCTCGATGCCGCGGCGGGTCAGCGTCTCGGCGCGCTCGAGCAGGTCGTCCACGTAGGCCAGGACCGCGTCGGTGCCGTAGCGTGCGAAGAGCTCCCGCAGCCGGATCCCGCCCAGGCGACCGGCCGCCACCTGGGCCATGAGGTCGCCGGTGAAGACGTCCGGGATCCGCACGTTGCGGCGGAGGAGGGCGAAGAGGTTCTCGTCCAGCACCCCGCCCCGGAAGAGCCGGGTGGGCGGGATGATGAGCCCTTCTTGGAAGAGCTCGGTCGCGTCGGTGGGGACGCTGCCCGGTGTGCGCCCGCCGACGTCCTGGTGGTGGCACATCGTGCAGGCGAGCGCGACCGGCCGCCCGCCGGCGAAGACGGGGACGGCCAGCGTGATGTCGGGGAGATGGGTGCCGCCGTCGTAGGGGTCGTTGAGGAGGAAGGCGTCGCCCTCCGCCAGGGTCTCGGGCGGGAAGGCGGCCACCAGTCGCTTGGCTGCCAGCTCGAGGCACCCGAGATGAATCGGGATCGCGGCAGCCTGGGCGATCGTCTCCCCCCGCACGTTGAACAGCGCGGCGGAGGCGTCGAGCCCTTCCTTGACGATCGGCGAGGCCGCGCTCTTGAGCAGGGTCAGCTCCATCTCGTCGGCGATGGCCTCGAGCCGGTTGCGGACGACTTCGAGGAGGATCGGGTCGATCGGGCGCCGCGCCATCAGCCTCTCCGGAGCCGGAGACTGCCCGACCCCTCGACCTCGGCCGTCCAGCCGGGCGGGAGGACGGTCGTCGTGTCCGGCTGCTCGAGGATCGTCGGCCCTGGCAGGCGCGCGCCGAGCGGCAGGCGGGCGCGCGCGTAGACGGGCGTGGCGACGAAGCCGGCCGGAGGAAAGTAGGCGCGGCGCTCCGCCGTCCGGGCGTCGGCGACGGCCCCCACCGCGCGCGCCGCCGCCGTCAGGCGCGGCCGCGGCAGGGGATAGGTGTGGACCGCCCGGAAGTTGACGAACTCCACGGCCTGGCCGGCCCGGGCATAGCCGTACACGCGCTCGTGGACTGCATGGAAGGCGTCGCGCACGGCCGCCAGATCCGCCGACCCGAGCGGCGCCGCGATCGGGACCGGCAGCTCGTAGGCCTGGCCGGCGTAGCGCATCTCGGCGACGTAAACGACCTCGACGGCCTCGGGCGGCACGTCCTCCTCGCGCATCCGGGCGCGACCGGCCGCGTCCAGCTCGCGCAAGCACGCGTTGACGGCGACCAGGTCCGCCTGCTCGAGGACGCCCGGGAGCGTCCGGGCGTGCTGGTGCTCGACGGCCGCGGCCAGCAGCCCGAACGCGGACAGCACGCCGGGCGCCTCCGGGACCAGCACGTCCCGGAGGCCCAGCTCCTCGGCCAGCGCCACCCCGTGGACGGGCCCGGCGCCGCCCAGCAGCACCAGCGTGAACTCGCGCGGATCGTGGCCGCGCTGGATGGTCATGAGCCGGATCTGGTCGGCCATCCGGGCGTTCACGACCCGATGGATGCCGGCGGCGGTGGCGACCGGGTCGAGACCGAGGCGGCGGGCGATGCCGGCGAGGGCGCTCTCGGCGGCGGGCGGGTCCAGCCGAAGCGCGCCCCCGGCGAAATTCGCCGGGTTCAGGTAGCCGAGGAGCAGGCTCGCATCCGTCACGGTCGGCCGGTCGCCGCCCCGCCCGTAGCAGGCGGGTCCCGGCTCGGCCCCCGCGCTCTGGGGACCGACCCGGAGGCCGCCGGCCCCGTCCAGCCAGGCGATCGAGCCGCCGCCGGCGCCGATGGTGTTGACGTCCACCATCGGGGTGCGGACCGGATAGGGGCCGATGCGGCCCTCGGGGGCCACCACCGGCCGGCCGTCGCGGACGACGCTCACGTCGTTGCTGGTCCCGCCCATGTCGAGCGAGATGAAGTCGCGCACGCCAGAGCGCTCCGCCGCGAAGCGCGCGCCCACCACGCCGCCGGCCGGTCCCGAGAGGAAGAGCGTGACCGGCTGGCGGGCAGCGACGGCGGCGGAAACGATCCCCCCCCGCGAGCGCATGATCTGGGGCACGGCGCGGACGCCGAGCCCCTGGAGCGTCTCGGCGAGGCCGGCGAGGTAGCGAGCGACCAGGGGCCCCAGGTAAGCGTCGAAGGCGGTGACGCAGAGCCGCTCGTATTCGCGGAAGGTGGGATCGACCTCGGAGGAGAGCGAGACGGCCAGCTCGGGGGCGACCTCACGGCAGAGCTCGCGCGTCCGCCGCTCATGGGCGGGGTTCAGGAACGAGAAGAGGTAACAGACCGCGAGGGCCTGCACGCCCTGGTCGCGGAGGCGGGCGACCTCGGTGCGCACCTGCGCCTCGTCGAGCGGCACCAGGACGCGTCCTCGGGCGTCGAGCCGCTCCCGGATGCCGACCCGCCGCCGGCGGGGGGCCAGGAACGTCGGGGTCTCGGCGTCCATGTCGAGGTCGTACATGCGCGAGCGCTTCTGGCGCCCGAGCGCCAGCACGTCCTCGAAGCCGGCCGTCATGAGGACGCCGGTGACCGTGCCCTTTTGCTCGAGGACCGCGTTGGTGGCCACGGTCGTCCCGTGGATGAAGCGCCGGACCATCGCGGGATGGGCCCCGGCCAGCGCGAGGACCCGCCGCACCGCCTCGGCGACGCCGAGGAGGAGGTCCTTCGGCGTGGTCGGGACCTTGGTCGCAGCCAGCCGGCCCTCCTCGCCGAGGGCCACGATGTCGGTGAAGGTACCGCCGATGTCCACGCCGATCTGCATAGGGCGACTCTACGGGCCGCGCGCGAGGACTGTCAACCGGCCGTTACCCGAGGGCCGATGAGAAGGTCAAGGTACGGGCCCTGACCCGGGTGGCTACGCCCGACACTGAGGACCGGCTGCTCGCGGTGGGACAGACGGGAACGACAGCGCACGTCGAGCGGATCGTGCGCGCGTGGCGGCGGGTGGACCGGAGGCTGGAAGCTGAGGAGGCGGCGGCGCGCCATGCGCGCCGGTCGCTCCAGGTGTATCCGGACGAGGACGGGATGATCGTCGTCCGGGGGCGGCTCGAACCGGAGGTGGGGGCGCTGCTGATTCGGGCCCTGAACGCCGCGCGCGAGGCCCTGTATGAGCGGGCGCCGCTCACCGCTACCAACCACGCGGAGGGGCAGCCGCCCGGGCAGTCGGCACTCGAGGACGGCCTCCGCGTTTCACCTGAAACGTCGCGGCGGCTGGCATGCGACGCAACCCGGGTCCTCATGCGCCACACGCCGGACGGCAGCGTCCTGGACATCGGCCGACGGACCCGATCCCCGACGTGCCGCCGCCTCCCACACTCCCTTCCGATCCGACGGGCACGCTCGTCGCGACCAATCAGGCGCGCGGGCTCGCGACCGACGAGCGGACCGGCTGCCCGGCCTGGCTCGGTGAGCGGCTCGACCTTGGCTGGGCGATTTCCGTCCTCCATCCCGCCGCCGCGAGGCGAGCGAGTAGTGCGCGCGAGCGGAACCGGCAGAGCCTAGGCCCCTCCAGTCAGGACCGGCCGCCTCCTTGACGCGGGGTCCGTAACGTTTCTACAGTAGCCGAGCGATGCCCGACTACCTCCCGCAGCTGGACAAGTGGCGGGACGAGCAGGTCGAGTTCCTGGGCCGCCTCGTCAACCAGGACAGCGGCACCGACGACCGCGACGACGTCAACCGGGTGGGCGCGATGCTGGCCGAGACCCTGGGCGGGCTCGGCTTCGCGGTCACGCGCGTCTCCCAGGAGCGGTTCGGCGACCACCTCCTGGCCGAGAAGCCAGGGGCAGGGCCGAAGCGCTTCCTCTTCGTGGGCCACTTCGACACGGTCTTCGCGGCGGGGACGGCGCGCGAGCGGCCGTTCCGCATCGCCGAGGGGCGCGCCTACGGGGCCGGCGTCTACGACATGAAGGGCGGGCTGGCCGCGCTCCTCTACGCGCTGCGCGCCCACCGGGAGGCCGGCACCCGGGCGTTCGCCGAGACCTCGATCACGATCGTCTTCAACGCTGACGAGGAGCGGCTGTCGCCCACCTCCAAGGAGCTCATCCAGGCCCAGGCCCGGCGGGCTCACGCGGTCGGCATCCTGGAGCCGGCCCGGCCGGGGGGCGAGTACGTGATGGCGCGCAAGGGGGCCGGGACCTTCCATCTGGAAGTGACCGGCAAGTCCTCCCATGCCGGGCTCCAGCCCGAGCTGGGCGCCAGCGCGATCTGGGACCTGGCCCGGAAGATCGCCGACCTGTGCGCGCTGACCGACCTCGAGCGGGGGACGACGGTCAACGTCGGTGTCGTGCGCGGCGGCACCCGCCCCAACGTCGTCCCCGACCGCGCCTCCGCCGAGCTCGACCTCCGCGCCTGGACCGACGAGGACGCGGCCTGGGCGATCTCGGCTATGCGGGCGATTGTGGACGGACCGCGCGTCCCGGGGACCCGCGCGCGCTTCTGGGGCGAGATCCACTTCCCGCCGTGGCCGCCCGGGTTGCCTGGCACCACTCGGCTGGTCGAGATCATGGAGGCGGCCGGGCGCGAGCTGGGGGTCGCGGTGAAGGCGATCAAGACCGGCGGCGGCTCCGACGGCAACCACACCGCCCACGTGGCGCCGACCATCGACGGCCTCGGGCCGCAGGGCAGCCGCGCCCACAGCGAGGAAGAGTTCATCCTCCTCCCCACCCTCCTCGAGCGGACGAAGATGATCGCGCGCTTCCTGGACCTCTGGGCGGAGCGCTTCGCGATCGGCTGAGGGGACCCGCTCACCCTACCCTCTCTCCCGTTCGGGGAGGGGCAGGATGAGGGTGCTGGCCGGGTCCCACGCCGCGTAGACCGTCTGGCCGATGGCGCGGCGGGGGCTCTCGTCTCGTCCGCCCTGGTTCTGCTCCATCACCGTGAGGCGCAGCTCGTCGGCCACCCGGAGATGGTAGTAGGTCACCGCGCCCAGGTACACCGCGCTCTCGATCCGGCCCGCCAGGTGGTTGCCCGCCCCCGGCGCGGCGTCGGTGAGCCGGATCTTCTCGGGGCGCACGGCGACCTCCACCCGGTCGCCCGGCGCCAGGCGGTCGGCAGCCTCGGCCTGGATCCGGAGGGCGCCGGGCAGCTCGACCGTCACGCCGTCGGCGGCGACCGCCACCACCCGGCCGTCCAGGAAGTTCGAGACGCCGATGAAGTCGGTCACGAAGCGCGAGCGCGGCCGCTCGTAGATCTCGGCCGGCGTCCCGATCTGGACGATCGCGCCGTGCTCCATCACCGCGATCCGATCGGCGAGAGTCAGCGCCTCTTCCTGGTCGTGGGTGACGAAGACGGTGGTGATCCCGACCGCCCGCTGGAGCGACCGCAGCTCCACCTGCATCTGCTCGCGGAGCTTCTTGTCGAGCGCGCCCAGCGGCTCGTCGAGCAGGAGGACGGCCGGCTTGGTCACCAGGGCCCGGGCCAGGGCCACTCGCTGCTGCT
>DASYUM010000261.1:0-20309 GCA_036001225.1 Candidatus Methylomirabilota bacterium | reverse complement strand
CCACAGGACGGCGATTCGGCTCAGCTTGGGCATCGCCTGCTTCACCAGATCGAGGTGCTTCTCCGCCCTCCCGGGGTCGACACTGCTCAGTCCCGTGATGTTTCCGCCTGGCCGCGCCAGGCTGGCAATGTACCTCTCTGGGTCGCCCATGGCGACCCCAACAATCGGAATGGTTTGTGTCGCCCCCTTGGCAGCGGCGAGGGGGGGTGTGCCAAAGGTTACCAAGACATCTGGCCTCATCCCCGCGAGGTCAGCGGCAAGCGAAGGGAGCTCCTCGTATCGCTCCGGGTACCGGACAGTCAACACGAGATTCCGGCCCTGTACGTAGCCAGCATCTCGCAATGCGTCGGCGAACACTTCATACCCGGAAACGATATGAGGGGCGGCGTTGAGGAGCACGCCGATCCGGTACGGCGGCCCAGCCGCATGCGCCTCGGCGACGAGGGGCGCGGTCAGAAGCAGTAAGACCGCGGTGCCGAGCCCAGCGACCACGGCCCTCATAACCATCAGTCCCCCAATAGCCAGTCCAGGACGTTGCCGGTAATCGAAGATGGCCGTCCGGCTCACATTAGTGGTGTTGTGCATCACTGGTCTGCCCAACGCTCGGCATGAGCCGCGCGCTTCAGCGCGTCGGCTCCATGCCTTGGTTAGGCGCAACTGCGGCCAGATCTTTGCGCAACGGCAATGCCCCATCAGAATCTGCCGGGCCACATCGTAGGTAACCCCTCCGAAGGTAGTAGTCGAGCGCGTTTGGGCTGGACTCGAGACGCGCAGTCGCGTAGCCGGAGCTCCGTATGAAGGTTTCGGCGAATGTCAGAAGGACCGAGCCGACGCCGCGGCGGGAGCAAGACGGCGAGACATACAGCGCCGCGACGCGGTCTCGGTCCACTTCTACCCAGCCGATCGCGGCCCCTTCCACGGCCACCCACACGTCATGTTCCCGCATCGCCCGCGCCACGCGATCTGCTGCCCCTCGCGTGGCCCATCCTTCGGCTTGTTCCCTCGACATCGCTGGTACAGCCAGCGCGAGAATGGCACGACGCCGTATACTTGCGAGCGCTTCCTCGTCAGCGGCCTCGGCACGCCGAATCTGCATCAAGTCGCTACCACGTGGCCTAACGTCCCGGTTCAGGCGCGCGCGGCTTTATGCGCGTCGCCTGCAACCGGTGGTTAGACGCTCAAGCTGATCTCGCCGGGCGCAACCGAAGGGATTACCCTCGGAAATCGGAGTTGCCGCACGTTAAGTAGACGTCGCCGGAGCGCCAGACACAGACGGGTATGGCGTACGGGCGCACGTTCGCGAGTGTCTGCGCCGCGCCAAGCGTCAGTTCAACGCTGATTGTGAAGTCTTGGAAGCCAGCTTCCGACTGGATTCGGTGAAGATTCTTGAGAACCACGGAACGAATCTTGTCGCGAGATCCACGGAAGAGCTTCTGCGAGTACCAAGGCCCTTTAAGCCTGTCATAGTGAGACTCGACCGCATCAATGCTCAGACTCGGCGTGGCCGGCAGGGCCTTATCGAACAGCGTGGCGACGGCCTCCTCTGCGCTCTTGGTGGAGAAGGGCTCAAACTTGCCCCCTTCGAGAATCTGACCCAGGCCCTTTGCGAGAGTCTCATCGAACCCGCCGAGGGGATCAACCGGTGTCGCGGACTTTCCGAATAGCCGCTTAAGCCATTTCATGGCATCCTCCTTTGCTTTACGCATGCGTCTAACGCGAATTCGGCCACAGGATATGCAGGTCTGCGTATGAGGGCAAACGCTGCGAGGCCACGCGGGGTGCCTCGATGTTCCGCCAGTTCTCTTCACTGACCTCGGGTCCTGTCGATTCGCGATCTTGTGCCCCGTTGGCGGGATGTTGACACGCCAAGATACGCTGCGTGGCTCTGCAGCGTATCTTGGCGCATGTCGCTAGAGAAGCGGCGGGCGGGGTCATGGGGAGAACATCCGGTCCGCCGGGCTCCGCACGGCAGCCGGCCCACGGTTCAGAACGTGGGTGTAGATCATCGTGGTGCTCACATCCCGGTGCCCGAGCAGTTCCTGCACCGTGCGGATGTCGTGGCCGTCCTCCAGGAGGTGCGTGGCGAAGGAGTGGCGCAGGGTGTGGGGGCTGCCGCGCTTGGTGATCCCGGCCCGCCACACCGCGGCCTTCACCGCACGCTGCAGGACCGACTCGTGCAGGTGGTGGCGACGTAGCTGCGCGGTGAGACGATCACGATACATCCGGGTGGCGGGGAAGACCCATTGCCAGGCCCACTCGCGGCCGGCGTTCGGATACTTCCGGAGCAGGGCGCTTGGCAGCTCGACCCAGCCCGCCCCAGCGGCCAGGTCTTGCTGGTGCTGGGTCCGCACCGCTTCGACGTGCGCGGCGAGATCGGCCTTGACGATGGCCGGGAGCATCGTGACCCGGTCCTTGTCGCCCTTACCGGCGCGGACGACGAGCTGGTTGGCCGCAAAGTCGACGTCCTGGACGCGGAGCCGGCAGCACTCGAGTACGCGGAGCCCGGCGCCGTACAGCAGGCAGGCCATGAGACGTGGCACTCCATCGAGCTGCTGGAGTACGGCGCGGACCTCGTCGCGCGTGAGGATGATCGGCAGCCGGTGGGGGCGCTTGGCGCGCACGATCCCGTCGAGCCAGGGGAGGTCGACCTCCAGCACGTCCCGGTACAGGAACAGGAGGGCGCTCAGGGCTTGGTTCTGGGTGGAGGCGGCCACCCGACCCTCGACCGCCAGCGAGGAGAGGAAGCGGGTGGCATCATGGGCACCCATCTCGGCAGGATGGCGCTTGGCGTGAAAGAAGAGGATGTAGCGCTTGATCCACGCGACGTAGGCCTCCTCCGTGCGCCGACTGTAGTGCCGCGCGCGCAGGGCTGCGCGGACGCGGTCGAGGAGCCGCGGCTTCGGCGGAGCGGTCGGTGTGGTTTCGCGGACGACGAACAGGGGAGCGTCCGCGAGGTTCACGGTGGCCGCGCGCCACGCTGAGGGGCGTGACTGAAGGGCGATCATGCCGGGGCCCTCCACTCCGGTGGGATACAACGATAGTCCATCCGCCTGAACTCGGCAACACGGTCTCGACCCACCCAGGTAGCACGGGGCGTGCCCGCGGGACGCGGCCCACAGTGGGCCTCGCGACGCGGGTTGCGGTCGAGCGTGCCGGTGATGCGGCCGCGCGGGGTGTCAACGAAGAGATACACCGGCATAAGGAAGGAGAGCCCGGTCCCCGAACAGCTCCCCGGGCTTCGGGTGACCTGATGCCGCCCGTGGGCCGGAGGGTGAATGGCCCTGCTGCTGGGGACGCTCGACCTCCCGGAGCGGCTCGTGGCGTTGACGCCGCCCCGAACCGGGTGGCGCGACACCTTCGCGTCGTCTATGCTGGCCGGGCAACGGAGGAGCGGCGCAGGATTGCGATCAGGGCGAGGGAAACCTATCGACCCTCACCCCAACCCTCTCCCTAGAAGGGAGAGGGAGTGAGTGCCTCAATCCTCTCGCTGGAGGGAAGAGGGAGTGAGTGGAGATCCGATGACGTCAGCCTTCCCCCGGCTCTTCAGCCCGATCGAGCTCGGGCCGTTCACGGCGAAGAACCGGATCGTCTCCACGCCCCACGGCGCGGCCATGGGCGAGAAGGGGCAGATCACCGACCGCTACATCCGCTACCACGAGGCGAAGGCAGCCGGCGGCTGCGGCGTCGTGATGATGTTCGGGTCGTCGAGCATCCACCCGACCTCGGTCAACGACTGGGGCGAGGTGAACAACTGGGACGACGGCGTCATCCCCCACTTCCGCCGGATGAGCGAGGCGATCCACCGCCACGGCGCCCTCTGTCTCTCCCAGATCTCCCACCGGGGCCGGCGCGGCCACTCCTGGTACTCGGGGGTCCCCTTGTGGGCGCCCTCGGACACCCGCGAGGAGCGCCACCGGGAGTGGCCGCACGTCATGACCACGCGGGAGATCCGCGAGGTCATCGACGCCTGGGCGGCGGCCGCCGTCCGACTCAAGCAGGGCGGGTACGACGGCTGCGACATCCCCTTCTACGGCGGGCACCTGATCGAGAACTTCCTCTCGCCCCTGTCCAACCGCCGCACCGACGAGTACGGCGGGAGCCTCGAGAACCGCCTCCGCCTGGCCGTCGAGGTCGTCCGGGCCGTGCGCGAGGCGGTCGGCCGGGACTTCATCGTCGGGGTCCGGCACACCGGGGACCAGATGGTCCCGGGGGGGCTCGGGCGTGACGAGCTCCTCGAGATCGCCCGCCGCATCGACGCCCTCGGGATGGTCGATTACTTCATGGTCAGTGGCTCGACGACGGAAACGCTCCGGTACGAGGCGATGGTCACCCCGTCCCTCTACCACCGCCGCGGCCTCTACAACGACCTGGCCGCCGCCACGCGGCAGGCGGTCCGCGTCCCGGTCATCGTCTCGGGGCGCATCGTCACGCCGGCCGAGGCCGAGGCCGCCCTCGCCGCCGGCGTCTGCGACCTGGTCGGGATGGCGCGGGCGATGATCGCCGACCCCGAGCTGCCACGGAAGGCGATGGAGGGCCGGCTCGACGACATCCGCCTCTGCGTCGGCGCGAGCGAAGGCTGCATCGGGCGCCTGCGCCAGGGGAAGACGATCACCTGCGTGCAGAACCCCGTCATCGGGCGCGAGGCGGAGCTGGGGGAGATCACGCCCGCGACGCGCCCCAGGCGCGTGGTCGTGGTGGGCGGCGGCGTGGCCGGCCTGGAGGCGGCGCGGGTCGCGGCCCTGCGCGGCCACCGGGTCGTCCTCTTCGAGGCGACCGGCGCGCTGGGCGGCCAGGTCCTCGCCGTCGCCCGCGCCCCCAAGCGGGAAGACTACGCGGGGATCGCGACCTGGCTCGCCGGTCAGGTCGCGAAGCTCGGCGTCGAGATCCGGCTCGACACCCCGGCCACGGCTGCCGACGTGCTGGCCGAGGCCCCGGACGCGGTGGTCGTCGCGACGGGCGCGACCCCGCGCCGACCCGCGATCCCGGGGGCGGACCTGCCGCACGTGGCGTCCACGGTGGACATCCTGACCGGCCGCGTCCCGCCGGGTCGGCGCTCGGTGATCGTGGACGAGGACGGGCACTTCGCGGGCCCGACGACGGCCGACTTCCTCGCCGGCCGTGGCGGCCAGGTGACGATCCTCTGCCGCTACTTCATGGTGGGCGAGGACATCGACGAAGGCCTGCGCTCCGACCTCTATGCGCGCCTCTGCGGCCAGGGCGTGACGCTGCTCCCGCTCACCGTCGCCACCGAGATCCGGCCCGACGCAGTCCGGACCCGGCACACCTTCTCGGGCGCCGAGGCGCTCCTCCCGGCCGACACGGTCGTCGTCGCCTTCGGCGGCCAGGCCGACGACGCGCTCTTCCACGCGCTGGAGGGCCAGGTGCCCGAGCTCCGCCTCGTCGGCGACGCCTACTCGCCCCGCCGAATCCACGACGCGATCCTGGACGGCGCCCGCGCCGCGCGGGCACTCTGACGCGCCATGGACGAGCGCTGGCGACCGCTGGTCGAGCGGGTAGCCGGGGAGTACCGGTCGGCCCTGCGTGACGACCTGGTGGCCCTGGCCTGCTTCGGCTCGGTGGCGCGCGGGCAGGAGCGCCCCGACAGCGACCTCGATCTCTACGTCGTGACCCGCCGGCCGGTGTCCGTGCTGCTCGATCCCCGCCTGGACGCGGTGATGCGGCTCCGCGACCTGCCCGAGTACGAGGCCCTCGCCCGTCACGGATTCCATCCCGAGCCGGCGCCGATCTTCCACACGGTCGAGACGCTGCGGACGCATCCATGGATCCTGCTGGACATCGCGCACCACGGCCGCGTGCTGTTCGATCCGGAGAGCGTCCTGGGCCGCGAGCTGGACGGTGTGCGGCGGCGCCTTCGCGAGCTGGGGAGCCGGCGGATCGAGCGGCCGGATGGGAGCTGGTACTGGCAGCTCAAGCCGGACTGGCAGCCGGGGGAGACCGTGGAGCTGTGACGAATCACGATCGCGCGGACCGGCTCATGCTGGACGCGGACGCGATCGCGGACGAAATGCGCCAGGCGATCGACGGACGGCGCTGGAACCTCGCCGCCCGGCGAGCCCAGGAGGTGGTGGAGCTGGTCGTCAAGGGGCTCTTGAGCGAGATGGGCGTGGACTACCCGCGGACTCACGACCCGGCGCCGATCCTGATCGAAGAGCTCCGGCGGCGGTCGCTGGTCGGGGATCCGATGGGCCTCGACTGGCTGAGCCGGGCGTCGAGCCGGCTGGCGAGCCTGCGGGGTCCCGCGTTCTACCAGGAGATCGAGGTCCACGAGGCCGAGGCGCGGGAAGCGGCTGACGCGGCCGGCCGCGCGCGTGCCCTCGCAACCGATCTGCTGGCGCGGCTCCGCAAGCCTTCTCGATGATCCTCCCCCGGAGCGCCAGCGTCGTCGTGATCGGCGGCGGCGTCGTCGGGTGCAGCATCGCCTACCACCTCGCCCGGCGCGGCCTCACCGACGTCGTGGTCGTGGAGCGGGAGACGGTCGGCAGCGGCACCACCAGCAAGGCGGCCGGCGGCATCCGCGCCCAGTTCGCAACGGAGACCGAGATCCGATTCTCGCAGGAGAGCCTGGGCGTCTTCCGGACGTTCCGGGAGGAGTTCGGCATCGACCCCGGCTTCAAGCAGATCGGCTACCTGACCCTCGTCGCCGACGAGGCCGATCTCGCCGGCTTCCGCGAGCGCATGGCGCTCCAGCAGAAGCTGGGCGTGGACGTCCGCGTGATCACGCCGGCCGAGGCGCAGGCGATCGTCCCCGCCCTCTACGTCGAGGACCTGGTAGCCGCCGTGTGGGGGCCGGAAGACGGCTTCGCGGGGCCGGCCGAGGTGACCCAGGGGTTCGCCCGCCGCGCCCGCGAGCTGGGCGTCCGGATCCTCGAGGGGCTCGAGGTCCGCGGGCTCACGATCGCGCGGGGCCGGGTCCGCGACGTCGCCACCACCGGGGGCGAGATCGCGACGCCGGTGGTGGTCAACGCCGCCGGCCCGGCGGCCGCCCGGATCGGCCGGCTGGCAGGGCTCACCCTGCCCGTCGCCCCCCGGCGGCGCCACATCTTCTTCACCGAGCCGTTCCCCGCCATCCCGGGCCCGGTCCCGCTCACCACCGATCGGGCCAGCGGCTTCTACTTCCGAAAGGAAATGGAGCAGCTCCTGCTGAGCCCGGGCGACGTCGAGGACATCGGCGAGGACCTGGTGGCGCCCGTGGACTGGGGCAGAGTGGAGGACGTCGTGACCAAGGCGATCCACCGGCTTCCCGTCCTCGAGGGGGCCCGCATCGCGGGAGGCTGGGCGGGCCTGCGTCCGCTGACGCCCGACGACCACGCGATCCTCGGGTGGGCGCCCGGGGTGGAGGGCTTCTTCCTGGCCGTCGGCTTCGGGGGACACGGCTTCCAGCACTCGCCGGCGACCGGCCGCGTGGTCGCCGAGTGGCTCACCGAGGGAAAGCCGTCGATGGATCTCTCCCTGTTCGACCCGAGCCGCTTCGAGCTCGGTCGCGCCATCGCGGCTGACCGCGGCCCCGACGCCGAGTGAGAGGGCGGTGATGCGGCCCAAGGTGGTCGTGCCCGACGACTTCCCGCCGGCCCTCACCGGGTCGGCCGCCGAGGCCCGCCTCCGGGAGGTCGGCGACGTCACGGTCAACACCGAGCGGGGGGCCGATCAGGAGGCGGAGCTGATCCGCCGGATCGGCGGCGCCGACGTCGTGGTGAACATCCGGGCCCACGCGCGGTTCACCGACCGCGTGCTCGCCGGGTGCCCGCGCCTCCGGCTGATCTCGATCTGGGGCACCGGGACCGACAACGTCGAGCTCGAGGCCTGTCGGGCGCGGGGGGTGGCGGTGACCAATACCCCCGGCGTGAACGCCCACGCCGTCGCCGAGCACACGCTGGCGCTGATGCTCGCGGTCACCCGCCGGATTCCGGCCATGGACCACGACGTGCGGGGCGGGCAGTGGCCCCGCGGCCTCCTGGTCCAGCTGGAGGGCAAGACCCTGGGTCTCATCGGGCTGGGGGCAATCGGGAGCCGGGTCGCGGTCCTCGCCGGCGGGCTGGGGATGCGCCTGCTCGCCGCGACCTACGGCCCCGACGGCGGCCGCGCCGCCAAGCTCGGCGCGCGCCACGTGCCGGTCGAGGCCCTGTTGCGGGAGTCGGACGTCGTCAGCCTGCATCTCCGGCTCAGTCCCGAGACCCGGGGCTTCCTCGGCCGGGAGCGACTGACGCTCATGAAGCCGACCGCCTACCTCGTCAACACGGCCCGCGGGGCGCTGGTGGACAAGGCGGCGCTGCTCGATGCGCTCCGCGAGGGGCGGATCGCGGGCGCCGCCCTCGACGTCTTCCCCGAGGAGCCCATCCCGGCCGGCGATCCCGTGCTCGGCCTGGCCAACGTCGTCCTGACCCCCCACAACGCCGGCATGACCCGCGAGGTGATCGAGGCCGGCCTCCTGCGTGCCGTGGAGAACATCGAGCACTTCCTTCGCGGGGCGCCGCGGGACGTGGTGGTCCCGCCACCAAAGTGAGCGGCCCCGGGCCGCTGCGCGCGCTCGGGGTGGCCGGGCTCGCGCTGTTCGTGATCGTGGCCTTCACGCCGCTGCCCAACGTCGTCGGCGCCCGGCTCGGCAGCCCGCCCGCCCTCGCGCCCGCCGACGCCATCGTGGTCCTGGGCTCCGGGACGGAATCGGACGGAACCCTGGCCAACACCTCGCTGCGTCGCACGGTCCACGCCATCCGCCTCTACCAGCGCGGCCTCGCCCCCCTCCTCTTCTTCCTGGGAGCCCGGCGCCCCGGCGCGCAGACGGGCGAGGCCGAGGTCCGGGCGGCGCTGGCCCGTGAGCTGGCGGTGCCGGCGACCGCGATCCTCACCGAGGAGCCGGCCTGGACGACCCGCGAGGAGGCCAGCCGCGCGCAGGCCCGGCTGGCACCGCGGGGGGTGCGGACGATCCTGCTGGTCTCCGAAGCCCGGCACCTCGTGCGGGCCCGGCCGGTCTTCGAGCGGGCGGGCTTCCGGGTCCTGACGGCGCCGGCCGACGGCGCGCCGCTGGAGACCCAGCCCGAGGCGCGGCTCTGGCTGACCCGCGAGCTGCTGGCCGAGCTCGTGGCCCGGACCTACTACCGCCTGGCCGGGTATCTCTAGGGGGAAGGAGCGGATGGACAGCGCCTTTCTCGCGGTCCTGGTGGGGCTGACCTCGGTCGGCGCCTACCTGATGGGCGCCCGCGGACGAGGCTGGTCGCGACGCGGGCTCCGGGCCGCGGTCGGGCACATGCTCGAGTGCGTCGGCCTGGCGCTCGCCTTCTTCGTCGTGAACCTGGCGCTGGGGCTGGCGATCCTGCTCGTCGCCCGCCGGGTGGCGGGCGGGTTCGTGTCACTCTACGTCGTCGACGACGTCACGCTGCTGGTCCTGTCCCTCCTCCAGGCGCTGGTCTTCGCCGGCTGGCGGGCCGGCGCCTCCGACTGACCCCTCACCCGGTGCGACGGACCACGACCGCCCACAGCTCGGGCCCGAGACGCTCCACGGCCAGCACGGCGTGGCCGGCGTCGCCGAGGCTCCGCGGCACGTCGCGGGCGGAGGTCTCGTTGCCGAGGACGACGCGGAGCACCGCGCCGGGGGCCATCGGCTCGAGCGCGAGCTTGGCGCGGAGGAAGGTGTAGGGGCAGACCTCGGTCCGGATGTCGAGCTCGACGTCCGGGGGGGCTACTTCTGGACCGGCAGGCGGGGGTCGTTCCCCCATTCGTTCCACGAGCCGTCGTAGTTCTTGATCCGGACGTAGCCGAGCAGGCGGAGCGCCAGGTAGTCGTGGGCCGAGCGCGAGCCGCTCTGGCAATAGACGATGATCTGGCGGTCGGGGCGGACCCCGGCCGCTTCGAAGATGGCGCGAAGCTCGTCGGCCGGCTTGAAGGTCTGGTCGGGGCGGAGCGTGGCCCGCCAGTCCACGTTCTCGGCGCCCGGGATGTGGCCGCCGCGCCGGGCGCGGACCTCCGTCCCCGCGTACTCCTCCGGGCTGCGGGCGTCGATGAGGCAAACCTCGGACTTGCCCAGGTCGGCCCTCACCTCGTCCGCGGTCGCCAGGACCTCCCGGCGAGGCCGGGGCACGAACCGCTTCGGCTCGGGGCGGGCCACCTCGGCGGTCAGCGGCCGCCCCTCCTGCCGCCACTTGGCGAGCCCGCCGTTCAGCACGCGGATCTTGGTGTGGCCGTAGTACTCGAGGACGAAGAAGAGCCGCGCCGCCAGCTGGCTGCCGGCATCGTCGTACGCGATCACGGTCGTGTCGTGGTCGATGCCGAGCCCACCGAACAGGGCGGCCGCCTGGTCGGGCCGGATCGGGAAGCCGTCGGCATTGGCGCGGGCGTCGTCCAGCTCTCGGGCGGCCAGGTAGACGGCCCCGGCGATGTGGGCGGCCCGGTAGGCCGCCTCGCCCTTGTCGGGGTCACGGCGGAGGTCCACGATCCGCAGGCCGGGGGTCCCCACCAGCCGGGCCAGCTCGTCGGTCTCGACGAGCAGCTGCGGATTGGCGTAGCCGGCGGCGACCGCCGGTGCCGGCGCCAGCAGGCAGGCCGCCACGACGAGGAGGGCCAGGCCCGCGACCGCTGCCCATCTCATGGCGTCATTGTACGCCTACCGTCGGTCGGCGCCGTGCTCGTGCAGGAACGCGAGCACCGTCTCGTTGAAGAGCGCGGGCGCGTCGAGGTTCACGAAGTGGCTGGCGCCGGGGACCATCCAGAGCCGCGCGCCGGGAATGGCGCCGGCCAGGAACTTCGAGCTCTCCCGGCACGCCTCGTCCCGCTCCCCACACACGACCAGGGTCGGGACCGGCAGGGATTCCAGCCGCTCCCGCAGCGCATACACCGGCGGCCGGGGGGCCAGCGTGTAGAGGGCGGTGAGCCCGACCCCGTGCGGCGGCTGGGCGAGGACCATCTCCCGCAACAGCGCCGTCTCCCGCGGCCCCTTCATGAAGTCCCCGAAGACCGGCCACAGCATCATGGTTTCGAAGAAGCCGTCCATTCCCCGCTGGGTCGCCTCCGCGTACTCCACGCACCGCGCGCGGAAGGCGCCGGGATCCTCGGAGCCGGCGCCGGTGTCGCAGAGGATCAGCGCCCGGACGCTGGCCGGGTGGGCGAGGGCCAGGTTGAGCGCGATGTTGCCGCCCATGGAGAGCCCGCACACGGCCGCCGGGAAGAGGCCGAGGTGGGTCAGCAGTCGATGCGCGTCTTCGACCGAGTGGGCCTGGGAGTACGCCGCCGGCGCCGTCGGCGCCTCCGACCGCCCGAAGCCGCGGCAGTCGTAGGTGATCGCCCGGCAGTGCCGCGGGAAGAACTCCATCTGGGGAGCCCACATCCCCCGGCCCACCGGAAAGGCGTGGACGAAGAGGAGCGGAGCCCCCTGGCCGGCGTCCTGATAGAAGAGCGACACCCCGTTCACGCGCGCGGTCGGCATGGGGGATCCTCGGGCATGATATTCTTCGAGGCTGAACCCGGTCGGAGGCTCAGAACTCGGCGGCCACCAGCGTCTCGGTCGCCTGCACCCCGTGAATGCCGCGGATCTGTCCGACGACGAGCCGCCCCAGCGCCGGGAGCGTCTTGGCCTCCGCGTGCACGACGGCGTCCCAGCCACCGAATACGAGCGTGAGATCGTCGACGCCGGGGATGCTTCGAATCTGGTTGAGCGCATCCTCTTCCAGGCCGGGGATGAGGCGAATGAGGATGTAGCCCTTCACCATGTGCGGCGGCCTCCGTTGCGTGGTGGGCTTGGCCTACGTCGTGCGCGCGCATTCTAGCACCGTTCCGGGGACGTCCGGAAGCGGGACGGCCCCGAGAGGAAGGCGCCATGGATGTCAAGGATCCCGGTGTGATCTGGCTGGTGATCGGCCTGGTCGGACAGGCCTGCTTCTTCCTGCGGTTCTTCCTGCAGTGGGTCGCGTCCGAACGGCAGCGGCAGAGCGTCGTCCCCGTCCAGTTCTGGTACTTCAGCATCGCGGGGGCCGTGATCCTCCTCACCTACGCGATCCACCGCCGCGACCCCGTCTTCATCATCGGCCAGGTCGGCGGTCTGTTCGTCTACGCCCGCAACCTGTACTTCATCTTCCGCAATCGGGGGCTGGCCGCCTGAGCTACAATGTGTGACGTTTCCGCGAGTCCGTTCCCTTCGACAAAGGAGACACGAGTGAGCCAGCAGCACTGGATGCGCGGCCTCGACCGGCCGATCCTCATGGTCCCCGGCCCCACCGAAGTTCCCTGGCGGGTGATCCGGGCGATGACCCAGCCGCCGATGATCCAGTACGAGCCGCCGTTCGACGAGGAGATCCTGGAGCCGGCCTGCCTCGACCTGCGCCAGGTGTTCCAGACCACCGGCGAGGTCATCGCAATGCCGGGCTCGGGTCGCACCGGGCTCGAGGCCGCGGCGGTGTCGCTGGTGGAGGCGGGCGACCGCGTGGTGGTCGTGGTGGCCGGGGTGTTCGGGGCCATGATGCAGGAGGTGATGGAGCGCGCCGGGGCGACGGTGACGCCGTTTTCCGTCGAGTGGGGCCGGCCTCTCGACCTCGAGGCCCTCGAGAAGACAGTCGCGCAATCCCGTCCGAAGATCGTCACCCTGGTCCACAACGAGACCTCGACCGGCGTCACCTATCCGGCAGCGGCCGTGGGCGAGATCGGCCGCCGCCACGGCGCCCTCTACCTGGTCGATACCGTCTCCTCGCTGGCCGGACTCGACGTCCAGACCGATGCCTGGAGCGTGGACGTCAACATGACCGGCTCCCAGAAGTGCCTGGCCATGCCCCTCGGGTTGGCCGTGGTGTCGGTCTCCCCCCGGGCCTTCGAGGCGATGGAGCGGCGGACGCGCAAGCCGGTATCCTATGCGTACGACCTGATCCGCTGGAAGCGGCAGTGGGTGCCGGCCTCGCGCGGGGGGGGTGTCCCCGCAGGCGGCCGGCGCAACCAACCGGTCTCGATGCCGACCCACCTCAGCCAGGCGCTGCGGGAAGCGGCCAAGATGATCCTGGAGGAAGGGGTGCCGCATCGGGTCCGCCGCCACCGGATCGCCGGGAAGGCGTTCCGGGCCGGGCTGGCCGGGCTCAAGCTCGACCTCTTCGGCGAGCCGGCCCTCGCCTCCGACACGGTCTCGTGCTTCCGGACGCCGGCGGGGATCGCGGCGCCGGCCGTGGTCCGGCGAATGCGCGACGCCTACGGCATCCTCATCTCCACCGGCATCGGCGTGGACAAGATGCGGGAAGGGGCCCTGCGGGTCGGCACGATGGGGATCACGGCCAGCCCGCTCTACGTCCTCCCGACGCTGTCGGCGCTCGGCATGGCCCTCCGCGACCTCGGCCACAAGGCCGACACCGGCGAGGCGCTGGCGGCAGCGCAAGCGGTGTTCGACGCGGAATCCCCGTAGCCGGGCCGGCGCGTGCCCCCTCACCGTGACCCTCTCCCCCGTTCGGGGGAGAGGGGAGAGCCGCGGCGGTATCCGTTCGGGCTGGACGCCGACCGCCTCGTCGAGCTGACCTCCACCTGCTGGCGCAGCCACGACGGCCAGTGGTTCCTCAAGGCCGCGGCCCGGGTCGGGCTGGCCGACGCCATGCGGCTCAACGAGCAGGCCATCGCCAGCATCGCGCGCATCGAGCTCCGCGAGTTCAAGCGGGTGACCGGCCTCGCGTCGCTCGACACCGTGGAGCAGGTCGCGGAGTGGTACCGCCTGGCCTGGCACCTCTTCGGCGGGATCGGCCGGCTGGTCCAGACCCACACCGTGGTTGACGCGGATACCCTCGTGGTGGAGAACGCTCGCTGCCTGGGCGAGTCCGTCGCCGAGCGGAGTGGCTACGGCCACCTGGCCCCCGGCGAGTACCCGCCCTGCCGCGGCTGGCTCGAGCGCCAACGGGCGTGGGGGGAGGTCCTGAGCGCGCGGTATCGCTACGCGGTGGCCCGCGAGCCGGTCGAAGGGCGCCCCTGTCGCTACGTCGTGCGACGGTCGGCGCGAGACGGCAAGGCCACCGGCGCGGCGCCGTGAGGCCCGCCGTCGGCCGGGGCGTCATCGTCCTGCTCCTGGGGCTCGTCCCGGCGGCGGGCGTCGCCCAGGACTGGAGCGGGGCCTCGCTCCGAGCAGGGCCGACCCTCCGGGTTCCCGAGGGCTATCGGGTCGAGGTCCTCGGGGTCGGCTTCCGGCTCCCCCAGGATCTCGCGGTCGACCCGCCGGACGGGCTCTGGGTCCTCAGCCAGACCGGGCGGAGCGACGAGGCGGGCACGCTGATGCGACTGTCCATCGCCGGCTCGGATCCGGTCCCGGCGGCCACCCTGCCGACGATCGGGATCCCGTTCTCGCCGGATCCCGCCCGCTTTCGTCCCGGCAGCCTGGCCCGGCATCCGACGACCGGGGAGCTCTTCGTCGCCGAGCAGTCGGGCCGGCACATCTTCCGCGTGTCGCCGACCGGACAGGCGAGTCTGTACGCTCGCGGCCTGAACCGGCTGGCCGACACCAAGGCGCTTTCTTTCGACGGCGAGGCTCGCCTCCTCGTCCTCGATGCGAGCGGCCGGAGTCTGGTCGCCGATCGGGATGCTGGCCCGCCCCGCGACTGGTTCGGCGACGGCGAGCGCTACGTCGGCCCGCTGCTCTACCGCCTGCGGGTGGACGAGCCGCGGCCCGCGCCCCGCAACATCGAGCACGCGATCCCGGTCTTCCCGCCGCGCCGGCTGCGGGAGGCCGGCGCCCAGCTCGGCCGGTACGAGGGCGGTGTGCTGGCGCTGGCGGGGGGCGACCTCATCCTGAGCGGGTCGGGCGGCCGCATCGACCGGCTCCGGCTGGACGGCACGATCACGCCGGTGGCCCGGATCGTCCCGGCCGGCCGGGTCGTCGCGGTGGACGGCGACGGCGACCTCTACGCGGTGGACTACCTGGGCGGGCGCCTCGTCCGAGTGACCCGGGATGGGACCGTCCACCGCCTCATCGAGGGGCTGGCGCGCCCGGCCGCCGTCACCGTGGCCGCGGGCGCGATCTTCGTGGCCGAGGACACCGGTCGCATTCTGCGGATTCGCGCCGCCGGCGGCGACTGAGTCGCCGCCTCATCAGGTTCAGGGCTCGTTGGCTTCGCTACACTCCGCGATGACGTAGGCCCCGGTCGAGGTCGCGGTCGTCTTGACCTCGCCGTCGACCAGGATGTCGCAGCTCACCGAGCCGCTCGCCCCCTGGTTCTGCGCCGAGACGTAGAGGAAGTTCCCCGCCCGCGAATCGAAGGTGATCTCCCAGGGGATGCGCCCGACCGTCTGCTGGGTACCGCCCATATTGTTGCGGTAGGTGACGCTGGCTTCGTGAGCGGTTCCCGTCACCCGGTAGGTGACCTTGTTGGTGACCTCGGCGCGCGCGCCGCCCGGCTGGGCCGGCGCCGCGGCCGCGGGCGGTGCCGGCGGGCTCGGGCTGGCCGCCGCCGGACTCAGCGGCGCGGGGACCATCGGGCTCGGTGACGCCGGCGGCATCGGCGGCGGGGCGGCCGGTGTCGCCACGGGTCCAGCTGGCTTGAAGGCCACCAGCTCCCGCAGCTCGACGTACCCGGCGCTGCTGCGGCCCCCCCCGCCGCCGCGACCTCCGCCGCCGCCCCGCCGGATCTGCTGGCGGACGAATGACTTGACCGCCGGGGCGTACCACCACTCGCCGACGACCAGGCGCGTCCGCTTGTTCCGGTAGACGAGCTTGAAGGTCGGGAAGGTGCCGGCGGGGACGGTGACTGTCTCTTCCCGCTCGACGATGACCGCGATGGTGAGCTCATCGCTCTGGCCCTCGAGCGGCCGCTCTCGCGTATAGCTGGACTCCCACCTCTTTCCGGGGGTCAGCGGCCACGAGTAACTCAGCAGGGGCGGGCGGGCCTGCTCCTCGACCTTCCCCTGCAGTGTGGTCCGATGAAACCCGAGGTCGGATTTCCGCCAGTAGGTCTCCCGGGGGCCGCTCACCGTCACGTAATCGTCCACGCCGTCCACGACCTCTTCCCGCTCGACGACCCAGGTGAAGGTCCCCTTCCCCCGCGGACTCTCCCAGCGATACGTCCACTGGTCTCCGACCTGCCAGAGCGGCCGGTCGGCGTGGCCGAGGGGAGACGCGCCAGAGCCCGGGGATGTGGCAGCCGGCTGGGCGCCGATGAGGGAGTCCCCGACCGGCCACAGGCACAGGGTCACCAGCCCGGTCATCAACAGCCAGAGGCGCGTACTCATTCAGGCTACGTCCTGCACGCGTGCCCCCGACCCCGCCGGCTGACCCGGGCGACGCAGGTCGCCCGGCGTTAGGGTTCGTTGGCCTCACTACACTCCGCGATCACGTACGCGCCGGTCGAGGTCGCGGTCGTCTTGACTTCGCCGTCGACTAGGATGTCGCAGCTCACCGAGCCGCTCGCGCCCTGGTTCTGCGCCGAGACGTAGAGGAAGGTCCCCGCCCGCGAATCGAAGGTGACCTCCCACGGGAGGCGCCCGGCCGTCTGCTGGGTGCCACCTTTGGGGTTGCGGTAGGTGACGCTGGCCTCGTGCGCCGTGCCGGTCACCCGGTAGGTGACCTTGTGGGTGAACTCGGCGCGCGCGCTGCCCGGCCGGGCCGGCGCCGCGGCCGCGGGCGGGGTCGGCGGGCTCGGGCTTGCCGGTGCCGGGCTCGGCGGCGCGGGGACCGTCGCCCTCGGTGACACCGGAGGCGTCGGCGTCGGGGCCGCCGCCACGGTACCGGCCAGCTTGAAGGCGACCAGCTGCCGCTCGACCCAGAAGCCGACGCCAGGTTGCCGGTACCGCTGGCGGACGAACGACTTGACCGCGGGGGCGTACCACCACTCGCCGACGACCGTGCGCGTCCGGGTGTTCCGGTAGACGAGCTTGAAGGTCGGGAAGGTGCCGGCCGGCACGGTGACCGTCTCCTCCCGCTCGACGACGACGGCCATGATCAGCTCGTCGGTCACACGCTCGAGCGGCCGCTCGCGGGTATAGGAGTACTCCCAGCTCTTGCCGACGGTCAGCGGCCACATGTAGTTCCGGGTGGGCGGGGTGGCACGCTCCTCCACCTTTCCATCGAGCATGGTCAGGCGAAACGCGAGATCGGACCTCCGCCGGTACGTCTCCCGGGCGCCGCTCACCGTCACGTACTCGGCCTCCCCGTTCACGACCTCCTCCCGCACGACGACCCAGGTGAAGGTCCCCTTGCCACGCTCACTTTCCCAGCGATACGTCCACTCGTCTCCCACCTGCCACACCGGTAGCTCGGCGCGGCCGAGGGGAGCCGCACCCGGGGCCGGGGAGCCGGCCCGCGGCTGGGCGTCGGCGGGGGAATCCCCTACCAGCCACAGGCACAGGGTCGCCAGCGCGGTCGTCTGCCAGAGGCGCATGTCATCCCCCCCAGGGCGTCGTGCCCGGACTGTACGCCGGGCGCGCCGGAGACGTCAACCACGCCTTGATTCCACGCAGCCTCCGGGCTAGACTCGTTCGCTACGGCCGAGCCGAGCCCGGAGGTCGCCACGTGAAGTGTCCCCGCTGCGAGGCGCAAAACCGCGACGGCGCGCAGTTCTGCCGCGAGTGCGGCACGCGCTTCGCGAGCGCTTGTCCGGCCTGCGCCAGCCTCATCGAGCCGGGCAGCAAGTTCTGCGACCGGTGTGGCACCGTGCTCAGCGGCGGACCCGTCACCACGCCGCCGTCCCCCGAGACCTACACCCCCAAGCACCTCGCCGAGCGCATCCTCACCTCGCGGAGCGCGCTGGAGGGGGAGCGCAAACACGTCACCGTGCTCTTTGCCGACCTCAAGAGCTCGATGGAACTGCTGGCCGACCGCGATCCCGAAGAGGCGCGGCAGCTCCTCCACCCGGTATTGGGCCGGATGATGGAGGCCGTCCACCATTACGAGGGGACGGTCAACCAGGTGATGGGGGACGGGATCATGGCCCTCTTCGGCGCTCCCCTCGCCCACGAGGATCACGCCGTGCGGGCCTGCTACGCCGCCCTCCGCATGCAGGAGAGCGTCACCCGCTACGGGGACGAGGTCCAGCGGAGCCACGGGGTCCCGGTCCAGATCCGGGTCGGGCTGAACTCCGGCGAGGTCGTCGTCCGCTCGATCGACAGCGGCCTGCACCTCGACTACATCGCGGTCGGGCAGACGACGCACCTGGCCGCGCGCATGGAGCAGATGGCCAAGCCGGGTTCGATCCTGATCACCACCGCCACCCTGGCTCAGGCCGAGGCCCACATCCAGGCCAAGTCCCTCGGCCGCATCCCGGTGCGAGGGCTGGAGGGGCCGATCGAGGTCTACGAGCTGGTGGGCGCCCAGCCGGTACGGTCGCGGCTGCAGGCGCTCGGCGCCCGGCAGGGCCTCAGCCCCTTCGTCGGCCGGGAGGCGGAGATCGAGCGGCTCCGCCGGGCCGTGGAGCAGGCCGGCGCCGGCCACGGCCAGCTCGTCGCCGTCGTCGGCGAGCCCGGGGTGGGCAAGACCCGGCTGATCTCGGAGTTCTCACGCTCCCCGTGGCTCCGCGACTGGCTCGTGCTGGAGGCGAGCGCGGTCTCCTATCTGGCGCCGACCCCGTACTCGGCGGTCATCGCGCTTCTCCGCGCCTATTTCCAGACCGAGGAGCGGGAGGCGCCGGCGGCCGTCCGCGACAAGGTGACGGCCAAGGTCCTCGCCCTCGAGGGCCGGCTCAAGGAGGCCGTCCCGTCGCTCCTCTGGCTGCTCGACGCCCTGCCCGAGGACGATCCCCTCCACGGCCTGGAACCCCCGCGACGCCGGAGCCGCACGCTGGACGCGGTCAAGCGGCTGCTCCTCGACGAGAGCCGCCGGCAGCCGGTGCTGATCATGCTGGAAAGCCTGCAGTGGATCGACACCGAGACGCAGGCCATCCTCGACACGGTGGTGGACACGCTGCCGATCGCGCGGCTGCTGCTCCTCGTCAGCTACCGTCCCGAGTACCAGCACGGCTGGGGCAACCGGACCTACTACACCCAGCTCCCCATCGACCCGTTGGCGCCCGACAACGCCGAGGCTTTTCTGTCCAGCCTGCTCGGCGACGACACCCACCTCGCGCCGCTCAAGCGTCTGCTCATCGAGCGGACGGAAGGCAACCCCTTTTTCCTGGAGGAGAGCGTCCGCCGCCTGGTGGAGACCCAGGTGCTGGTCGGAACCGGCGCCTATCGGTTAGCCAAGCCGCTGCCGGCGGTCGACGTGCCGGCGACGGTGCAGGCGGTGCTGGCGGCTCGGATCGACCGGCTGCCGCCCGAAGAGAAGCGCCTCCTCCAGGGTGCCTCCGTGATCGGGCGGGACGTCCCGTTTTCGCTCCTCCAGGCGATCGCCGACATGAACGAGGAGGACCTCCGCCGGCGAATCACCCAGCTCCAGGCCGGCGAGTTCCTCTACGAGACCAGCCTCTTTCCCGAGCTGGAGTACACCTTCAAGCACGCGCTCACCCACGACGTCGCCTATGGCAGCTTGCTCAGGGAGCGGCGGCGGGCGCTCCACGCGCGGATCCTGGAGGCGATCGAGACGCTGTATCCGGACCGGCTGGGCGACCAGTTCGACCGGCTCGCCCATCACGCCTTCCAGGGCGAGCAGTGGGAGAAGGCGGTCGCCTACCTCCGCCAGGCCGCGGCCCGGGCCGCCGAGCGGTCGGCCAACCAGGAGGCGGTCGCCTCCCTGGAGCAGGCCCTGGCCGCGTTGAAGCACCGCCCCCCGACGCGGGAGACGAGCGAGGAAGGGATCGATATCCGAGGCGAGCTGCGGCCGCTCCTCCTCCAGCTCGGGCGGCTGCCGGAGGTGCAGAGCCTCTCCCACGAGGCCGAGCGGATGGCCCGCGATCTCGGCGACGAGCCGCGGCTGGCCGGCGTCTACACCTACCTCATCAACTATCACTACCTGAAAGGCGAGCCCGAGCGCGCCCTGGAGTACGGGCAACGCTGCCTGGCGATCGGCGAGGCGCGCGGGGACCTCGGCCTTCAGGCGCTCGCCCGCCGCTACATCGGCCACTGCTACCACGCTCAGGGCCGGCACCGGCTGGCCGAGGCCATCCTGGCCCAGAACCTGGCCACACTGGAGGGGGCGGCGGAGGGAGACCTGGTCGCGCGCGACACCATCGCCTACGTGGGGTCGGCCGCCTGGCTCGCCTTCGCGCTCGCCGAGGTCGGCCAGTTCGATCAGGCCCAGGGCTACGTGCTCCGCGCCCAGAAGGTGGCCGACACGACCCGGCACGCCTACAGCCAGGCGATCGCCTGGACGCTGGCCGGCCTCGTCGCCGCCCGCCGCGGGCACCTCGAGGCCGCGGTCTCGCCCCTCGAGCGGAGTCTGGAGGCGTGCCGGGACAAGCACCTGCCGGTCTGGCAGCCGA
>DASYUM010000260.1:0-2504 GCA_036001225.1 Candidatus Methylomirabilota bacterium | reverse complement strand
GTCGGGGGCAACGGCCCGGAGCTCGTCGAGGACGTGGGCGATGCGCGCCGGGTTGCGTCCTTCTTTGATGCGCTTGAGCGTCGTCGCCTAGCGGTGCTGCGTCTCCGGATCCACGCGATGGACCTCGATGGGGAGGCCGGGCTCCGTGTCGACGTACTTGCTCACCCCGACGACGACGTGCTCCCCGGTCTGCCGGCTGCGACGGGAGAACCGGGTGCTGCGCAGGAGCGGGAGATCCGGAGGCCGGTCACCACCAAGGCTTGTGGCCACAGCACCCCCCGGGTACCGGGATGGGACACGGTCCTGGCTGGCGAGTACCTCTAAGAGGCTAAGAGCGCTCCGACACTCTGGTCCCCGCCAGGTCCTCGTAGATCTTCACGACGGACGTGAAGTGCTCCTCGGCACTGCCCCGCTCGGCGGCTTCGGCGTAGAGGGATTCGATGACGGGTGCCAGACGCGCCGGATAGCCCTCAGCCGATGCCAGGTCGAGAATCAGCCGCATGTCCTTCAGCGCCAGCGCCGTCTTGAAACCCGGCGCGTAATCACCCGCGAGGACCTGGGGGAAGTCGTGGTTGAAGTGAGCAGAACGGCCACCTGAGATCGACAGGATCTCGAAGAGCCGGCGCGGGTCCATGCCGCACTTCACCCCGAGGACAAACGCCTCGCTGGCGACGGCGATGTTACCGAGCGACATGAGGTTGTTGACCAGCTTCACGGTCTTCGCTGTCCCGATACCGCCCGTGCGGTTGATCTTCTTCGACATCGCCTCAAGCAAAGCCCGGTGCTCGGCAAAGAGCTTCTCGTCTCCCCCAACCTGGAAGACGAGCTCGCCCGAAGCGGCCTGCGGCGGCTCGCCGCTCAGGGCGACGTCGAGAACCCGGGCACCCTTGGCCTCCGCCGTCTCGGCCAGCTCCACGATGGCTGCGGGCTCAATCGTCGACGTCTCGATGAGCGCGTCTCCGGGTGCGGCGCCCTCCAGCCACCCCTTCGCACCGGTGCACACCTCAAGCACGATGGAGGAATTCGGCAGCGAGGTCACCGTTACGCGCGTCGCATCGGCCACCTCGGCGGGACAGGCCACGACCTCGGCACCGGCGGCCAGGGCGGCCGCCTGGGCGGCCTCCGAGACATCGAACCCGACGACGTGGTAGCCCTTCTCAAGGAGGCGGCGGCACATGCCGCCGCCGATGTTGCCGAGCCCGATCAACCCGACCGCCGGTTTCGCGCTGGCTTCCATTGGCACACCTCGTTCGTGGTGAGATCCGACAGGTGGGGTCGCCGATTCACAACAGCTCGATCATCGGGGCCTTTGTTCGCTCGTTAATGGTCTGACCAAGCTACCATGTGGGTCGCAGACGTACACGCTCGCCTCGCCCGCCCCCCGTTCAGGTCGTCCCAGCCGCGGCCCCCAGCTCCGCGTAGCAGTCGGCGACGCCGGCTGCGAGGCGGTCGATGTCGGGGAACTGGGCGGCGTCGCCGGTGAAGGTCACGCCGATGGTGTCGCCCATGCTGACGGTGGCGACGCCGAGCGGGATGCTGCTGCCCGTCGGGACGAGGCTGTGCGCGCTCAGGAGGCGGGCGCCCGCGACGTCGACCGCTCCCAGGGGGCCCGTCAGGTAGGTGACGGTCAGGTGCGCGCCGTCGGGCCCCTTCCGTGAGTCGTGCGCGAAGCGCGCCGCCGACAGCCCGTCGGAGACCGGCGCAGGCGCGCCGGCTCCTCCATCGGCCCGACGGGGAGGTCGAAGAAGACGTAGGCGGCGTGGTTGCCCGATTCCCGCCGACCGCGGTCGCCCCTGGCCAGGAGGGGGACCATGACGCGCACCGACGCCGCGTCGATCCCTCGGCCGGCGAACAGGCGGGACACCGCTCCGGCGGCGAGCGTCAGGAAGAGCTCCGCCATGCCGGTGCCCAGGGCGACCCGCGTCTGCCGGGCTTCGGCGAACGGGAGCGTGGCGAATCCCGCCCGCCGGGCCGCCGCTGCGGGTCGCCCGAGGGGCCCCCGTGGCGGGGAGCCCGTGGCCAGCAGGGCCTCCAGCGCGCGGTAGACGGGGCGCAGGTCGTCGCCGAGCGCCGCCGGATCGGACGTCAGCTGCCGGAGCCGGTGCTGCGCGTCCGTCCCGTCCCCGTCGTGGAGGAGCTCGAACGGCGCGGGGACCGGCCGGGCGGTCCAGGGCGCCGGCGGAGCGTCGGGTGTGCCGGCGCCGGTCTCGAGAAGCCTGCGGACCATGGCCAGCCCCGCCATCGCGTCTGCCAGGGCGTGGTGCCACTTCACCAGGATGGCGGCCGTGCCGCCCGACGCCGACTGCAGCAGGTGCACCTCCCAGAGGGGCCGGCCGAGACCGAGGGGCTCGACGTGGATGGCGGCCGCCACGGCGCCGAGCGCAGGCGGGTCGCCCGCGCCGGAGACGGTGGTCTCGTGCAGGTGGGCGCCGAGGTCGAACGCGGGGTCGTCGGCCCAGACGGGCCGCTCGCCGGGGACGGGGGGCAGCGCGGGCCGCTGCCGA
>DASYUM010000259.1:0-27852 GCA_036001225.1 Candidatus Methylomirabilota bacterium | reverse complement strand
GGGGCTGGGGCCCCGCCGTCCGGGGCGAGCCACCCCCACGTTGAGGCCCGCCGCCGACCGAGGACACAGAGATGCGACGGTTATCGGCCCGGCTACTTCGAGACGTTCCAGACGCGGGCATACCCCGCCGCCCAGTGATTCCAGCCCTTCACCCCTTCCCGCCAGGCCGCGACGTTGGGTGTGAAGATGGTCGGGACCCAGGGCACGTCGGAGCGCAGGAGCTGCTCGAGCTGGATGTAGATCTTCGCCCGCTCCTCGTGCTTGAGCGCCTTGCGGCCCGCCTCGCAGAGCCGGTCCAGCTCGGGGTTCTTGTAGCCGGCCTGGCTCCCGCTCGACTCCCAGAACTGGCAGTAGTAGGTGTCGGGGTCGGCCCGGGGCGTGAGCCCGGAGAGGAAGAAGTCGAAGTCGCCGTTGTTCCAGACCTGCTGGAGCGCGGCCGACTCCAGGGTCTTCACCTTGACGCTCAGGCCGGCCGCCTGCATCTGCGACTGCATGACCACCGCGGCCTGGGCGATCTGGTCGGGGACCAGGTGGGCGCTCAACACGATCTCCTCGCCCTTGTACCCCGCCTCGGCCAGCAGCTGCTTGGCCTTCTGGAGATTGGGCTTCGCGTAGGGATCCTGGGCGTGCGTCTTGGTGAAGAAGGGGGTGCCGGGCGGGATCCCGGCCGGCGCCGCCTTGCCGAGTCCGACCGTGATGGCCCTGGCGATCTCGTCCTTGTCGAGCGAGTAGGCCACGGCCTGGCGGAGCTTCACGTTGTCGCGGAACGGACCTTTCTTGAAGCCGAAGCGGAGGTCCTGGAACGAGTTACCGGGCTTGGCGGTCACGACCACCCCCGGCTTGCCCTTGAGCCGGGCGACGTCCTCGGCGGCCAGCTCGATGGCGATGTCCACATCGCCCCGCTCGATGGCCGCCACCCGCACCGACGGATCGACGATGGGGATGAAGTCGACGGTCTCGACCAGGGCCTCCTTCTTCCCGGCCAGCCCGGAGGCCGGCCGCGGGTCGGCGGCGTAGTCCTTGAATCGCTTGACCCGCAGGTAGCTGTCTTTCCTCCACTCCACGAACTCGAACGGCCCGGTGCCGACCGGGCGGGTCACGGTGCCGCCCTGCCGCTCGGCCTCGCCGTCGGGGTAGACGACCGCGGGGCAGATCAGGTTGGCCAGCGAGGCCAGAAACGCGGCCGACGGCGCATTGAGCGTGACTTTCACGGTCTGGGGATCGGACGCCTCGATCTCCTTCATCAGCCGCTTGAACTCGGCCGACCGGCACCCCTTGGCCTGCATCTTCTTGAGCGTGTAGGCGACGTCCTTGGCCTCCATCGGCTTGCCATTGTGGAACTTCACGCCCTTGCGGAGGCTGAACGTGTAGACCAGGCCGTCGGGGCTGACCGCCCACTTGTCGACCAGCATCGGCTTGATCGACAGGTCCTCGCCCAGCGTGACCAGCATCTCGTAGACGTTGAGCAGCGCCACCCGGCTCACGTAGTGGGTGGTCATGTGGAGGTCCACGTCGGAGAGGTCGCCCTGGAGGGCGACCTTCAGCGTCCCGCCCTGGGCCCCCACCGGCCCGGCGGCGGCCAGCGTCGCCAGCAAGGCGAGGGCGAGGCCGCGAAGCCACATCGTGCTGGACATGACAATCTCCTTTCTCACCAACGGATCTCGCGCTGCACCGGCAGCCGGTGCTGGTCCTGCCTGGCCTCGATCGGCCACGTCCGGAACTCCTCCAGCCAGACCAGCATGTGCTTCATGACGATGTCCAGGATCCGGCGCCCCTTCTCGGCGGTTGCCTTGGTCGGGTTCCCGTGGACGCCGGTCTTCGTCCACCGGCCCCAGAAGTCATTGAACCGCACGGCCGTCGTGCTGTCGGAGGTCATCGTCTGGCCGACCCGGTCGTTGTCGGCCACCGCCTTGTCCATCTGCACGCGCTCGCGGGCGAAGTGGAGGTAGAGCGACGTCTCCCACTCGTCGGCGTGGGCGTAGACGCCGGTCTCGAGGAGCGCGTGGGTCTCCTCGCGCCCCATGTTGTAGTAGCCGAAGGCGCAGCAGAGGGACGGGGTCTCCAGCACGGTGCGCCGGGCGATCAGGTCCACCATCGGCATGTTGGAGCCGTGGCCGTTCACGAGGGCGATGCGCTTGAACCCGTGATAGGCGACCGACTTGGTCACGTCCAGGCAGAAGTCGATGAAGTGCTGGGGCTCGATGTGGATGGTGCCCGGGAAGTCGAAGTGGTGCATGTTCAGGCCATAGGGGATCCCGGGCAGCACCAGGACTTTGTCGGGCGCCCGCTGGGCGAGCTCCCGGCACACCGACTCGACCAGGAAGAGGTCGGTGTCCAGCGGCAGGTGGGCGCCGTGCTGCTCGGTGGAGCCGGTGGGCAGGATGACGACCTTGCCCAGCTCGAGGGCGTCGTTCATCTCGGGCCAGGTGAGCTTGTTGTACTCCCAGGTGTCGCGGGCCTTCACGGGGCCTCCTCCTCCGATCAGTCGTACACGACGACGCTGCGCTTGACCTCGCCCTGCTGCATGAGGTCGAACGCCTGGTTGATCTCGGCGAGCGGCAAGCGGCGGCTGATGAGCTCCCGGACCTTCAGCTTCCCGTCCATGAACAGGTCGATCAGCATCGGCAGGTCCACCTTCTGTCTCGAGCCGCCGAACGAGCTGCCGGTCAGCACGCGCTCCTGCAGCAGCATCGCCGGATCGATGGCCAGCCGCGTGCCGGCCGGAGAGAGGCCGATGATGACGCAGGTGCCCCCGCGGTGGACCGAGTGGAACGCCTGCTCGATCGTCCGCTGGCCACCCACGACCTCGAACGCGAAGTCGGCCCCGCCCCCGCCCGCGATCGCGTGGATGCGCGCCACCGGGTCCTCGCTGGCCGCGTTGACGCCGTGGGTGGCGCCGAACTCCTCGGCCCAGGCCAGCTTCTGCGGCAGGACGTCCACCGCGATGATCTTGGCGGCGCCCATCAGCCGGGCCGCCTGGATCGCATTCAGCCCCACGCCCCCGCAGCCGAAGACGGCCACCGTGCTCCCGGGCGTCACCTTGGCCCGGTTGATCACGGCGCCGGCGCCGGCGGTCACCGCGCAGCTGACCAGGCAGACGACGTCGAGCGGCGCATCCTGGCGGATCGGGATGACGCCATGTTCGAGCAGCACGGCGCGGGTCGCGTAGGAGGAGACCTGGAGGAAGTGGTTGATCGGCTGGCTCCCCTTCCGGAAACGCGGCGTGCCGTCGAGCATCAGGTGGCGCGGCTTGTCGCGCAGCGCGCAGAGATTCGGCCGGCCGACGATGCAGTAGCTGCACCGGCCGCAGGAGGGGATGTAGCTGGTGACCACGTGGTCGCCGGGGCGCACCCCCTCGACGCCCGGGCCGACGCGCTCGACGACGCCCGCCCCCTCGTGGCCGAGGACGACCGGGAGCGGATGCGGGAGATCGCCGGTGATGACGTGGAGGTCGCTGTGGCAGATCCCGGTCGCTACGTAGCGGACCAGCACCTCGTGGGGCCCCGGCTCCAGGACCTCCAGCTCCTCGACGACCAGCGGCTGCTTCAGCTCGTAGAGGACGGCGGCCTTCGCCTGCATACCTGAACTCCTTATGCGTGATCCTGCGCGAGATCCTGAAGGATCGCTTGCGCCGCGTTCCATTCGGAGGGGGGCTCCGCCCCCCTCCGAGACCTCCCCCGCCGTTGCGGCGGCGAAGCCGCCGCTCGGAGCGCTTCGGTGGGGGCGCGAGGTTCAACCTCGGCAAGTGGCGTAAACAACATAACTGAGCCCAGCCAGATCCTTGAGAATGGCCTGCGCCGCGTTGTGGCCGGGGGCGCCGGTGACCTCGCCCCCGGGATGCGTCCCGGCGCCGCAGAGGTAGAGGCCGGCCAGCGGCGTGCGGTAGCCGGCCCAGCCCGGGAGCGGCCGGCGCGCGAAGAGCTGGGCCGGCACGATGTCGAGGTGACGGATGTTCCCGTCGGTCAGCCCGACGCGCGCCTCGAGGTCGGCCGGCGTGAAGAGCATCCAGTCCACCAGCGTTCGCCGGAAGTTGGGGGCGTACGCCGTCAGCTGGTCGATGAGCGCCTCGCCGACCTCGCGCCGCCGCGCCTCCCAGGTCCCCTCGGCCAGCCGCACCGGCGCCCACAGCGCCCACACCGAGACGACGTGGTGGCCAGGTGGCGCGAGCGTGGGGTCATAGACCGAGGGGATCTGGACTTCCATGAGCGGCGATCGGGCCGGCCGCCCGGCCTGGGGGTCCTGCCAGGCGGCGAGGAAGGCCTCGGTCGAGGGGCAGATCTTCACCTGCGCCAGGTACCGCGGGTCGAAGCCCGCGCCGAGATACGCCGAGAAGTCGGGCAGCTCCCGGACGGCGGCGTGGAACTTGAGGTAGCTCGCCCGCGTGGAGAGCCGGCGTACTTGCTCGCGGAACTCGACCGGCAACGCGTCCGGCGGGACCAGGCCGAGGAACGTCCGCTTGGGGTCGGCGTTCGACACGGTCAGCACCGCGCGCACCACCTCGCCGGTCTCCAGCACGACACCCGCCGCCCGGCCGCCCTCGACGAGGACGCGCGCGACCGCGGCGCCGGTCCGCAGCTCGACGCCGGCCTCCCGGGCCGCGCGGGCCATCGCCTGGGTGATGGATCCCATGCCGCCCTTGACGATCCCCACCGTCCCCGGCGCCGAGCGGAGGTTGACCTTGATGTAGGCGTAGCAGAGCGCGCTCCCCGGCGCCCGAGGATCGCCGATGTCCTGGGCGTTCAGCGCGTGGGCGCGCAGCACGTCCGACTCGAAGTGGTCGTGGACCAGGTCCCACATCGGTCGGGTGAGCAGCGTCTCCCACAGCGCCTCGTCGTCGGTGCCGCGCACGCGGGCCGCGATCTCGGCGTAGGTCGGGGCCGGCGCCAGGAAGTAGGGGTGGAGGAGCCGGGCCGCCCGCTCCCACAGATCCATCCACCGGAGATACGCGGCCGCGTCGGCCCGGGAGTGGCGCTCGATCCCGGCCGCCGTCCGCGCGTGATCCTCCCACACGACCAGGTGCCGGCCGTCGGGGAACGGATGGAAGCGCGCGGGCTCGAGCGAGTAGACCTCGAAGCCGTGACGCGGCAGCTCGAGGTCCACGATGACCTTCTCCTGGAGGAGGTGGCAGATGTAGGAGCAGGAGGAGACCCGATAGCCGGGAAAGAGCTCCTCGGTGATGCAGGCGCCGCCGAGGAGATCACGGCGCTCGAGCACGACCACCCGCAGCCCGCCGCGGGCCAGGTACGTCGCGGCCACCAGGCCGTTGTGGCCGCCGCCGACGATGACGGCGTCGTAGCGCTCGAGCATGCGGCATGGTCGCCCGCGCCCGGCAGCCTGTCAACCACTTGACTTGACAGTGGGCCGGGTGGTACGCAGGGTCAGTTCCTGCCGACGCTGGAGGCGATCGTCATGCCCGACCCCGGCCCCGAGTCCTACCACGCGGCAGTACTGGCCGAAGCGCGCCGTCGCTTCGGCGCCGCGCGAGCCGAGGCGCTCGACCCCGAGCTGACCGCGCTGGCCGCCGACCTCGCCCGCATCGCGGAGACGCCACTGCCGGACGACGGCGAGCCCGGCTTCTTCTTGCTCGAAGAGTGACGGCGATGCCCCAGACGCCGCTCTACGCGCTTGGTCTCGTGGAGGCGGCCGAGCGGATCCGGGCCGGCCGGCTCACCGCGACCGCGCTCGTCGAGGCGCACCTCCAACGGATCGACGCCGTGGAGCCGGCCATCCAGGCCTGGGTGGCAGTGGACCGGGCCGGCGCCCTGGAAGCGGCGGCGCAGCTCGATGGCGAGGGCGCCCGCGGCCGCTGGCGAGGGCCGCTCCACGGGGTCCCGCTCGGGCTCAAGGACATCTTCCACGTCGCCGGCCTCAAGACGACGGCCGGCGCCGCCGGCTTCGCCGACGTGGTCCCCGCCGCGGACGCGGCCAGCGTGGCCCGGCTCCGCGCCGCCGGCGCCGTGATCCTCGGCAAGCTCCACACCACCGAGTTCGCCTTCCTCGATCCGGCCCCGACCCGGAACCCGTGGCATCGGGACCGGACGCCGGGCGGCTCGTCGTCGGGGTCGGCGGCGGCCGTCGCCGCCCGCATGGTCCCCGGCGCCCTCGGCTCCCAGACGGTGGGCTCGACGCTCCGCCCGGCCGCCTTCTGCGGCGCGGTGGGACTGAAGCCGACCTACGGCCGGGTGAGCCGCCGCGGCGTGATCGCGCTCGCGTGGTCGCTCGACCACGTCGGCCTCTTCGCGCGCAGCGTCGCGGACGTCGCCCGGCTCCTCTCGGTGCTGGCCGGCCACGATCCGGCGGACTCCGGGTCGGCGCCCGTCCCGCCGCCCGACCTGGAGGCCGTGATCACGGCGGCGCCGGCCCGCCCGCCCCGCTTCGGTCTGGTTGGCGAGCCGTTCCTCGGCCGGGCGAATCCAGAAATGCGGGCCCAGCTGTCGGCGGCCGCCCAGATGGTGGCCGACAAAGGCGCGACCGTCGAGCCCGTCGTGCTGCCGCCGATCGTGCCGGCCGTCCTGTCGGCGGTGCAGGTAGTCCTCCGCGCGGAGGCGGCGGCCTACCACGCCGACCTCTACCGCGCTCATGCGGAGGAATTTCGGCCGAAGATCCGGGCCGCCCTCGAGGCCGGCTGGTGCATCCCGGCGCCCCTCTACCTGCGCGCCCAGCGCGTCCGCCGCCAGGCCCGGCGCGAGCTGGCCCCGCTCCTGGCCCGCTACGACGCGCTGCTGATGCCCCCGGCCGCCGGCTCCGCGCCCGACCGGGGCAGCACCGGTGATCCGAGCTTCAACGCGCTCTGGTCGGCCGTGGGCGCGCCGGCGATCTCGATTCCGGCCAGCCTGGCGCCCGATGGTCTCCCCCTCGGCCTCCAGCTCGTCGGCGCGCCATTCGCCGAGGCGCGACTCCTCGCCGCCGCCCGCTGGGTCGAGGCCGTCGTCGGGTTCAGCGCGGCGCCGCTCGAGGCCGACCTCCGCCGAGCGGAGTGACCTCGTAGCTGACGACCCACTCGTAGCCGAACCGCCCGGGCCTGGTGACGACCGTCATCCGTATCCGCTTCGGCGTCGCCACCCGGTAGACCGAGTACCGGACGCGCACGCTTTCGACACCTCCCGGCTTCCGCCATGATTCCAAACGGACGCCATACGCGCCGCCTTCGACCTCATAGCTGTCGACGACCGCGGCGACGTGGGGCGTCGCCGGGGCGAAGTCCAGCCAGGCATTGAGCAAGAGCCCCAGGACGCTGCCAGTGGGCAAGAATCCGAGCGAGAGGAAGGCAATCCCGTAGAATTCCCAGTGCGAGGACGAACGTCCCCGGACGAGCCACGCCGCGAACCCGACGTACGCGACGAGCAGCGGCACGATGTATCTGAGCGACGCCCAGAAGAAGCCGGCACGGTCCAGGGGCTGGTAACGGGTGTCGTCGAGGAGGCGATAGCTGACGAGGAGGAAATAGACGAGTACGACTCCGAGCAGGGTTCCCGGGACGCCGAACGCAATCCATCGCCCGACTCTCCGGGTCGGTCGGGTGTCAGCCTTCGCGGCCGGCGGCAGCTCGGCGAGGCCGCTCGCCAGCCTCGCGAGGTGCGGGACGGCCCCCCTCACCCTCGCCGGGTCGATGTCCCGGTCCGGGTTGAACGGTGACCGTTCGGCCCTCAGGGCTTTTCCATCGTGCCAGAGCGAGGTAAAGCCCAGGCCGAAGAGGTCCCGCACGGTCTGCCGCCGCTCGGCCGCGCGAAACACCGCCGCGGCGAAGACCGGGGCGTCGGCCTCGATGTAGAACGTGTCATCGAATGCCGGGTCGCCGGTCAGGATCTTCCGGGAGTAGCCGATCTTCTTGGAGAGCCGGTCGAACGTTCCTTCTTTTCGGACGGTGAAGCGACCGGAGGAAGGAGCGCGGACCCGGACCACGAAGGTGCTCGAGTACTCGCGCTGGCAGTGACAGGTGAACTCGAACGGGGTGCCCTCGTGGCTGGCCGTCAGGGTGCGACCAGGCTTGGGCTTCCCGACCGCGCCCAGGGCCGAGGCGAGGCGGCGCAGGCCTTCCTCCTCGGGCGTCCGCGGCCACCACCGAGACCCGAAGGCGCACGCGGCGAAGATCAGAGCCGGGGCGACCAGTACTGTGGTGAACTCGATCATGCCGACGCCGCCGAGACGGGAGCACTATGGGCACCCGGGCGACAACCTGTCAACACTGTGCGCGCGGGCCCAGCCTCGCGACTCGACCCCCGCTGTTTGACCCCCTTCCGCGCTTCGTGCTAGAACCGGACCGACCGAGCCGGAACCATCCACGCGGAGGTCCGCCATGACACCAAAGCGCACCGTCGCGCTCCTCGTCCTCCTCACCCTCGCCGCCGCGTGCCCGGCCGCCGCTCAGGAGCAGCCGCGGTTCGGGGGCGTCCTCAAGGCGGCCATGATCGGCGAGCCGCCGTCGCTCGATCTCCACTGGACGACGGCCGTCATCACCCAGCAGATCACCTGGCACGTCTACGAGACCCTGTTCACCTACGATCGCGACTTCAACCCGATCCCCATGCTGGCGGAGTCGGCCGATGTCGGCGACGGCGGCCGACGGGTCACCATCGCGCTCCGCCGCGGGGTCCGCTTCCACAACGGCAAGGAGATGACCGCGGCCGACGTGGTCGCCTCCCTCACGCGCTGGGGGGCCCGGGCCACGCCGGCCAAGCCGGTGTGGAAGTCGGTGGAGGCCGTCACTGCCAAGGATCCCTACACGGTCGTCATCCACCTCAAGGAGCCCTCGGGCTCGCTGATCCTGGCCCTGGCTCGCCCCAACAGCGGCGCCGCCATCTTCCCCAAGGACGTCGTCGAGCGCGCGGCCGCCGATGGCCAGATCACCGAGTTCATCGGCACCGGACCCTTCCGGTTCGTCGAGCACAAGCCCGACCGCCACATCAAGCTCGCCCGCTACAAGGAGTACGCGGCCCGTCCCGAGACGGCCAACGGGTACGGCGGCCGTCGCACCGCCTACGTCGACGAGATCCTGTTCCTGCCGGTGCCCGACGTCTCCGTCCGGGTGGCCGGCGTGGAGACCGGCGAGTACCACTATGCCCAGCAGCTCAAGGGCGACCTGTACGACCGGATCAAGGCGATGCCGGGGCTGGAGCCGGTCATCCTCAAGCCCTACGGGTGGGCGACCGCCGTGCTCAACACCAAACAGGGGCTCATGACCGACAAGCGCCTCCGCCAGGCCTTCCTGGCCGCGCTGGACATGGAGCCGATCATGGCCGCCGGCTTCGGCCATCCGAGCTTCTGGCGGCTCGACCACTCGGTCCACTACAAGGAGCAGGTCTGGTACTCGATGGCTGGCGCCGAGCTCTACAACCAGAAGAACAAGGAGAAGGCCCGCCGCCTCATGCGGGAGGCCGGCTACACCAGCCAGCCGATCCGCTGGATCACGACCAAGGAGTACGACTGGATGTACAAGAACGCCCTGGTCGCCAAGCAGCAGCTGGAGGCGGTGGGCTTCGCGATCGACCTCCAGGTGGTGGACTGGGCGACGCTGGTCCAGCGCCGTAACAAGCCGGAGCTGTACGAGGTCTTCTCGACCGGCTTCACCTTCAACGTGGACCCGGCGCTCTCGACCTCGCTCCAGTGCAACTGGCCCGGCTGGTGGTGCCACCCCGAGAAGGAGAAGCTCCTGGAGGCGATGGCCCGGGAGATCGACGTCAAGAAGCGCAAAGACCTGATGGACCGCGTCCAGACGATCTTCTACGACGACGTGCCGCGGGTGAAGTTCGGCGACTACTTCCCGCTCGACGCCCGGCGGAAGGAGCTGCGGGGCTTCCAGCCGACGCCGGAGCTGTTCTTCTGGAACACCTGGCTGGCGCCGTGAGCGACGCCCTCTCCCGGGGGTAAGGAGCCCAGGGGCGCGGCGTGAAGACCTACATCGCCCGCCGGCTCGTCGCCGTCGTCCCGGTGATGCTGGTCGTCGCGACCGTCGCGTTCGTGCTCGTCCACTTGGCGCCGGGCGATCCCGCCAGCGTCATCGCCGGACCCTACGCCTCGGCCGACGACGTGGCCAAGCTCCGGCACCAGCTCGGCATCGACCACCCCCTCCACATCCAGCTCGGCCGGTGGTACTGGCGGCTCCTCCACGGCGACCTCGGCACCTCGATCTTCCTGCGCCGACCGGTGGTAGAGGCGATTCTCGACCGCGCCGAGCCGACGCTCCTGCTGACCACGGCCGCCACGTTGCTGGCCGTGCTGATCGGAGTCCCGACCGGCATCGTCTCCGCCCGCCGCCACGGGGGTCTCGTGGACCAGGGGCTGATGGTCCTCGCGCTGCTCGGCACGTCGGTGCCGAACTTCCTCCTCGGCCTCCTGATGATCCTGGTCTTCGCCGTCTGGCTCGGCTGGTTCCCGGTGGCCGGCTACGTCCCGCTCGAGGGCGGAGCGTGGCGGACGGCGCGCTCGCTCGTCATGCCGGCGGTGGCCCTCGGCCTCGTCCAATCGGCGCTGATCGCCCGCATCACCCGCTCGGCGATGCTGGACGTCCTCCGCGAGCAGTTCATCCTGGCCGGGCGCGCCAAGGGGCTGCCGGAGAACCGCGTCGTCTACAAGCACGCGCTCAAGAACGCCTTCGTCCCCACGCTGACCGTCATCGGCATCTCGTTCGCCGTGCTCCTGGGCGGAGCGGTCATCATCGAGCAGGTCTTCAACATCCCCGGGCTCGGACGGCTCATCATCTCCGCCGTCCTCCGGCGCGACTACCCGGTGATCCAGGGCGTGATCCTGATCGTCGCCGCCGTTTACGTGCTGGTGAACCTCGCGGTGGACTTGGCCTACCTCGCCCTCGACCCCCGCATCCGCTACCAGTGAGCGCGGCAGGTCCTGTCGCCGGCTTGCCTCGGGCCCCGGGTTCCGTCACCCTGACGAGGGTCCCAGTTCGCCCGGAGCGCGAGGCGGCGCTCGGCGCCCCCCGCCGCGGGTTCCTCGCTCTTTTGGGACGCCGGCGCATCACGCTGGTCGGGGCCGTCCTGGTGGCGGTGGTCGTCGTCGTCGCCGCGCTGGCTCCGGTCCTGGCCCCGTGGGACCCGCTGGCGCTCGACGTGAAGAGCCGGCTGCAGGGGCCCGCCCCCGACCACTGGTTCGGAACCGACGACGTCGGTCGCGACGTGCTGAGCCGCGTGCTCTACGGCGCCCGGATCTCGGTCATCGTCGGCGGGCTGGTGGTGGTGCTGTCGGTGGCGGCGGGACTCGGGGTGGGACTGGCCGCCGGCTATTACCGGCGGCTCGACGGGGTCCTGATGCGGGTGATGGACGGGCTGATGGCGTTCCCGGCCATCATCCTCGCCATCGCGCTCATGGCCTCGCTGGGGCCGAGCCTTCGCAACGTCGTCCTCGCGCTCGGCATCGTGTACACGCCCCGGATCGCCCGGATCGTGCGGGGGTCGGTGCTGGTCGTGCGCGAGTTGCCCTATGTGGAGGCCGCCCACGCCCTGGGGGCCTCCGACATCGGAATCATCGGCCGCCACGTGCTGCCGAACTGCCTCTCACCGGTCATCGTGCAGTCGACCTTCATCTTCGCCCTCGCCGTCCTCGGCGAGGCGGCCCTGTCCTTCCTGGGGGTGGGGGTGCCGCCGTTCGTCCCCTCGTGGGGGAACATCCTGGCCGAGGGCCGGCTCTACATCCAGCAGGCTCCCTGGCTCACGCTCTTCCCGGGCACGGGGATCATGGCGACGATTCTCGGCCTCAACCTGTTCGGGGACGGACTCCGGGATCTCCTGGATCCGAAGCTGCGGGGACTCTCGGGCGGCGCGCGCAGCGCCTCCTAGCCCGGCCAACGAGGCAAGCTGGCAGTGGTCGCGGCCGTCCTGGGAGCCTGTCGGGATGACCGCGCGCCCAGCTGAGCCGCACGCCGCGCGATCGATGGTCCGCTCCGAGCCGCGGGGCCGTTGAGGTCGCTCCGAGAATCTCTCAGATGGGAGCGATGGAATTCTTGCCGTCGGGCGCCGTTTGGGCTATATAAAGGAACGCCGTGCCGAAACCGTCGCTGACCGCCATGCAATCCGTCGTCGGCCTGACCGCCGGCCTCATCTCGATCGCGGGGGCGACCTACTCGGCCGTCCAGCTCTTCACGCCGGCCCCCCAGTTCGGAGACGTCGTCGCGATCGTGCGGGAGGCGAAGACCGACAAGCCGGTGAGCGACGCGACGATCGAGGTCTTCACGCCCCAGGACGCGCTCGTCACCACGCTGACCTCGGCCCCCAAGGGTCAGGTCCGCCACACCCTGCGGGAGGGGTCGTATCGGCTCCGCGTGAGCCACCCCCGGTTCGGCGCCGAGGTCCGGCAGATCCACGTGCTCTCCGGCCAGACGGCGGAGGTCCGGGTCCAGCTTGCCCATCGGTTCGGCGGCTCGTCCCCGGTCGGCGAGGCCACCCGGGCCGTCAACGAGGGGGTGAACGCGGTCCACCGATTCATCAGGGGGTTGGGACTCTAGGCTCTAGGGGCTTCTCCCGCTGACGCTTTCCCGGTCTTGGGCTATAATACGTAGTGTCTGCCGGTGCTGCGCCACCGTGGCGCTTCGGTCTGGCCTCGCCTCCGAAGGGCTCTTCCGCTTCTCCGGGGCGTGAATGTCGCGGCGGAAGTTTTCGACCCCGGACGACGGGGTCCAAGGAGGCGATGATGCCTTCCAAGCTGTATGTCGGTGGTCTGTCGTATTCCACCACCTCCGAGAGCCTCAAGGAGTACTTCACCCAGTGCGGCACCGTGGAATCCGCCACGGTGATCACTGACCGGTTCTCGGGCCAGTCGCGGGGCTTCGGCTTCGTGGAGATGTCCACCGAGGCCGAGGCTCAGGCGGCGATCTCGAAGCTGAACGACCAGTCCTTCGAGGGCCGGCGCATCACGGTCGCCGCGGCCAACTCCCAGGGGCCACGCCCCGGCGGGGGCGGCGGCGGCCGGAGCGGCGGTGGCTATCGGGCGGGTGGTGGCGGCGGCGGCTTCGGCGGCGGGGGCGGCCCGCGCCGGACCCCGCGCTGGTAAGCGCGACCCCGGCTCACGAGACGGAAACGGCGCAGCGGGCTCCGGCCCCTGCGCCGTTCCTGTTTTCCCGTGCCCCTGAGGGGGTGCACGCGAGGAGGCGCGCGATGACGCGCTTGGCCCTGGTCGGAGTGGCAATCGGCTGCCTGGGGGGAGCGTCGGCCTCGGCGGCCGAGATCGAGATGTTCAGCGCCGGCGCCGTCGCGCCCGGGCTTGCCCGGCTCATCGAGACGTTCCGCCGCGAGACCGGCCACCAGGTGCGACTCACGGTGGCCGTACCCGCCGTGCTGCGGCAGCGCGTGGAGGCCGGCGAGACACCGGACGTCCTGATCGCGCCCCCGGCGGTCGTCGAGCCGCTGGTCCAGGCCGGTAAGATCGTGGCCGACACGCCCCCGGCGGTCGGTCGCGTCGGCGTCGGTGTGACGGTACGACAGGACGCGCCGGCCCCCGATGTCTCCTCGGCGGCCGCGTTGCGGGACGCGCTGCTGGCGGCGGACCGGCTCGTCTACAACCGGGCCTCGACCGGGACGTACTTCGAACGGGTGGTGACCCGGCTGGGCATCGGCGAGCAGGTGGCGGCCAAGACCGTCCGCTATCCCGATGGCACCTCCGTGCTCGAGCACGTGGCGAAGGGGACCGGGCGCGAGATCGGCATCGGCGCCATCTCCGAGATCCGGGAGTACGAGGCCAAAGGCCTGCGGCTGGTGGGGCCGCTGCCGGCCGAGCTGCAGAACTACACGACGTACGTCGCCGGCGTCCTCACCGGAAGCCGTTCCCCGGAGGCCGCCCGCGCGCTCGTCCGGTTCGTGACCAGCCCGCCGGCCAAGGCGGCCTTCGCGGCGACCGGCGTGGAGTGACGACCAGGCCGCCCCGCTACCAGGACCCGGTGACGGCCCGATCGACGATCCGCTGCACGTCCTCGGCGAGCAGGTAGCCTTCGCGCCCCAGCGCCTCAGCCGCCTGGCGCACCCGCGCCACGTAGTCGGCCTGATCGCGGTAGCGCTCTTCGCGCGAGGGCCGCGGGTCGCCCCTGGCCTCCCGCTCTGCCTTCGTCTTGGCGAAGGGTAGGAAGAAGCCGTCCAGATAGCAGAGCACTCCGGCGGCTCCGGCGTCGTTCGCCCGGACGGCCCAGCCGGTCCCCGTTCCGGTCGGCGCCGCGATGTCCGGGAGCCGAATCCCGCCGATCTCGTTGCCATCCGCATCCACCTTCGGGACGAGGACCCCATAGGTCCCTGACGTCAGCCGCGGGGGCACCGTTCGGATCAGCCCCTGCTCGTACTCACCTCCGTACTCCACCCGAGCTCGCGCACTGGGCCCGGCCGGCAGCGACACGCCGGGTAGCCGCGGGAAGCCGAGCACCTCCATGGCCACCAGTGAGCCGTCGGCGATGCGGGGGTGCCGGCTCGGCGGCGGCGGGGTGCCGTCGCTCACCCAGCGGTCGAGGGCGAGGGTGAGGGCCCGGAGGGCGGGCCGGAGGTCGACCGGGTTGTAGGAGAGCGCGCAGACGTCCTTCGGCATGGTCGGGAAGGCCACGTGCTGGGTGCTGGCGATCAGGTAGAGCCGAACGGTGTCGGGCGGGCTGGCATCGACCCGCCCGAGCGGGTCGGTGGTGACCAGCGAGCCCCCCGACTGCCAGTACTCGGTCGAGCTGACGGTGTGGACGACCTTCGGGCAGTTTCCGCGCGTCGCGCAGCGCGCGAAGATCCCGTCGCTCCGACCGGTGAGCGGATCGGCCTGGGTCTCGTAGGCGAACGGGAAGCCGACGTCCGGGTAGAACATGAACCCGTGGGCGATGTGGGTCATCCGATTGGGTTGGGCAAAGCGGTAGTTCAGGAACAGGCGCGCGCCGGCGATGTGGGGATTGAGGCCGTCGAAGACGATCCGGTCCGCCTCGTCCTCGTTGAAGCCCCGGTAGACGAAGTCGCGGAGATAGCGCCCGCTCTGGGAGGTCCCGTGGGCGAGCGCCCGGCGGACCGCCGCCGCCCCGCCGATGGCGAGCGGGTTCGGCGTCCCCGCCCCGTCCGCCGCCTCGCGGCGCAGGAAGGCGACGAGGTCGCGCGTGGCGGCGAAGCCGATGCCGGCCACCGGTGGGTTGGCCGCGCGGTAGACGAGCTGGTAGATGGCGCCCATCCGGAACGGCGTCCCCGCCGGCAACAGCCGGATCGCCTGCTCGTCCACGAATTCCCACTGGCCGGCCGCGAGCGCCGTGGGTGGGCTCGTGTTGGTGTCACGGACCAGGAGTTGCGCTTTGCCGACGTCGGGGCTGGTGGCGCGGAAGGTCAGCCGAGCCCGGGTCTGTCCCGTGGCGTTGAAAAGGAACTCGTCCCAGACCGTCTCCTCGATCGGCGCCGGCCCGCCGGCCGCGACCGGAACGTCCAGACGCAGGTTGTGGTTGGTGGCCGGCAAGCCGGGGATCCAGCCGCTCCACACGATGGTGAAGCCCTGGCGCATGAGGAAGCCGTTCCCGGCGTGCTCCGGCGTCGAAGGGTCGTTCTCGCGGGGCGCGCTGTTGAGCTGGTGGAGGACGATCTTGTTGCCGCGGTTGTTGACGTCGTAGAAGAGGGCCCCGTTCCCTTTGGCGAGATCGACCGGCTTCATGATGTAGAAGTCGGCGGCGTACTCGACGGCGCCGCGCGCGTTGCGAGGGGCCCGGTCGAGGTCCACGATGACGCGGTTCAGGGGATGGCCGGGGTCGAGCTCGCCGTGAAAGCGCCCGACCACCTTTTCGTAGGGACCCACCGTGCCGAAGGCCTGCCCGCCGGCGAACGGCTCGCGGCGGCTGATCTCGATCCGGGTCACCCGGGCCTCGGCGGCGGCGGTGGCCAGCAGGAGAGCCGCTCCCACCATCAATGCGGCGCGCTTCATCGCCGTCCTCCCCTCACGCCCCGAAAACCACGCGCGTTCCGGTCGACGGCGTGACGAGCTTCCGGGGCAGCTCCCGCTGAATGGCGAAGATCGTGTTCAGGCCGGTGCAGTGCATGGGGACGATGTAGTCGGGGTCGATCACCTTGAAGGCCTCGACGGTCTTGGCCACGACCTCGTCGGGGGCGGGGGCCAGGTGGAACCCGCCGACGATCGCATGGACGCGGTCGATCCCGGTCGTCTTCTGGACCTGGCGCACCGAGTTGATGACGCCGGCGTGCCCGCAGGAGGTGATCACCACCAGACCGCGATCCCGGACGTGATACGCCGTCGCGATCTCCCCTTGGAAGTTGTCGGGGACCAGCTCGCCCGGCTTGACCTCGACCTTCAGCGCGCCGGGCGGGAAGTGGAGCGAGGCGGCGCAGGCCGAGTGCTCCGGCCCCGCCACCAGGCGGGCGGCGGCCGGCGGCTTCTCGAAGTCGGTGAGGCGCGGGATCTGGCCCGAGGTGATGGCGTGGCCGGCCACCACCGTCGGCTGCTTGGCGAGGAGCACGGTGAGACCGAGCGCCTCGAGCCCGGGCCGATCGAGCTGGCCCTGGTCGGTGGCGCCGGCCGGCGTGACGACCACGCGGTGGCAGAACGTGTCCTCGCCTCCGGCGTACAGCGTCAGGCCCGGCTTGAAGGCGCCCTGACGGGCGCGGGCCAGCTCCGGCAGCGCCCCGTAGTGATCGGCATGCCCGTGGCTCAGAACGAGGGCGTCGGCGGTGGTCGGGTCGATCCTGAGCGCCCGGTAGTTGTGGAAGAGCGTCGGCGGGGTGAGGCTGAAATCGAGCAGGACCTCGCGCCGCTCGGCCCCGCGCAGCGACTCCAGGTGGTAGGCGAGTCCGTGCTCGGCGAGCAGCGCGGGCTCGCCGCCGCGGGCCAGGGGCGTGCGCTGAACGGTGATCGTGTCGAGGCGGCCGGCTCGCGCGAAGATGTCGTAGACGTTGTCCACGACGTTCGTCATGACCAGCCGGTCCACCGCCGGCACGCTGCCGGACTGGGCGGCCGCGGTCGGCCCGCCGAGCCGGACGATCCCGCCGAGGGCCAAGGTCCCGCCGGCGACGGCGGTCAGTCGAAGGAAATCCCGTCGGTGCATGGTCCACCCCTTGCGGATCGAGCCGCGAGGCTCGATGCCGGTCAGCCCATGAGGACTCGAGGACGCCGCGGGGCGACGGGCATTGGCCCGCTCACCCCATGAACCTTTCGTAGCGGCCATAGTCCCTGGCCGCGTCCATGAACCACTGGACGATCTCCGGCTTGGAGCGGGGCGGGATCTCGCACGACGTGGAGAGGATCCAGCCCGAATGGCGGGCGGCGGTGTCCACGCACCGCCGCACCTCGGCCTCGATCTCGGCCTTGGTCGCGCGCTCGAACAGCGTGGCGTCCACGTTCCCGATCGCCACGACCCGGCCCTTGGCCACCTCCATGAAGCGGGCCAGCTGGTCGACCTTGAGCTTGGGGTCGCCCTGCTGGTCGAGGTCGAAGGAGACGGTGGTGAAGCCGCACCGGATGAGATCCTCGTAGATCGGATAGGTCGTGCCGCAGATGTGGGTGGTGAGCCCGACCTTCTTGGCCTTGAAGTAGTCGACCAGTTCCTTGTGGTAGGGGGCGATGAACTCCCGGTAGTTGTCGGGGGAGATCAGGCTGATGGAGGCGGTCGGCTCCGAGAACGACAGTCCGATCTTCGTCTGCACGATGGCGTCGCCCCACCGCTTGCAGTACTCGGTGGTGAAGCGCATCAGCTCGTGGATGAACCCCGGGTCCTCGAAGGTGTCGAGCAGCATGACCTCCGGGTTCCGCATCAGCATGGCGATGGTCCACGGCCCCACCGCCACCGCCCCCACCGCGGTCGGCAGCTTGGCCGCCATCAGCCCCTGGCAGACTTCCAGGAATGCCGGGAGCCGGCCCTCCGTCTGGGGATCCGGGATCTCGAGCTTGGCCAGCCGACCCTTGTCCTCCTGGAGGACGTGGGTGGCGATGGAGGGGACCACGTAGTCGGAGTACTTCACCCCGCAGCCGATCGCCTCCGCCTCCTTGGCCAGGTCGTTGTAGGCGAGCACCACGTCGGGCTGGTGGCGCTCGTAGTAGTTGAGCATCGCCTTGATCGCCTTCCCCGGCTCCGTGCAGAACTCCTCGATGGAGAGCCCGTCCAGCGTGCCGGCATAGGAGGCGACGATCGGGTAGATGGGGACGCGATCGGCGAACGACCGCTTGTAGGCGGCCACCACCCGGTCCCGCGGCGTGTACTGGGCCTTGCCCTTCTCGACGTCCCAGAGCTTGTTGACCTCCATGTACCTGGGCGGGAGCTTGGCCTCGTATTCCAGGAACTGGGTGATCGGGTAGCGGATGCCGCCCCGGTGCGTCCCCTCCAGACCCTCGACGATCTCGCCCATCTTCGCCCACGGGATGGTGAAGGCCATCTCGTGATCCTGGGTCTGGCCGAAGATCCGGTCGCCCGAGCAGGGGAGGATCACCTGGGGCTCGCCGGTCTGCATCGTGGTCACGATGATGTCCGAGCAGACGATGCGACCCTGGAAGGACGAGGTGAGCCGCCCGCCCGCCTTCCACAGCGCGGCCTGGGTCAGCCGCATGACCTGGGCGGGGTTGGCGTAGACGACCACCAGGTGGGGCTCGAACGGGGCGCGGTCGAGGGGGCAGACGAGCAGACACCCGTACTCGCCGGGGGCGAACTTGTCCACCGCCGCCTCCGAGCGGGCGCCCGCCTCCTTGGTCTCGGTGTACATCCCCTCGCACAGGGTCCCCGAGCTGTAGAGGTGGGTCGGCCTGTCGAAGCCGAGCGCGGTGATCCCGAGCGAGCAGATGTGGTCCTCGCGGGTCAGCGCGATCATCCAGCCGTAGCGGCGGGCCATGTCGATGACCTGGCAGTTCATCGAGAGCTTGCCGAAGTCGCGGGCCGGTCGCTTGGCCCGCTCGGGGATCGGCTCGCCCGCCTCGAGCATCCGGATCGCCACCGGGAAGGTCTGGGGGCGGATGTAGGTCTGGAGGGCCTGATCGGCGGTCTTGGGGTCGATCATCCGTATCTCCTCTGGAGGGCCGGGAGGCGCGGGCGGCCGCGCCAAGTAGGCGGAATTCCAAGTCGCAGACTACGCGCCGTCACCGGAGGTGTCAAGTCGCGACGGGGCCGGATAAGCGCCGGCCGGCATCCCCTTTGCTCCGACCACCTCCGACCCGAGTGCGACGCTGAGGAGGCGGCCCATGAACACGCCATACCGGGTAACCAGACGAGTCGTCCTGACCGGCGTGCCGCTGTTGGCGCTCGTTGGGCTGTGGCCCACGGGGGTCGGCGCCCAGGGAGGCGCCGACTGGCCCGCCGTGGAGCAGGCTCTTGGCAAGCCGGGCCAGCTCCAGCACAGCCACGGGCTCCACGAGGAGCCGCGGCTCTTCTACCTGCACTTCTGGGGGAAGGACGACGGTCCGGCGCTCGCCCGGGGCCTGCGGGCCGCCCTCGACCGGACCAACAGCCAGCGGCCGTGACGACCGGGCGCGTCAGGGTGGGTAGCGGAAGCTCCAGGTCAGCGTGAACGGAGCCCACCAGGGCAGGACGCCGGTCCGCGCGTCGGTGTGGCGGGCCAGCCCTTCCGGCGGCCGGATTTCCACGGCGAGCGAGTACGTTCCCGGCCCTGCCACCACCACGTTGGCCCCGTAGTGGAAGCCGTCCCGCGAGACCATGGGCTCGAGGGTGCCGTCCAGCCGCCGGCCGGTGCCGTCCTGGGTCAGCGTGAAGGGAAGGCGGAGGTAGGGGACCGAGTCATCGGAGTCGAGGCCGTAGGGGTTGCCGCGCGCCGCGTCGACGTCCAGCTGGAGATGGAGGGCCAACGCCCCGTCGGGGAGGCGTCCGCCGCTGTCGAGCGAGACCGCGGTCGGCAGGTAGCCGAGCGCCACGCGAAGCCCCGCCTGGGTGATCGGCTCGCCGACCGGGACCAGCGGAGTGGGGGTCTGGGCGGGGGCGGGGACCGCCCCGGTGAGCAGCGCCACGGCGATCAGTATGACGGTCCGACCCGCACGGCTCGTCGTCATCGCTCCTCCGCCGACAGCGGGATTATAATAGCGGCCACCTGATCCGCACCATCCTCGTTCGGCGCTCCGACCGGAGGTCACATCCATGATGACCACGCCCAGCGCGAGCTACAGCATGACCGTTCGACTCGAGATCCGGAACCGACCGGGGATGCTCGGCAAGGTCACCTCGGCCATCGGCCGGGCTGGCGGGGACATCGGGGCGGTGGATCTGGTCCAGGTCACCTCGGAGCTGACCACCCGCGACATCTCCTTCAACGCGCGCGACGACAAGCACGGCCTCGCCGTGGTGGACGCCCTCCGCCGGCTGAGGGGCACCCGGGTGGTCAACGTCTCCGATCGCACCTTCCTCATGCACCTGGGCGGCAAGATCGAGGTCAGGGGCAAGGTGCCGGTCAAGACCCGCGACGACCTCTCGATGGCCTACACCCCCGGGGTGGCCCGGGTCTGCCTGGCCATCCACGACGACCCTCACAAGGCCCACACCCTGACCGTCAAGCAGAACATGGTGGCGGTGGTGACCGACGGCACCGCCGTCCTCGGCCTCGGCGACATCGGGCCCAAGGCCGCCCTGCCCGTCATGGAGGGCAAGGCCCTTCTCTTCAAGGAGTTCGCGGGCGTGGACGCCTTTCCGCTCTGCCTGGCCACCAAGGACGTGGAGGAGATCGTGGCCATCGTGCGGGCGGTCTCGCCGGTCTTCGGGGGCATCAATCTCGAGGACATCAGCGCCCCGCGCTGCTTCGAGATCGAGGAGCGGCTGCGGAAGGAGCTGGACATCCCGGTCTTCCACGACGACCAGCACGGGACCGCGGTGGTCGTCCTGGCTGCGCTCCTCAACGCGCTGAAGGTCGTCAAGAAGAAGATCGGAGAGGCGCGGGTCGTCTTCTCGGGGGCCGGCGCGTCGGGCATCGCCACCGCCCGGCTGCTGATGGCGATGGGTTGCCGCCGCATCATCGGCTGTGACCGCTCGGGCACGCTCTACCGGGGCCGGCGGGAAAACATGAACCCGGTCAAGGCCTGGTTCGCCGAGCACACCAACGAGCGGGCCCTGCGGGGCACGCTGGCCGACGCCCTCCGCGGCGCCGATGTCTTCATCGGGCTGTCGGGGCCCGGCGTGGTGAGCGCCAAGGAGATCCGGCGGATGGCGCGCCACCCGATCGTCTTCGCCATGGCCAACCCGGTCCCCGAGATCATGCCCGAGGAGGTACAGGGGGTCGTGCGGGTCATGGCCACCGGCCGCTCCGACTACCCCAACCAGATCAACAACGTGCTCTGCTTTCCCGGCTTCTTCCGGGGCCTGCTCGACGTGCGGGCACGGCTGGTCAACGATGAGATGAAGCTCGCCGCCGCCCGCGGGATCGCCTCCATCATCGAGGCCGGCGAGCTGGGCGAGGAGTACATCGTCCCCTCGGTGTTCGACAAGCGGGTGGTGGAGGCGGTCGCCGACGGCGTGGCCCGGGCGGCCGTCCAGACCGGCGTCGCCCGGCGTCGCCGCCGCGCCCCGGTCGGGGCGCCCACCCGCGTCTGAGAAGCCGTGCGGCCCGCCCGCGGGGCGCCGTCGGTCGCGGCGGGACTCCTCCTCACGGCGGCGGTCGCGGCCGGCGCGGGAGCTGCGCCGCCACCCCGCCTGGGGCCGGCTCCCAACTTCGCCCTCACCACGCACCAGAACGACCGGCTGTGGCTCACCCAGTTGCGCGACCGGCTCGTGGTCCTGACCTTTACCTGCACCGAGTGCGCGGCGTGCCCCGGCCTCCTGCCCGGGTTGCGAGCCCTGTCCCAGGAGGTGGGCGACGCGGCCGGCCGCCGCATCTTCTTCGTCGCGGTCAGCGTGGATCCGAGCCGGGACACGGCGCTCACGCTCCGACGCTACGCCCGCGAGCAGGGGCTCGATCCCGCCGCCTGGCTGCTGCTGACCGGGAAACCGACCGAGGTCGAGGTGGTGACCCGGCGGTACGGCGTCGGCGTCCGCCCGGCCGACGGCCGGGTCGTCCACGACTGCGTGGTGGTCCTGATCGACGGCGCCGGCGTGATGCGGGGCCGCTACGGCGTGGCCGACCTCGGCCGACTGCGCGCCGACCTCGCCGCGCTGCTGGGCCCCTCCCCCTGACCCTCGCCCGGCCGGGGGAGGATGTCGGTCCCGGTGTTGGCCATGCCGTCGGCTCCGGTCGGAGGCGGCGCGCGACCGAGGGGAGCGCGCGACAGGATGCGGCGCCGTTCGGCCTCGGCACCGGCTTTGCTTTCCGCAGGAACGCGATATGAAATCCAAGCTTCTCTCCGCCGGCGGCGAGAAAGAGAAGACGTACGCGCTGGTATTCGAGAGGGGGGACGAGGTCATTCGCGCGCTGACCGACTTCGCGGCCGGCCACGGCCTCGGCGGCAGTCACTTCACGGCGATCGGCGCCTTCAGTGACGTGACCCTCGGCTATTTCGACCGGCAAGCGAAGGCCTACCAGAAGATCCTGGTCCGCGAGCAGGTGGAGGTGCTCTCGCTCGTCGGCGACGTGGCGCTGAAGGACGGGCAACCCCAGGTCCATGCCCACGTCGTCCTCGGCAAGGCCGACGGGACCGCCCACGGTGGCCACCTGCTGGAGGGGCACGTGTGGCCGACCCTCGAAGTGATCCTGGTCGAGTCGCCGAAGCACCTGCGGCGGCGGCTGGACCCGGCCACCGGCCTGGCCCTGATCGACCTCGGCGAGACTGCATAGTCAGGGCCTCCGCGACCGGCCTGACCTCCGGCGCTGCCCCGGAACAGAACCCGAGGCTCGGCAGCGCAATTGCATCCAGGACGGCCAAAAGGAGGCGTGGGTCATGCTGCACAGCACGCGGGACCTCGAGAGCTACGCGATCGGCGCGACCGACGGCGACATCGGGAGCGTCTACGACCTCTACTTCGACGACCGCACCTGGACGGTCCGCTACATCGTGGTGGACACCGGCAACTGGCTCCCGGGTCGCCGGGTTTTGATCTCCCCCCTGTCGGTGCAGGAGCCGAGCTGGAGCCTCCAGCGGCTGGGGGTCGGGCTGACCAAGGGTCAGGTCAAGGACAGCCCCGACATCGACACCGCCAAGCCGGTTTCCCGTCAGCACGAGGTCGCGCTGGCCATCTACTACGGGCTGGCTCCCTACTGGGAGGGCCCCTATCGCTGGGGCGCCGTGCCCTACCCCTTCGCGCCGGTGACCCCGGGTCACCTGGACACCCCCGTGGATCCCGAGACTCGGGAAATCCTCCGCGAGGAGGGTTTCCACAGGCTCGGCCCCGAGCACTTCGAGCGCCGGCTGGTCGAACAGGAAGGCGCCGACCCGCACCTCCGGAGCGCCCGCGAGGTGATGGGGTATTACATCCAGGCTGCCGACGGCGAGATCGGCCACGCCGAGGACTTCCTGGTCGACGACCGCTCGTGGGCGATCCGCTACATGATCGCGGACACCCGCAACTGGTGGCCGGGGAAAAAGGTCCTCGTCTCGCCGGAGTGGATCGGCGACGTCAACTGGATGGACTCGAAGGTCCACGTGAACCTGACCCGGGACGAGATCCGCAACGCGCCGGAGTACGACCCCTCCCGGCCGCTCGAGCGCGAGCACGAGCTACAGCTCCACGAACACTACGGACGACCCAAGTACTGGGAGCGGGAGGAGCGCGACCGCGACGAGGCCGCCTGACCGCTCGCTCGGTGACTCCCGACCCGACGCTACCCTCTCCCCCGGCCGGGGGAGAGGGTAAAGTTTCACCGATGGGCGAGAATCTGACGCGGAAGATCATCCGGGGCCACCTGGTTGCCGGACGCATGGTGGCGGGCGAGGAAGTCGGCCTCGCCGTGGACCAGACCCTGGTCCAGGACGCCACCGGCACCCTGGTCTGGCAGACCTTCCACACCTTCGGCGTCTCGCGCGTCCGCCCCCGGGTGGCCGTCACCTACGTGGACCACAACATCCTCCAGACCGGCTACGAGAACGCCGATGACCATCTTTTCCTCCAGTCCCTATGCGCTCGCTACGGCGCCGTCTTCTCGCGGCCCGGGAACGGCATCTCCCATTTCGCCCACCTCGAGCGCTTCGACCGCCCGGGCGAACTGTTGATCGGCTCCGACTCCCACACCTGTACCGCCGGCGCCACCGGGATGCTGGCCATCGGGACCGGCGGGATCGAGGTGGCGGCGGCGATGGCCGGCGAGCCGTTCTACGTGAAGATGCCGAAGGTGGTCCGCGTGAACCTGGTCGGCCGTCTCCGCCCGTGGGTGGCGGCCAAGGACGTGATCCTGGAGCTGCTCCGGCGGCTCAGCGTGAAGGGCGGGCTCGGCCGCGTCTTCGAGTACGTGGGTCCGGGGATCGCGGAGTTCACCGTCTACCAGCGCGCCACCATCTGCAACATGACGCAGGAACTGGGCGCCACCTCGGGCCTCTTCCCCTCCGACGAGCAGACCGGCCGCTTCCTCCGCGCTCAGGGGCGCGAGGGCGACTGGCAGCCGCTCGCCCCCGACCCCGACGCGGCCTACGATGAGGAGTTGACGATCGACCTCGGCGCCCTGGAGCCGCTCATCGCCCGCCCCCGCAGTCCCGACAACGTGGTGCCGGTGCGCGAGGTGGCCGGGACGCCGGTCGTCCAGGTGGCGGTCGGCTCGTCGGTGAACTCGGGGTACGCCGACCTGATGCTGGTGGCCCGTGTCCTCAAGGGCCGCCACGTCCATCCGAACGTCTCGATGACGATGTCGCCGGGCTCCCGGCAGATCCTCCTCAACATCGCCAAGACCGACGCGTTCGTGAACGTCACCCTGGCCGGCGTGCGCGCGCTGGAGGTCGCCTGCGGCCCCTGCATCGGGATGGGCGCCGCCCCGCCCTCTCACGGGCACAGCGTGCGGACCTTCAATCGGAACTTCCGCGGCCGGAGCGGGACCGCCGACGACTCGGTCTGGCTCTGCTCGCCCGAGGTTGCCGTCGCCGCCGCGCTGACCGGCGCCATCGCCGACCCCCGCGAGCTCGGCGAGCCGCCGGCCATCGAGGAGCCCGAGCGGTACGAGCTGTACACCCGGGGCTTCATCGAGCCGCCGGCGGACGGCCGTGGGGTCGACATCTACATCGGCCCCAACATCGTGGCGCCGCCCGAGGTGCCGTCGCTCCCGGAGCGGTTCACGGGCCGCGTCCTCCTCCGTCTCGGCGACAACGTCTCCACCGACGAGATCATCCCGGCCGGCAACGACGTGCTGCCGCTCCGCTCCAACATCCCGGCCATCAGCGAGCACACCTTCCGCTACGTGGACCCGACCTTCCCTCGGCGGGCCCGGGAAGCCGGCGGCGGCCTGATCGTGGCGGGGGAGAACTACGGGCAGGGGTCGAGCCGCGAGCACGCGGCGGCGACGCTCATGTACCTCGGCGTGCGGGCGGTGCTGGCACGATCGTACGCTCGCATCCACGAGTCGAACCTGGTGAACTTCGGGATCCCACCCTTCCGCTTCGAGAACCCGGCCGACTACGAGAGGGTCGGGCAGGGGGACGAGCTGGATCTGGTGGATCTCCGGTCGGGGCTGGAGGCGGGCCGGCCGGTGGTAGCCCGGAACCGGACGCGGGCCGGCGAGTATCGACTCGGCCACGCGCTCTCCCGGCGCCAGCTCGCGATCCTGCTCGCCGGCGGGCTCACCCGCCAGCTCCGCGCCAAGTGGGCGGATCATTCCGCCCCCCGGTGAGGGGAGGGTAGGGTGAGGGGGATGGTAGGGTGAGGGGGAGGGGGCCGGCCCCGAGCGGTCGGCCGGCCCCACCCCGAAGCGAGGCTCAGGCCGCCGGGCGGATCGCGGCTTCCTCCCGCAGGCGCCGCTCGACCATCGACCAGTCGATGTTCCGGAAGAAGGCCTGGATGTACTTGCTGCGCTCGGTCGCCTTGTAGTCGCGCATGAAGGCGTGCTCCCAGACGTCCATGACGAGCAGCGGCTTGAATCCGGCCGGCACGCCGTCCTGGTGCAGCGTGATCCAGTGGTTGGTCAGCCGGTCGGTGGCCGGGTCCTGGAAGAGGATCACCCAGCCCACCCCGCGCATCTCGCCGATCGCGTGGAAGTCGGTCTTCCAGGTCTCGACCGACCCGAACGACTGGTCGAGCGCCTGGGCCAGCCCGGACCCCGACGGGGGCGCGGGGTCGGCGGCGGCGCGGAGGTTGGAGAAGTAGTACTCGTGGAGGATCATCCCGTTGTATTCGAAGCCGAGGCGGCGGGTCAACTCCGCGAACTCCGGGCTCTTGCCCGAGGCCTGGCCGCGGCCGACTAGCTCGGCCAGCTGCTCGTTGAGCTGGTTCACCTGCTTGACGTAGCCGGCGTAGAGGGCGAGGTGCTCGACGATCTGGGGGTCCGAGATCCCGTCGAGCCCCTTGAGGTCGAACGTCTGCTCCTTGTAACTCTTGGGCTTGTATATCCCGGAGGTCTGCTTTGCCATGCCGAGAACCCCTTTCTGCCCTCCCCTCTCTAGTGTACCGCGGCTGGCGAGGCTGGACCGCTCGGTTGAAAATCCAGGCGGGCGAGGTCATAATAGCGCTCGCTGCGCGCGCCCGGCAGCGAGTCGCCTCCGCGTCTCGCGTCGTGCTCGGTTCCCTTCCCACGCTCAGAAGGAGCGCGCGGGATGACCCACCCCAAGACTGCCCCGCTGAAGCGCACGCCGTTGCACGCGGCCCACGTGCGACGGGGTGCCCGCATGATCGGCTTCGGCGGGTGGGACATGCCGGTGCAGTACACGGGGATCGTCGAGGAGCACCGGACCGTGCGGTCGGCGGTGGGCTGCTTCGACGTGAGCCACATGGGCGAGTTCGAATTTCGGGGCCCGGACGCGCCGGCGGCCCTCCAGCGCCTCACCACCAACGATGTCGGCGCCCTTGGGAGCGGCCAGGTCCAGTACTCGCTGCTCTGCTACGACGATGGGGGCATCGTGGATGACCTCACGTTGGCTCGGCTGGACGCCGATCGCTACATGATGACGGTCAACGCGGCCAACATCGACAAGGACTGGGCCTGGATCACCGACCACCTCGAGGGCCAGGTGCAGGCGCGGAACGTCAGCGCGGAGACGGGCCTGATCGCAGTCCAGGGCCCGCGGGCGGAGGAGCTGGTGGAGCGGCTCGCCGACATCGACGTGACGGCGATCCGCTATTACCGCATCGCCGCCGGTCGGGTGGCCGGCGTCCCGGCGATCATCTCGCGGACGGGCTACACGGGCGAAGACGGCTTCGAGCTCTATCTTCCGGCCGAGAAGACGGAGGCGGTGTGGGAGGCCCTGGTGACCGCGGGCCAGCCCCAGGGGGTGGCGCCGATCGGGCTCGGGGCGCGGGACACGCTGCGGCTCGAGATGAAGTACGCCTTGTACGGGAACGACATCGACCAGACGACGAATCCCCTCGAGGCCGGCCTCGGCTGGGTGGTGAAGCTCCAGAAAGGGGAGTTCCTCGGCAAGGCAGCGATCGAGCGCGTCACGGCCGCGGGGCCGGCGCGCCGGCTGGTCGGCTTCGAGATGGTAGACCGGGCGGTGGCGCGGCACGGCTACCGCCTCCTGAGGGAGGGCGCCGCGGTGGGCCAGGTGACCTCAGGCTCGTATGGGCCGGCGGTGGATCGCTACATCGGCCTGGGGTATGTGCCGGTGTCGCTGAGCACGGTCGGGAGCGCGCTCGAGGTCGAGGTGCGGGGACGCCCGCAGGAGGCGCGGGTGGTGAAGACGCCCTTCTACCCGCCAAAGGTGAAGAAGGCGTAGGGAGGAGGGCGCGTCATGGCGACCTATCCGGCCGACCTCCGCTACACGCGGGAGCACGAGTGGGCGAAGGTGGAAGGCACCCGGGCCCGCGTCGGGATCACCCAGTACGCCCAGGACCAGCTGGGGGACGTGGTCTTCGTCGAGCTGCCGAAGGTCGGGACCCGCGTCCGCCACATGCAGAGCTTCGGCGTCGTGGAGTCG
>DASYUM010000258.1:0-3553 GCA_036001225.1 Candidatus Methylomirabilota bacterium | reverse complement strand
GGCGCCTCGACGAGGATGGAGTGCCGCAGCCCCGGAAGGACGTGGAGGCGCGAGCCCGGGATCCGCTCGTGCATCAGCTGGGCCATGCGCGGGGTCGACCCCACGTCGCCCTCGCCGGTCACGATCAGGGTCGGGGCGCGGATCCGGTGCAGCTCGGCGACGAGGTCGGTCGTCGCCAGCACCCGGTAGGCCGCCGCGTAGCAGTGGGGATCGTTCGCCATGTTGCGCGCCGCGTAGCGCTCGATCAGCTCGGCGTTCGACCGCTGGAACTCGTCCGAGAACCAACGGCCGATCGAGCGCCGGAAGTGCTCGCCGGGGATGTCGTGCTCGACCAGGGCCAGCCGCTCGAGGACGCGACGGCGCTCCTCCTCGCTGCGGCCGCCCGCGGTGCTGAGCAGCGCCAGCCGCTCGACCCGCTCGGGCGCGTCGATGGCCAGCCGCTGGGCGACCAGGCCGCCCAGCGAGTGGCCCACCACGTGGCCGCGCGCCAGGCCGAGGTGGTCCAGCACCGCCAGGGCGTCGGCGGCGAGCAGCTCGATCGAGTAGGGTCCCGGCGCCTTGCTCGACTCGCCGTGCCCCCGCAGGTCGTAGCAAATCGTCGTGAACCGGTCCCCGAGGGCGGCGACCACGCCGTCCCAGTTGTCGAGCCGGGCGCCGACCCCGTGGATGAGCAGCAGCGATGGCCCGCTTCCTTCGATGGCGTACCTCGTGAGCACGCCGTCCCGCTCGAAGGTGCCATCGCGCCTGGCTATTGCTTGACCGCCCCGAAGGTGAGCCCGGTCACGATGTGGCGCTCCGGTCGGAGGGGGGCCAGGCCCCCCTCCGATGCCTCCCCCAGGAAGGGCGCGCCGCAGGAGGTCGCGGGGCTGGGGCCCCGCCGTCCGAGGCGCGCGGACCCAAAAGTTGCGCGGGCAAAGCCCGCGCGCGGAGCGCTTCGTTCCTCAGGGCGTGGACTGGTCCGCCGCGCGGCGTGGTTCGACGCAATGGGTGGGTCCATCGGCGAGGGCGGGAGTCAGCTCGACCACCAGGCCGTCGCCCCAGCCGTACTTGGTGGCGGAGAGGGCCTGCACGGCCGCGCTGAGGGTGGGTTCGGCCGCGGCCTCCACCACCCGGGCCGGGCCGGCGAATGTCCCATCGCCGACCCGCCAGCGCACCCGCGCATCGGCGCGAATGTTCCGGACCCAGTGGGCCTGCTCGCCGTGCTCGGCGATCACGTAGTAGCGGCCGTCACGACGGGTGAACCAGATCTCGATCTCGCGGGCCCGGCCGCTGCGCCGCCCGATGGTGGTCAGGTAGAGATAGGGCTGGTCCTCGGGACTCACGAGCCGTCCGGGGGAGCCTCCCGGGCCGACACCGCGGCCGGCGGCAACACCTCGAGCTCGGCGAGCACGCCGTAGTGGTCGGAAGGCCAGAGCACCCTGCCGCCGGGGAGCTGGCGGGGCGCGTCGAGGACCACGCGGCTTCCGACCACGCGGCCCGGCACCTCCGTCCCCGGAAGCAGGAACAGATAGTCCACGCGGCGGAACACCGTCGGTCGGGGGGCGGTCACCCGCTGCCACACCGTGAGGCCGGGCACGCCCGGGTTGGCGGTCCGAAACGCGTCGACGAAGCCCGCGCCGTTGGTGAGCGCCAAGATGCCGGGGGAGGTCTCCCCCGCGTTGAAGTCGCCCATGAGGACCGTGGGCCGAGGGCCGCGTCGAGCCAGCATCAGCTCGACGACCCGTGAGGCTTCGCAAAACCCGCGGGTGGCGTGGGTGGAAGCCACCCCGAGCTCGCCCCAGGGGGTCTGAAGCCGTGCGTAGAGCAGGACCCGGGGATCGTACCAGCCGTTGCAGCGCGGCAGGTTGTGGGTTTCGACGTCCACGATCGGGAACCGGCTCAGGATGGCGGGACCTTCGGTGAAGTTCATCAGCCAGGCGATGAAGTGATTCGTCCAGTCGAAGGCGAAGATGCGGAACAGGGCCGTGGTGTGGGCGTAGTGGAAGCCGAGCTGGCCGCCCAGCCGCTTCGCCACGTTCCCCCGGCGCCGGCTCACCGACGCCTCCTGGACGCCGATGACATCCGGGTTCAGGGCCCGCAGCTCCTCGACCACGATGCGGAGGCGCTCCTCGAGGTCCTCGTCCTTCCCGGTGAGGCCGGAGAGGACGCCGCCGTGGAGGAGATTGAGGCTGACGTACCGGAGTGGTCGCGCCGGCTCGGCCATGGCCTCCCGGCCCGCGGCGAGGCAGAGGACGCCCGCGAGGACGGCACCGACGAGCCGCGTCGCGGGTCGCATCAGTATCTCAATCGTACCGCAACTCCGGGGCATATATAATGAGGAGACCCGATGGACGCGCATCCGCTCGATCCCCCCTGCCTCGGCTGGCGAGGGCACCCGTGACGACGGCGCCCCCGATGGACGTCTTCGGCCGGCCGCTCCGAAACCTCCGGATCTCGGTGACGGACCGCTGTAACCTCCGCTGTCAGTACTGCATGCCGGAGGAGGAGTACGTCTGGCTGCCCCGCCAGGACCTGCTCACCTTCGAGGAGATCCGCGCGCTGACGGGCGTCTTCGCCGAGCTGGGCGTGGACAAGGTCCGCCTGACCGGCGGCGAGCCGCTCTTGCGGCGCGACCTGCCGACCCTGGTCCGGATGCTGGCCGGGGTGTCGGGCATTCGGGACCTGGCGATCACGACCAACGGCTTGCTCCTCGCCGAGCACGTCCGGGCGCTTCGGGAGGCCGGGCTCGGCCGGGTGACGGTGAGCCTCGACACGCTGCGACCCGATCGCTTCCGCGCGCTGACCCGCCGCGACGCCCACGCCCGCGTCCTGGAGGGCATCGAGGCCGTCGGCGCGGCCGGGTTCACCGGGCTCAAGCTCGACAGCGTCGTGATGCGGGGCGTGAACGAGGACGAGCTGATCGAGCTGATCGAGTACGGCAAGGCGGTCGGGGCCGAGGTGCGGTTCATCGAGTACATGGACGTGGGAGGGGCCACGCTGTGGTCGATGGACCGCGTGGTGCCGCGGGTCGAGATGCTGGCGGTGCTGGCCGCGCATTACGGGCCGATCGAGCCGGTCCTGGAGGTCAGCTCGGCGCCCGCCGACCGCTTCCGCCTCCCCGACGGCACGATCTTCGGGATCATCGCCTCCACGACGACCCCGTTCTGCCGGACCTGCGATCGGAGCCGGCTGACGGCCGACGGCATGTGGCTGCTCTGCCTCTACGCGCAGCGGGGGACGAACCTCCGCACGCCGCTCCGGGCTGGCGCCTCCCGCGAGGAGCTGGCCGGGCTCATCACCGGCCGCTGGCGGGAGCGCCGCGACCGCGGGGCCGAGGAGCGCAAGGAGCTGGGCATCCGGGGGCCGCTGCTCCAGATCGAGGGCCTCCGTCAGGATCCCCACCTCGAGATGCACACCCGGGGCGGCTAGGGTCGCACGAGCCCGCGCGACCCGGTAGCCTTCCCGCATGCTGACCCGGCCTTTCGGCGCCACCGGCGTGCCCGTCGCCGTCGTCGGCCAGGGCACCTGGCGGATGGGCGAGTCCACTCGGAGGGGGGCGTCGCCCCCCTCCGAG
>DASYUM010000257.1:0-3194 GCA_036001225.1 Candidatus Methylomirabilota bacterium | reverse complement strand
TAGCTAAGCTAGCCTCCTTCCGGCCGAGCCCGCCATGCCCGAACTGCCCGAGGCGTTGCAGCCGGGCGCCATCGAAGAGGCGGCCAACAAGATCTTCACTCGCCGCGTCGCGCTCACCACGGCCGTCTACGCCGTCGTCCTCGCCATCACCTCGTTGGGCGGAAGCAACGCGATGAAGGAAACGCTCCTCGCCCAGCAGCAGGCCTCTGACCAGTGGGCCTTTTACCAGGCCAAGGTCATCCGCGAGCACCAGTACCGGATGGGCGGCCTCCTCGTCGAGCTGGACCTCTTGGAGCGGGGCGCAGCGATGAAGCCGGAGGGGCGGGCGCGGTTCGAGGACGTGCGGAATCGCTTCGCGGAGGAGGAAAAGCGCTACAACGCCGAGAAGAAGGACGTCGAGAAGGACGCGCGGCGGCTCGAGCACGAGCGAGACATCGGGAAGGCCAAGGACCCCAATTTCGACTTCGCGGAGGTGCTCCTCCAGATTGCCATCGTGGCGGCGTCGGTCTCGATTCTCTCGCAGTCGAGGGGCCTGTTCGCCCTCTCCACGCTCTTCGCCGCGGCCGGCGCCCTCCTCTGCCTCAACGGCTATCTCCTGATCGTCACGCTGCCCTTCTAGGGTCCACCCGCCGCCCGGCGACACCCGGAGGCCGCCGTCCGCCCAGCGGTCACAGGTGGATGGCCTGCCCCATCGCGTCGAGCGCGGCCTCCATCACCGCCTCGGCCATCGTCGGGTGGGCGTGGATCGTGTGGCCCACCTCCTCGACGGTGGCCTCGAGGGTCTTCCCGAGGCCGAACTCCGCGATCAGCTCGGTGGCCTCCGCCCCCAGGATGTGGACCCCGAGGATCTCCCCCGTATCCGCGGCGGCGACGATCTTGACGAGGCCTTCCGGCTCGGCGAGCGCCTGGGCCTTGCCGTTGGCCAGGAACATGTACTTGCCCACCTTCACGGCGCGGCCGTCCGCCCGGGCCTGCGCCTCGGTGAGCCCGAGGCTCGCCACCTGGGGGTGGCAGTAGGTGCAGCCCGGGATCGTCCGGTAATCCACCGGGTGGCCGGGATGCCCGGCGAGCGCTTCGGCGGCGACGATCCCTTCGGCGCTCGCCTTGTGCGCGAGCAGCGGGGGCCCCGCCAGGTCGCCGATCGCGTAGACGCCCGGGACCGATGTCTCCATCCGCGACGAGACCTTGACGAAGCCCCGGTCCATGGCCACCCCGAGGGCGTCGAGCCCGAGGGCCTGGGTGTTCGCCCCCCGGCCCACCGCCATCAGGACCACGGCGGCCTCGACGCGGGCGGCCTGCCCCTCCTGCTCGAGCTCGACCGTCATCCCGTCCCGATCCGCGCGGACCGCCTGGACCTTGACGCCCGTGCGCACGTCGATCTTCCGCTTGGCGAAGCTCCGCGCGAGGAGCTTCGAGATCTCCTCGTCCTCGATCGGCAGGAGCCGGGGAAGGGCCTCGACGATCGTCACCTGGACCCCGTACGCCGCGAAGACGTCCGCGAACTCGACGCCCACGGCCCCGGCCCCGATCACGACCACCGACGGCGGCAGACGCTCGAGCCGAAGCGCCTCGTCGGAGCTGATGACCCGGGTCTTGTCGATGGGCACTCCCGGCAGGCTCTTCGGCACCGCGCCGGTCGCGAGCACGATCGCCCGGGCCTCGACGGTGCGGGTGCTGCCGTCGGGGGCCTGGACTCGGACGGCGCCCGGCGCCGCCAGCGTGCCGCGCCCCGGGATGAGGGTGATCTTGTTCTTTCGGAACAGGAACTCGACCCCCTTCGACATCCGCTCGGCCACCTGGCGACTGCGCAGGTAGGCGACCCCGTAGTCGGCGCGGAGGTTGTCGACGGTCACGCCGAACTCCCCCGCGCGCTGGAACAGCTGGAGCACCTCCGCGTTCCGGAGCAGCGCCTTCGTGGGAATGCAGCCCCAGTTCAGGCAGATGCCGCCGGGCCGGTCGGCCTCGACGACGGCGACCCGCTGACCGAGCTGGGCCGCCCGGATCGCCGAGACGTAGCCGCCCGGGCCCGAGCCGATGACGACCGCGTCGTAGCGCTCGCTCGCCATGGGTCAGACCAGGAGAGCGAGCGGCGCCTCGAGGGCCGCCTTCAGATCGGCGAGGAAGCGGGCGCCCATCGCGCCGTCCATGACCCGGTGGTCGGCCGACAGGGTCACGCGCATGCGCTTGCCCACCGCAAGCTGACCGTCGACCACCACCGGTTTGTCGGCGATCGCCCCGACGGCAAGGATCGCCCCCTCCGGGGGGTTGATGATCGCGCTGAACTCGTCAACGGGGAACATCCCGAGGTTCGACACCGAGAAGGTTGCGCCGGAGAGCTCCTGCTGGCGGAGCTTCCGGGCGCGGGTCCGCTCGACCAGGTCCCGTGACTCCGCGGCGATCTGGAAGAGCGACTTCCGGTCGCAGTCCCGGAGCACCGGTGTGATGAGGCCGTCCTCGACGGCGACCGCGATCCCGATGTGGGCGGCCCGGTGTCGCCGGATGGCGGCGCCGGTGAAGCTCGCGTTGACTCCCGGGTGCTTCGAGAGGGTCACCGCGCAGGCGCGGACGACCACGTCGGTGAACGTGACCTTCGGCGCGCCCGGGAGGGCCTGGAGCTCCTCGCGCAGCGCCGCTGCCCGCTCCATGGCGATCTCGGTCGTGAGGTAGAAGTGAGGGACCGGGGCCTTGGACTGCGTCATCTGCCGCGCGATCGCGGCCCGGATCGGGCTGAGCGGGACGTCCTCGGTGTCGGGCCCGGTGCGCGTGACGGCCGGCGCCATCGCCGCGACGGCGGCCACGGCCGTCGCCGCGGGGGCAGGCCGCCCGGCGACGAACGCCTCGATGTCCCGCTGGATGATCCGGCCGCCGGGGCCGGTCCCGGTCACCCGGGCGAGGTCGATGCTCGCCCGCTGGGCCAGCTTCCGGGCGAGCGGCGAGACCCGCAGCCGGCCGGGCGGCAGCACGGCGGCGGTGCTCGCCACCGCCGCGCCCGAGGGTGGGCTGGCAACCGAGGCGGCAACCGGGGCCGGCGCGGCCGGAGTCGCCGCGGCGGGCGCCGGGGACGGAGCCGCTGCAGGGGCCGGCGTGGGCGCGGAGGCCGGCGCGGGCGCGGAGGCCGGCGCGGGCGCGGAGGCGGGCGCGGAACGCGCCGCCGGGGCGGGGGCAGGGGCCGGCGCGGCGGGGGCTCCGCCGAC
>DASYUM010000256.1:0-15906 GCA_036001225.1 Candidatus Methylomirabilota bacterium | reverse complement strand
CTCAAGGCCTTCGCGGTGGCCATCATCGGCGGGATGGAGAGCGCGGGCGGGATCCTGGTCGCCGGGCTGCTCTACGGAATCGTCGAGGCCATCGTGGCCGGCTACCTCGGGACCGGCGTGCGCGAGATCCTCGGGTTCGGGCTCGTGATCGTGGTGCTGCTGGCGCGGCCGTCGGGCCTCTTCGGCCTCCCCGCGCTGAGACGGGTCTGATGCGGGCCCTCGGCCTCGTCGCGGCCGCGGCGGTCGTGGCCGCACTGCCGCTCCTCACCGCCAACACCTATTACCTCTTCGTGGCCATGCTCATCGGGATCACGATCGTGGTCGCGACCGGCCTGAACATCCTGGCCGGGCTCTCCGGCCAGGTCTCCCTCGGTCACGCCGGCCTCTACGCCCTCGGCGCCTATACCGGCGCCATCTTGGCCACCCGGCTCGGGCTCGGCTTCTGGCTCGCGCTCCCGGCGGCGGCGCTCGTGGGCGCCGCGGTGGGCGCCGTCCTGGCCCTGGCGTCGCTCCGCGTGAGCGGGCCCTACCTGGCGATGGTGACGATCGCCTTCGGGATCATCGTCGAGCACGGGCTCATCGAGTGGGACGCCCTGACGCGCGGCTTCGGCGGCATCGCCGACATCCCGCGCCCGCGGCTGGGAACGCTGGTCCTCACCCTGCCCTTCTATTACTACGTCGTCGGGCTGGCGGTGCTGGCGAGCCTGCTCCTCGCCCGGAACCTCCAGCGGTCGCCGTGGGGGCGGGCGCTGGTGGCGGTACGCGAGAGCGAGGTCGCGGCGGAGTCGGTCGGCCTGAACCCCTACTTCGTCCGGACCGTGGCCTTCACGCTCTCCGCCGGCTTCGCCGGGGTCGCCGGCTGTCTCTACGCGTACCTGACGGGGTTCGTGAGCCCGGACAGCTTCACCCTCCAGACCTCGATCCTCTTCCTCCTCGTCGTCCTCTTCGGCGGGCTCGGGCGGGTGATGGGCCCGGTGGTCGGCGCCGTCGTCCTCATCGTGCTGCCCGAAGCCCTCCACCGGTTCGCCGAGTATCGGCTCATCCTCTACGGCGGCCTGCTCCTCGGCAGCGTGTACTTCCTCCCCGAGGGCGTGGTCGGCGCGTTCACCCGCCGCCCGCGCCCGCGCGCGGGCGGCCGGGGGGAGCCCGGCCAGCCGTGGCGCGCCACCACCGCCACGGCCGGCGACGCCCCGTCGCTCGAGGCCCGCGGGCTCGAGATGCGCTTCGGCGGGATCGTGGCCCTCGGCGGCGCCGACCTCACGCTCGTGCCGGGTGCGGTGCACGGCCTCGTCGGTCCGAACGGAGCGGGGAAGACGACGCTCCTGAACCTGCTGAGCGGCTTCTACCGGCCGAGCGTGGGCACGATCCGCTTCGGCGCCCGCGCGCTCCAGGGCCTGACACCCCACCGGATCGCGCGGGCCGGGATCGGGCGGACGTTCCAGACGACCCAGCTCTTCGAGGCGATGACCGTCCGGGAGAACGTGGAGGTCGGGCTGACCGGGGCGCGCCTCGGCGCGCTCGGGTCCGCGCTCCTCGGCACGAGCGGGGTGCGGGCCCGCGAGCGGGCCCTCGCGGCCGAGGCGCTCGGCCTCCTCGCCTTCGTCGGGTATCCGGGGGATCCGGAAGAGCCGGCCCGGAACCTCCCCTTTGGCCACAAGCGGCTGGTCGAGATCGCGCGGGCCCTGGCCCGCCGACCGGCCGTCCTCCTCCTCGACGAGCCGGCGGCGGGGCTCGCCCAGGCCGAGATCCGGGCACTGGCCGAGCTCATCCGGAAGATCCGCGCGGCCGGGACGGCCGTCCTCCTGGTGGGCCACCACATGGGGCTGGTCATGGGGATCTCCGACCGCGTCACCGTCCTGAACCACGGGCGGAAGATCGCCGAGGGCGCCCCGGCGGCGGTACAGCGGGATCCGGCGGTAGTCGAGGCGTTTCTCGGGGTCGCGACGTGACGGTGGGCGCCGCCGAGCCTCTGCTCGTCGTCAGCGACCTCACGGCCGCCTACGGGCGGATGGAGGTCGTGAGCGGGGTGTCGTTCGAGGTCGCCCGCGGCGAGATCGTGGTGATCATCGGTGCCAACGGGGCGGGCAAGACGACCACGCTCAAGACCGTGGCCGGGCTCGTCGCCCCGCGAGCCGGCGCCATCCGGTTCGAGGGGCGCGACATTGCGGGCCGGCCCGTCCACTGGGTCGCCCGGAACGGGGTCGCGCTCGTCCCCGAGGGCCGGCTCGTGTTCCCCGACCAGACGGTCCTCGACAACCTCCGTCTCGGGACCTACGCGCGCCCGAAGGCCGGCGTCCCCGAAGACCTCGAGCGCCAGCTCGACCGGTTTCCGATCCTGCGCGAGCGCCGGCACCAGCTCGCGGGGACGCTCTCCGGCGGCGAGCAGCAGATGCTGGCGCTCGCGCGTGGCCTGATGGCGCGGCCGCGGCTCCTCCTGCTGGACGAGCCGTCGCTGGGGCTCGCCCCGCGCCTTGTCCGCGAGCTCTTCGCGACGCTCGCCCGTCTCCGCGCGGAGGGCCTCACGCTCCTGGTCGTCGAGCAGATGGCGGAGACCGCTCTCGGCATCGCCGACCGGGGGTACGTCCTCGAGCACGGCCGGATCGTGCTGGCCGGTCGTGCCGACGAGCTCGCGCGCGACCCCCAGGTGGCGGGCGCCTACCTCGGCCAGTCGCCGGCCGGCCCGGTTTGGACCTGACCGATTTGTGGTAGGGTCACTGGCCAAGATCCTTGGACGGGACTCCGGGTCATGGGATACGGCGTCGCACGGTTCGCCGGCACGCCAGCCGAGGTCGAGGGCGCGCGGGGCACCGTGCTGCCCATCGAGTGGCGACATCCCCGCGGATGAGTAGTGCCTGAGCGTGACCCGGCGTTCGCGGCCTAGCCGGTCCGTTTCGGATCCTCGGTCTGGCGTGACCGTCGAGGAAGGCGCGCGCCACCCGGACCAACCCGGTCCACCTGGCACCATGAGCGTGTCGGGGGACGCTTTTGCCTCCCCGCCGGCGGGGCCGGCTCGCGTGATCATCAGCGTGTTCATCATCTCGTGGCTGCTATGGCAGCTCGCGGTCCCGCTCTCCTACTACCTCGGCGGCGACCCGGAGGAGGAGCGGTTCACCTGGCGCATGTTTTCGGGCGTCTGGCTGCTTCACAAGAACTGCAGCGTGTCGGTGACCGAGTTCCGGTCGCAGCCGGGTGGCGGCACCAGGCCCGCCGGCCAGATCAACCTGAACCGGACTCTCCATCGCGAATGGGTCTATCAGCTCACGAAGAACCGGCGATCCGTCGTCGAGAAGTTCCTCCGGACGCGCTGTCAGGGCGATCCGTCGCTGGCGGCGCTGGAGTTCGTCCGCGCGTGCCCGGTCGCGCCGCCCGGCCGGATCCCGGCGGTCGATCTCCGGTTCGACTGCGGCACCGGCGCATTCACCACGCCGTGACCGACGCAGTGAGCCGTGGGAAAGGGCCAGCCGGCGTGCGGCCGGAGGCGATGTCCGGGCCGGCCGCCGGGAGGCTTCACGCTCCGCTGATCGCCGCCTGGGATCACTACTGGTTCGGCGGGATCGCGGCGGTTCGGCCCTACCTCCTCGTGAAAGTGCTGCTCTGCGTGCTCGCCTTCGACGGCTGGCTGCACCGGGTCCCCGCCGGCGGCCAATACGGCGCCGGCGGGTTCGGCGTGGCGCACTTCCAGTGGCTCGACGCCCTCCAGCCGCTGCCGAGCCCCGGCCTCTACGTGGGCCTGATGCTCGCGGTCGGCCTGCTGGCCCTGTGGTGCGCCTTCACCAACGCGGGTCGCTGGCCGCGCGCGCTCCTGGCCGTTCTGTACACCTACGCGTGGGCGATGAGCTTTCAGGACGGCTTCCAGCACCATTACTTCCTGTCGTTGGTCCTGATGACGTTCGTCTTCTTCCCGCGTCTCCGCGCGCGTGATCTGTTTGCCATCGATGCGGAGCCTGCCGTCGGCCGCCGCCGGCGGGCCCGGCCGGCCGGCACGCTGACGGTCAGTTCGTGGGGCTACGCGCTGCTCGGCGTGAACATCGGCATCGTGTACGCCTACACGGCCGTGACCAAGTGGGACACGGAGTGGCGGGCGGGAGGGGTATTGCGGGGGCTCGGCGGGGCGTCTCTCGGACCCATCGCCGCGTGGCTGGCGGGCGTCGGTGTGCCACCGGGGATGCTCTGGGCCATGCAGGGACTGGGCGTGTTTGCCCTGGAGTGCCTGATCGCGGCGGGGTTCGCGCTGGCGGTCGTTCTCGATCAGAGACGCCGCCCGTGGCTCCGGACGATCACGTGGCTCGCGTTCCTCGGCGCGGTGAGCTTCCACGTCCTCACCGAGGTGGCCCTCCCGCTTCAGATCGGCTGGTTCAGCTATTACATGATCGTTCTCGCGTGCGTCTACTTGCTCCCGAGCTCCCTCTTGTGGAAACTCGGCGCCCTCGTCTACCGGCCCGCGACACGCCTGGCGGCGGTGGGGCAGGACGCTCTCGGCCGCGCTCGGCTGCGGGGGATCGGGCTGACATCCGTTGCCGTCATCGGGGCGGCTGGTGTCGTCGTGGCCAGCGGTCGTGCGCTCGATTTGCCCGGGGCGCAGACCGTGAGCGTTCTGGCGGCCTCCGCGCTGGTGGCCGCGAGCGTGATCCTGCTCGTTCGGCGGCGCCCGCAGGTGGCCTTCCGCCACGCCCTCGCGACGGGGCTGGCGGCCGTGCTCATGTGGGCGGCGGCCGGACGCTCCGGGATCCTCTTCCTCTACCACGCTCGCGTCGGGGTCGATTTGCAGCGGCGAGGCGATTCGAGCGCCGCGCTCGGCGCCTTCGAGCGGGCCAGACGCTATGCGCCGAACGCCAAGGCTCTCGACAACTACATGGCCCGGCTCAAGCGTCAGCTCGATCGTGCGGAGGAATGAGGTCGTGCGCCGGTCTCGGCGGAGGCGCAGCGTCTCCGCAGGAGGCGACGCGCGCCGGCGGCTCCTCGCCGCGTTCGTCGAGGCCGAGGAGCCCCCGCGGGCGTCACGCCCGCGGGGGCGGAACCGGCCCGATCAGTTCGAGGAGACGAACGCGCGGGCGCGGGCGACTTCGGGGCGCTCGGTGTCGGCGGTCTTCGCCAGCTCGATGAGCTGCTGGTAGTAACCCTTCGCCTTGGCCTGGTTCCCGGCCAGCTCGGCCGCCCGGGCCGCCCCGGCCAGGCCCAGGAAGCGGCTGGGGTCCGTCTTCTGCGATGCCTCGAACTCGGCCAGGGCGGCCGCCGGCTGGCCGACCTCCAGCAGGATCTCGCCGAGCATCTCCCGGGCCGGCTGAATGGCGCCGGGGGTCACCGGATGCTTCTCGGTGGCGTCCTCGCGGTCGGCGGCCTGGCGCAGGAGCGCCAGCGCCTCGTCGCTCCGCCCCTCGGCCCGCGCGATCCAGCCCGCCACGCCGAGCCGCTGGATCTCGGCCTGCTCGGCCCAGTAGGCGTTCTTGGCCGCGGCCAGTCCGTCGCGCAGCGCTTCCAGACGGGTCAGGGCGGTGCGGGCGGCAGCGACGTTGCCCCCCCGCGCCGCGCCCAGCCCGCGGCCGAACCACACGATGGCCTCCGCCTGCGGGAACTTCGCCCACGAGAGGCTCGGCGGATGGAGCGGCAGGTCCACCGCCGCGGCCCACTGCCGGCGCTCCAGCGCATAACGGGCCGGGATGGCGGCCAGGGCGAAGGCGGCCGCGAACAGCTCGGAGTCGATCTTGTCCAGCCGGCGGACCTCCTCGACCACCGCCCGGGCCTCGCCGTCCTTGGCGAGCTGCAAGGCCGCGTACACGATGTAATCCATGGCGTGGAGCGCGTTGTAGGAGCCGGCCTCCAGCTTGGCCTGGCGCAGCTCGTCCTTGGCCGCCTCCACCGACCGCCGGTTGGTGTCGATCGATTCCTGCCAGTAGCCGAGCCGGGTGAAGATGTGCGACGGCATGTGGAGCGCGTGGGGGGCCGACGGCGCGATCCCGGCGTAGCGCCGGGCGGCGGTGACCCCCTTGGGCGCGATGGACGGGAAGTCGTAGCTGTGGATCAGGTAGTGGGCGACGCCGGGGTGGTCCGGCTGCTCGGCGAAGGCCTTCTCGAGGATGCCGGATGCCTTGAGCTGGTTGGCGTAGGTCTTGTCGGCGGGGTTCAGCGTGATGTTCAGGGCCAGCGCATAGAAGATGGCGGCCTCGCGGTCCTGGGGGTAGCGCTGGCTCAGCGCTTCCATGGCCTTCTCGTAGGCCACGGCCCGCGTCCGGTGATCGATCCGGTCATGGTCCTTGTAGAAGGTCTCGATGGCCGCGATGTAGTCCAGCTCGCGCGGGCTCTTGGCGCCGGCCGCCCGAGCCCGGGCCACCGCGGCCGAGCCCTCCTGGAGCCCCCGCGGCGTGGGAGGCCCAGCGAGCGGATTGCCGAGCCACGCCATGGCCGCGCCCCAGTGGGCGATGCCGCAGGACGGATCGGCCTGGGCGACCGCGTTGAAGCCCTTGATGGCCTCGCTGAACCAGAACGAGTGGAGCAGCGCCAGCGCGCGGTCGAACTGGGGCTGGACGGCCGGGGCGCAGGAGGTCAGGAAGTTGACCTGGCCCAGCCGCTCGGTGCCCGGCGCCCCCTGGTGTTGATATTGGGCGCCCGCACTCGACCAGGTCAGCACCCCGGCGGCCAGGCCGGCGGCGAGGAGAATCATCGGTCGTGTCATGGTTGGCATGGGTCCTCCTTCAGGCGGTGTAGCGGATCCGCGGCTCGAGATAGCCGTACATCAGGTCGACCAGCAGGTTCACGGTCATGAACAGGAGCGCGATGAAGAGAATCGTGCTCTGCGTCAAGGGGTAATCCCGCTGGTAGATCGACCACAGCACGAGTCGCCCGACCCCCGGCAGCGTGAAGACCTCCTCCACCACCACGGTCCCGCCGAGCAGGAAGCCGACCTGCAGGCCGGCCACCGTGACGATGGGGATGAGCGCGTTCTTGAGCGTGTGCTTCAGCACGATGGCGCCGCTGGCCAGCCCCTTGGCGGAGGCGGTGCGGACGTAGTCCGACCGGAGCACGTCGAGCATGCAGGCGCGGGTGGTGCGGGCGATGTTGGCGGCGCTGGCCGTGCCCAGGCAGAGAGCGGGGAGGAGCATGATGGTGAGGTTGCGCCGGGGATCGGTGAGCAGATCGACCCACACCACCGGCGGCATCCAGCGCAGGTAGAGGGAGAAGAAGAGGATCAGCATCGTCCCCTGCCAGAAGACGGGGACGGAGAGGCCGAGGAGCGATCCCACCCGGGCGGCGTGATCGAGCGCGCTGTCGCGCGCGACCGCCGAGACGATGCCGGCGGCCAGCCCCAGGGCGAGGGAAAAGCCGACGGCCAGGACGGTCAGCTCCAGGGTGACGGGCAGGCGCTCCAGGATCAGGTGGAGCACCGGCTTCCCGGTCCGCCACGAGGTCCCGAGGTCGCCCTGCAGGAGCTGGAGGAGCCAGCGCCCGTACTGGACGTGCCAGGGCTGGTCGAGGCCGAAGAAGCGCTTGAGCTGCTCGACCATGCCCTGGCTGACGACGGCATCGGCGCCGATCATCTGCTCGACGACCGTCCCCGGAATGAGGCGCAGCATCAGGAAGATCAGGACGGTCAGCCCGAGCAGGGTGAGGGCCATCGAGTAGAGCCGGACGACGAGGTAGCGCCCCATCGTCGCTCAGCCGCGGACGCCGCGCTCGGTCACCCGGACGCTACGCCTTCTCGAGCCAGACGCCCTCGAAGCCGTAGAGCAGGGTGGTGGGGTGCTGCTTGAACCCCTTCACCGCGCTCTGGGTGAAGTCGATGGTGTCGGCCGAGAAGAGCCAGAGATGCGGCACGTTCTCCAGGATCATGATCTGGATGCGATCGTAGATCTCCTTGCGCTTCCGCTGGTCCATCGTGCGGCGACCCTCCTCGAGGAGGGCGTCCAGCTCGGGCACGCTCCAGCTGTTCCAGTTCTGGCCCTTGGTGGAGTGCAGCGCGCGGAAGAACGCGGTATCGGGGTCGGCGTAGCCGGGGGTGGTGTTCATGGTCATGTCGAAGTCCTTGGCCAGCCACCGCTTGATCCAGACCGCGTATTCGACGTTCTCGATCTCTGCGGTGATCCCGATCTTCTTGAGCTGGGCGGCCACCACCGGCGCCCCCGACACCATGGTGGGGAAGGTGGGAATCACCCCCAGCTTCACCGTGAACCCGCTGGCGTACCCGGCGTCGGCCAGGAGCTTCTTCGCCCTGTCGAGGTCGGGCTTGTAGTAGCGCATCCACTGGTCTTCCGGGAGCTGCCAGGCCTTCATGGGCGCGGTGGCCGGCGCGGTCAGCCGGCCGAAGCCGGCGGAGGCGACCCGCATGATCTGCTGGCGGTCGACCGCCCAGCTGATCGCCTGCCGGACCCGGACGTCCTTGAGGGGCCCGCGGCTCGCGTTGATGTTGAGGAACTCGTAACCGAGCCGCGAGCTGCGGTAGCCGGTCAGGGACCGCTCCTCCTTGAGGAGGTTGTAGTTCTTGTTGTCCTCGATGAAGGCGTGGTGGATCTGGCCGGTCCGGAGGGCGGCGACGATGTTCGCCTCGTCGGGGATCGTCCGCAGGACCAGCTCGTCCACGTACGGCTGCCCCTTCTTGAAGTAGCCGGGGTGTTTCTTGAGCACCATCTGCTGCTCGACCTTCCAGTCGTGCAGCATGAAGGGGCCGGTGCCCGATTCGGCCTTGTTGAGATCGCCGTGCTTCTTGATCCCCGCCTCGTTGATGATGAAGCCCCAGAACCCACCGAGGGCGGCCAGGAGCCCGGCGAACGGCTCCTTGGTGATGAACTTCACCGCGTACTTGCCGGCCGGCTCCACCTTGTCCACGGCGATGAAGTCGGACTTGCCCGGAGACTTCTCGAAGAGGCGGTCGAAGGTGAACTTGACGTCGGCCGAGCTCAGCTCCTGGCCGTCGTGGAACTTCACCCCCTCGCGGAGCTTGAAGGTCCAGGTGAGACCGTCCGGGCTCACCTGCCACGACTCGGCCAGCTCCGACACCGGGTTCATGTCCGGATCGAAGCGGACGAGCTGGTTGTACATCATCGGCGAGCGCCGGCTCCGCGAGAAGGCCGGGACGAGCTGGGGATCGAGGCCGGTGGCCTCGGTGGTCTGGGCCGAGACCAAGGTCCCGCCCGGCTTCGGCGCCTGGGCGTGAGCCAGCCGTCCCGCGGCCAGGCCGCCGAGGACGGCGCCCCCCGCCTGCAGGAGCTGGCGGCGGCTGAGCGGGATCGGGCTGGACTGCGGCTCGAGCGTGTCCATCGGTGTCCTCCTGCGCGTTACGAGGTCTTGGGGTCCAGGATGTCCCGCAGGCCGTCGCCGATCAGGTTGAAGGCCAGCACGGCCACCATGATGGCGATACCCGGGAAGACCGAGATCCAGGGGGCGGTCTCCAGATAGGTGCGGCCCTCGTTGAGCATGTTCCCCCACGACGGGGTGGGGGGCTGGGCGGACAGGCCGAGGTAGCTCAGCGAGGCCTCGATCAGGATCGCCTGCGAGAAGGCCACGGTGCCCTGCACGACGAAGGGCGAGAGCACGTTGGGCAGGACGTGCTTGAGGGCCACGACCCACCGGGTGGCGCCCAGCGCCCGCACCGCCTCCACGTACTCCTTCTCCCGCTCGGCCAGCACCGGCCCCCGCATGACCCGGGCGAAGAGCGGCGTGTAGACGATCGCGATGGCGATGACCGCGCTGTTCACCCCCGGCCCCCGCATGGCGGCAATGCCGACGGCCAGGAGCAGCCCGGGGATGCTGAAGAAGACGTCCATGACCCGGTTGATGGCGTTGTCCCAGGCGCCGCCCAGGTAGCCCGCCGTCAGCCCCAGCGCGCCGCCGATCAGCATGGCCACCCCGATGGACACCGTGGCGACGTAGAGGGAGATGCGGGCGCCGTAGATGACCCGGCTGAGCACGTCCCGGCCGAAGCGGTCGGTGCCGAAGAGCGCCTGGGCTCCGGGGGCGGTCTCGATCAGGTCGAAGTTCTGCTCGTCGGGCGGGGAGGGGGCCAGCGCGGCAGCGAAGATCGCCAGGGCGACGATCAGGAGGGCGAAGAGCCCGCCGATCATCACCACCTGGCTGCGGAGCGTGCGGCGGAGGCGCCGGCTCCAGCGCCCGCGCTCGGGGGCGGCCACCGGCAGGCCGAGGGCGTGGTCGCTGGCCAGCTCCACGAAAGGACACTAGGCGCCGGTCCTCCGGACTGTCAAGGGGCGACGGCGACTTCCGATAGAGAGCCGGTGAGGCGGGTCGGCCCAGTCTGAACGGTGCGCCCGTCGGCTAGGAGTGTCTTGCCGTCCCTCGAGTCTTGCGCTGGCACCGGGGACATTTCATTGTGAGCCTCGCCTACCGTCCCCTACGGTGTCCGGCCTAGCTTAGCTGGCTAGACTCGGCCGCGGGCGGGCGACGATCTTGAATCCGCATAGCGTTGTGCTAACCGGCCCGCCGCCTGTGGCGCGGCCCTGTTGAGCGCTCGGTTGGGGTTCTTCTATGCCGGTGCGAGCTTCGCAACCCGAAGCCGACTCCGACGCTGCTCGGCATGCCAGAGGTCGTACTGCGTTTGCTGGTTGAGCCAACTCTCGGCGGAGGTTCCAAAGGCAATGGAAAGACGGATCGCCATCTCAGGGCTGATCCCGGCCCGGCCGTTCAGAATGGCAGAAAGAGTCTTTCGGCTTACTCCCAGCGCCTCTGCGGCTTCCGTAACGCTGACGCCGAGCGGCTGAAGGCAAAGAGTCTTGATGATCTCTCCCGGATGAGGTGGGTTGTGCATCCGCATCGGTGCTCCTCTCAGTGATAATCCTCGTAATCGACGGAATCAGCGTCCTTGCCGAGGAACTTGAACGTCACCCGCCAGTTGCCGCTCACCGATACCGCCCATCTTCCCTTGCGGTCACCCTTGAGCGGATGAAGGTCCAGTCCGGGAAGTGCCATATCTCGTGGACCAGTGGCAGCGCTCAGGCGACCCAAGATCAGGCGTAACCGTTCGGCTTGTTGCGCCTGGATACCGGCCCTTGAGCCGGTCTCGAAAAACTTGGCCAAGCCCTTGTACTTGAATCCCCGAATCACCCACTCTGAGTGTAACCTATAACGTTACAGAACACAAGACGCCCCGACGTATTCCTCCGCGGCTGGCGTGGCCGACCCGCGGAAGTGGCGGGTTATGCGTCCCTCCTTCACTCGCGGCCGCAGCCCTCATGCCAGCGCCTCATCTCTGCCTCCGCCTTCTCCAGCCAGAAGCGCATGTCCATCTCGCGGTACATCGTCGTCCCGGTGGCCAGATGCCCGTGGGCCTGCTCGCCCTTTCCGACGCGCCGCGAGAGCTTGCCGAGCCCGAGGTGGCAGTGGGCGACCAGCGGGCGCATGCCGCGCGGCTCGGCGAGCGCCAGCGCTTCGCGGTAGTGGGCCTTGCCGCGCTCGGCCTCGAACTGGTCGGGATGGGTCGCGATGTCGCCGAGCAGGTGCCGCGCATGGGCCGCGAACCCAGGGTGACGCGGCAAGGATCCGAGTGCGCGGTCGGCCAGGCGTCGCGCCTCGTCGAGCCGGCCGAGTCCAAGACAGGCTCGACCGAGCGCGTGGTAGCCCCAGCCATGATGATCGAGCGTCTGCCGGAGGCGCTGGGCCGCGTCGAGCCGCGCCCAGGCTTCGTCGTCGACGGCCACATCGAGAAGCCAGAGCAGTGGCGGGAGCACGGCCGCGAGCGTGCGATCGAGCGACAGCAGCTTGCCGGTCACCTTCTCGGTGATCTTTCGCACGCCGTCCCCGGCCTCGATCTGGAAGTACGCGCGAAGCAGCTCCACGACGGGCAGGTAGCTCGTCGCCTTGCCGTAGGAGACAGAGCCGCCCTCGAGGGTCAGCCAGCCCTGCGTCCGATGGGAGCGGGTGAACTCCCAGTAGAGGCGCGACTTCCCGATGCCCGGCTCGCCGACGACGGCGACGACCTGGCCGCGCCCGGCGCCGGCTTGTCCCAGCGCCTGCTGGAGCTGGTCGAGCTCCGTCTCCCGCCCGACGAAGCGCGTGAGGTCGCGACTGGCCGCGGCCTGGAAGCGCGAGCGCACGGTGGCGGCACCGACGATCTCGTAAACCTCGAGCGGAGCCGGCAGCCCTCGGATCGGCCGCGGCCCCAGCGAGTTCACAACCAGGTAGCCCTCGGCGAGCGCGAGCGTGTCGGGCGTGATCAAGATCGACCCCGGCCTCGCCAGCTGCTAGCTGGAGGCTCTTAGAGGGTCAAGGGTCGCCGAGCCGACCCGGCGTTCTCGCTGGCGGTTGGAACCCGCCCCCGGACCGGACATAATAGGTCCACCGAGATCGCTTCGGAACCTGAACGCTCTCAGCGGGAGGCCCGATGCCGACCAAGACCATCCGCGTCGAGACCGTCGCCCAGGCGTACCTGGAACTCCTCCGCGAGCGGGGGATCGAGCTCTTCCTGGGGAACGCCGGCACCGACTTCGCCTCGCTGGTGGACGCGTTCGCCAAATTCGCCGCCGAGGGCAAGCCCACGCCCCGCCCGCTGGTCGTGCCCCACGAGTACGTGGCGGTCTCGATGGCCCACGGCTACTATGCGATCACCGGCCGCCCCCAGGTGGTCATGGTCCACGTGACCGTCGGCACCGCCAACGCGGTGGGGGCGCTGATCAATGCGGCGCGGACCGAGACGCCGGTGATCTTCACGGCCGGCCGAACGCCGATCACCGAGGAAGGCCTGCCCGGCGCGCGCGACACCTACATCCACTGGGCCCAGGAGGCGTTCGACCAGGGCGGCCTGGTCCGCGAGTACGTGAAGTGGGATTACGAGCTGCGCCAGGCGACGCAGCTGGAGTCGGTGGTGGACCGCGCGCTCGAGCTGTCGATGGCCGAGCCGCGGGGGCCCGTCTACCTGATGCTCCCGCGCGAGGTGCTGGCCCAGCCGCTGGCCGAGATCACCATCAGCGCGCCCGCCCGCCGGCAGGTGGAGAGCCGGCGCTTCCCGGATCCCGCTCGGATCGCCGAGGCGGCCGATATCCTCGCCACCGCGCGCGCCCCGGTCGTCGTCACCGCGGCCGCCGGGCGGGCGCCGGCGGCCGTCCGGGCGCTGGTCGACCTCGCCGAGGCGGGCGGCATCGGGGTGGTGGAGGCGGTGCCGCGCTACGCGAACTTCCCGGCCGACCACGACTGCCACCTCGGCTACGGCACCCCCGCCGACGCGCACCCGGCGCTCGCGGACGCCGACGCCATCCTCGTCGTGGATTGCGACGTCCCCTGGTTCCCGTCGCGCGGGAAGCCCCGCGACGAAGCGAAGGTCATCCACCTGGCCGTGGACCCCTTCTTCAGCCGCTACCCGATGCGCTCGTTCCCCTGCGACGTGCCGATCGCCGCCGAGCCGACGGTCGCGCTCCTCACGCTGGCCGATGCCGTGCGGGCGCGGGTCGGGTCGGACGAGGTCGCGGCTCGGCGTGAGCGGCTGGCCGCCGCTCACCGCCAGTCGCGAGCGGCGTGGGCGGCCGGAGCCGAGGCCGAGCGGGGCCGACAGCCGATCGGCTTCCAGTGGGCATCGCGGTGCGTGGGGGCGCTCCTCGCCCCCGACACCATCGTGGTCAACGAGTACACCCTCGACATCCGCCACGCGCCGCCGCCGGCGCCCGGCAGCTATCTCTCCTCCCCGTCGGCGGGCGGGCTCGGCTGGGGGCTCGGCACCGCGCTGGGCGCGAAGCTGGCCGCGCCCGACAAGACGGTGATCGCCGTCCTCGGCGACGGCGCCTACGTCTTCGGCGCCCCCACCGCCAGCCACCAGGTGGCCCGGATGCACGGGCTCCCCATCCTGGTCGTGATCTTCAACGATGAAGCCTGGGACGCCGTGAAGCGGGCCACGCTACGCGTGCACCCGACGGGCTGGGCGGCCACCACCCAGAACTTCCCGCTCTCCAGCCTGGCGCCGTCGCCGCGCTACGAGGAGCTCGTCCGCGCGTTCGACGGCCACGGCGAGCGCGTGGAGGACCCGGCGGCGCTGCCGGGCGCGCTCGCGCGCGCGCTCCAGGTCGTCCGTCGGGAGCGGCGGCAGGCGCTCGTGAACGTGATCTGCCGCCGCTGACCGAGGTCGCTCCCTCTCCCTCCCATCGGAGAGGGAGAGGGCTGGGGTGAGGGTGGGCCGCTAGCCGAGCTGGAGCTCCAGCGGCAGCAGGGTATCGGCCAGCGAGGCCCCGCCGTCCACGTAGATGACCTGCCCGGTGATCCAGCCCGCGCCCTCGGCGCAGAAGAGCGCGACCGCGTTGCCGACGTCGGCGGGCGTGCCCATCCGCCCCATCGGGGTCCAGCCGCTCTGGTGCCACTTGCGGGCGGTCTCGACGACGGCGGCGGGGAAGCCGTTCAGGACGCTGTCGTCGGTGAGGCCGGGGCTGAGCGCGTTCACGGTGATGCCGCGCTTGGCGAGGGCCACCGCGAAGTAGCGCACGCAGGCCTCGAGGGCGGCCTTGCCGGCGCCCATGGCGAAGAAGGGCTGCCAGGTGCCGGTGCGGGCCGCCGGCGCGTACGTGATGGCGAGGATCCGCCCGCCGGCGCCCATCATGGGGACGGCCTCGCGAACGCCCACCAGGAAGGCCTTGGCCTGGGAGTCGACCGCCTTGTCCCACTGCTCCAGGCTGATGTCCATCGGCTTCTGGTAGAAATCCGGCGGGTCGGGGCGGGCGTTGGCGACGAAGACGTCCAGCGTGCCGAAGTGCCGCTTGACGTCGCCGAACATCCGCTTCACCTCGTCGGGGCGGCAGACGTCGGCCTGGACCAGGACGCCGTCGGCGCCGTGCTTCTTGGCGCGCTCCAGCGTCTCCTTGGCGGCGGCTTCGTTGCGATAGTAGTGGACGGCGACCCGGGCGCCCTGCTCGGCGAGCTTGAGGACGATCCCGCGGCCGATCCCGCGCGATCCGCCGGTGACGAGCGCGTGCTTGCCCTTGAGCGTCATGACGCCTCCTCCTTTGCGGCAGGTCATCCGAGGGGGCCTCGACGGCCCCCTCCTTCCCCTCTTAGGGTTGGGTGGGTGGGCCGGCGACTAAAGCCGCCGCTCCCGTGGCCGGGTCGGGCGTCGGCGGGGGCGTCGTGCTGATACTGCGGGCACTTCATGCCGGACCCCGGATGCGGCCAGCATAGGAGTGGTGCCGGATGGCGTCAAGGTCTCGGCGGTTGACGTGCTTCGGGCGTGGCCGGAGGTTCGGGCCGAGCCGCGCGGGGTCGAGCTACTTCACGATGGACAGCGCCTCGCGCAGCATGGTGAGGGTGAGCGGCTTGGCGATGACCAGATCGACGTCGGCCGGCTTCTCCCCGGCCGCGCCCGAGATCTCGCCGAAGCCGGTCAACATGATGATCACGGGCTTCTGGGGGGCGAACCGCTTGATGTTGTAGGCGAGCTCGAGGCCGTTCATCTCGGGCATCGCCCAGTCGGTCAGGATCACATCGAACCAGCCGAGCTGGAACTTCTGGAGCGCGTCGCGGCCGTTGACGGCGCTCTCCACCGCATGGCCGTCGCCCCGGAGCAGCTCGACCGCGACCTCGCGGGGCACCTCCTCGTCATCGACGACCAGGACGCGCAGCGGGCGCGCCGGCGCCACCACCTCCGTTTCCGCCACGGCCGCCGCCCGCGACCCTCGGACGGGCAGGCGGATGACGAACGTCGAACCCTTCCAGCTGGCCGGTAGCCCCCTGGTAGGCGGCCCGGGAACGGTGATAATAGGGGCGACTTCATCGCCAAGGAGCACCATGGCCTCCAGCCAGTCCGCACCGCTGCCGGTGACGCTCGACGACCGCTACCTGCGGGAGGACGGCCCCGTCTACCTCGGTGGCCTCCAGGCGCTGGTCCGCCTGCCCCTGGACCAGAGCCGGCGCGACCGGCGGGCCGGCCTGCGGATCGGGACCTTCGTGAGCGGCTACCCGGGCTCGCCGCTGGGTGGCTACGACCTCGCCCTC
>DASYUM010000255.1:0-1909 GCA_036001225.1 Candidatus Methylomirabilota bacterium | reverse complement strand
CCCGCCTACTTCGACATCCTCCACTCCTACATGGGCTACCGCACCTGCTATTACCGGTCCTTCGCGGTGGGCAGCGCCTCGGCCGCCATGGTCGACGCCTACAAGCGCTGCCGGGAGCTCCTCGACCAGGCCATCGCGATCGTCAAGCCGGGCATCACCACCGCCGACATCGTCGCCCTCTGGCCGCGCGCCCAGGAGTTCGGCTTCCCCGACGAGGAGGCGTGCTTCGGCCTCCAGTACGGCCACGGGGTCGGGCTCTCGATCTGGGAACAGCCGGTGATGAGCCGGCTGGTGTCACTCGAGCACCCGATGACGCTCGAGCCCGGCATGGTCTTCGCGCTCGAGAACTTCTGGCCGGCGTCGGACGGCTGGTCGGCGGCCCGCATCGAGGAGGAAGTGCTCGTCACCGAGACGGGGCACGAGATCCTGACCCGGTTCCCCGCCGAGACGCTGCTGGTGGCCGGCACCCGGTACTGGACCGCGACCGGCCCGCTGGCGGGCACGCGCGAACTCGACCCGACGGCCAGCCCCCGGCGAGCCGACCTCGGCTGAGAGGAGGCGTCGATGCGCACGCGCTGGATGGCGACACTCGCGGCCGGGGTCCTGGCCGCCGCCCTCGTGGGCGGTCTCGCCGGGGCGGCGGACCCTGTCCTCCTCCGGGTCCGGGTTTTCCCGGGCGTCCACAACCTCGCGATCTTCGCCGGCCAGGCCAGAGGCATCTTCGCCAAGTACGGGGTCCAGGTCGAGCTCGAGTTCACGCCCAACTCCCAGGCGCTGCGCGACGGTCTCGCCGCCGGCGCCTTCGAGGTCGCCCACGCCGCGGTCGACAACGCCGTCGCCATGGTGGAGACGGCCGGCGCGGACGTCGTCGTGGTGGTGGGCGGCGACAGCAGCATGAACCAGCTCTTCGTCCAGCCCGAGGTCCGATCCATCATCGACCTCATGGGCAAGACGGTGATCGTGGACGCCCCGAACACCGCCTATGCCCTCCAGCTGAAGAAGATCCTGCTCAAGCACGGGCTCAAGGCCGGCCAGCACTACACGGTGAAGCCGATCGGCGGGACGTTCCAGCGGGCGGCCGCGATGCGCGAGCACAAGGAGTACGCGGCGACGATGCTGTATCCGCCCTACTCGATCGTGGCGGAGCGCGAGGGCCTCCGGAGCCTCGGGCTCGCCGTCAAGATGCTCGGCCCCTACCAGGCGACCGCCGGTTTCGTCCGGCGGTCCTGGGCCCAGGCGAACGCGTCGACCCTGGAGCGGTACCTCCAGGGATACGTCGGAGCTCTCCGCTGGGTGCTGGCGCCGGCCAATCGCGACGAGACGATCGCCCTCCTCGCCCAGCGCCTCAAGCTCGACCCCGACGTGGCGGCCGCGACCTACGCGCACGCCGTCGACCCGGCCGGCGGGCTCACGCCCGACGCGCGACTCGATCTGGAGGGGTTCCGCAACGTGCTCGCGCTCCGGGCCGAGCTGGAGGGCCAGTGGGGCGGCCAGCCGCCGGCGCCCGAGCGCTACTACGATCCGCAGTACTACCGCCGGGCGCTCGCCGCGCTCGGACCCTAGGTCATTTCGGGGGGGCCTCGGAAGACCCCCCCGAGGCCCCCCCGTCGTGGCGGCGGCGAAGCCGCCGCTCGGAGCGCTGCCCGACGCGGCCCGCGCTCGGGGCGAGCTGCCGGGTTACTCCGACACACTCCTAGGTGTTTCGGGGGTCACGAAGACCCCCCGGCGTTACCCGCCCGGGCTCGGCCGGACCGGCGCAGCCCCTCGAGGCCGCTGAGAGGCCGGGGCCCCCGTGACCGTGTCGGTCGCGGCGGCGACGTCGCCGAACCACTCGACGCTCTCCTGGACCATCTGCCAGTTGAAGGCGAAGCTCCCCGGCGTGGCCGGCGCCGTCGCGGTGAAGCTGAAC
>DASYUM010000254.1:0-1792 GCA_036001225.1 Candidatus Methylomirabilota bacterium | reverse complement strand
GGCGCGGCTGGACGTCGAGGGCATCCGGACGGTCCTCAAGCTCAGGAGCGAGTACGGCCGGCCGAAGAAGGACCTGACCGACCCGAGCCGGTACTACGACCTCTCCCATTACGAGCGCGCGGCCGGGCCCCGCTGATCGGTCTACCGCTCCGTGCGGCGGCTGTGCCGCCGCGCCCACCCACCCAACCCGAGAGGGGGGAATCGGGGGGGGCTTCCGAGGCCCCCCCGAAATGCCCTAGCGGGCGAGGTGATAGGGGACGTCCGTCACGATGATCCCGCGCCGGAACAGCAGCGCTCCCTTGATCAGCAAGGCCGTCTGGTTGTGCAACAGGTGCTGCCACCAGCGCGCCGGCACGAACTCCGGGAGGATGACCGTGACGAGCTGGTTCGGCGCCTGCTCCTGAAGGTGGTCGAGGTACTCGAGAAACGCGCCCACCACGGAACGGTAGGGGGAGCGCAAGACCACCAGCGGCACCCCGGTCCCCCATTTGCCCCAGCGTTCCTCCAACCGACGGGTTGACTCCGGATCCGTCTCCACGTAGACGGCCCGGGCGCCGGGCGACAGCGTCTGCGCGTAGCGGAGGGCCGGGAGCGTGCCCCGGTGAAGGTCGCCGGTCAGGACGAGCACCGTGTGGTGCTCGGGCGGGGGCGGCGGTTCGGCCCCCTCGAGCGAGAGCTGGCCGGCGACTTCCGCGTAGTGGCGGTGGATCGCCAGGAAGACGAGCACCAATCCCGGGATCAACAGGACGACGATCCAGGCCCCGTGCGTGAACTTGGTGACGGCGATGATCAGCGTGACGATCCCGGTGGCGGCCGCTCCCGCGCCGTTCAACGTCGCCCGCCCGAGCCAGCGACGACCCCGCGCGCGGAACCAGAACCGGACCATCCCGGCTTGTGACAGCGTGAAGGAGACGAACACGCCGACGGCGTAGAGCGGGATCAGGGCGTGAGTCTCGGCCCGGAAGATGACGAGCAGGACGGCGCTCAGCACCGCCAGGATGATGATGCCGTTGGAGAAGGCCAGCCGGTCGCCGCGGCTGGCGAACTGCCGGGGCATGAAGCGATCGCGGGCCATGAACGAGGCCAGCCGCGGGAAGTCCGCGAAGCTGGTGTTGGCCGCCAGCACCAGGATCAGCATGGTCATGGCCTGCACGAAGTAGTAGAGGACACCCTCGCCGAACACCCGGCGGGCCAGCTGGGAGTTGATCGTCTCCTGCTCGGCCGGGACCAGGCCGAAGGCGTTGGCCAGGACCGTGATCCCGATGAACAGCGTGGTGAGGATCGTCCCGAGCATCACCAGGACCTGGCGCGCGTGGCGCGCCTCGGGCGGCCGGAAGGCGGGGACGCCGTTCGAGACCGCCTCGATGCCGGTGAGGGCGACGCACCCCGAGGCGAACGCCCGGAGCGCCAGAAAGAGGGTCAGCTCCTGGCTGCCGGGGGTGATGCTGCCGGCGGGCGCCGGACCGCCGGAGGGCACACCGCCGCGGAGCCACACGACCGCGCCCCAGCCGATCAGCAGGACATAGCTGGCGATGAAGGCATAGGTCGGAACCGCGAACAGCCGGCCCGACTCCCGGACGCCGCGCAGGTTGGCCACCGTGATGCCCACCACGCCGAGCACGCACAGCTCGACCCGGTAGGGGTAGAGGGCGGGAACGGCCGATGTCACGGCCGCGATGCCGGCCGCCACGCTGACCGACACGGTGAGCACGTAGTCGGTCAGGAGGGCGCCGCCCGCCACCAGGCTCGGATAGGTCCCGAGATTCTCGCGGCTGACGATGTAGGCGCCTCC
>DASYUM010000253.1:0-12529 GCA_036001225.1 Candidatus Methylomirabilota bacterium | reverse complement strand
CTGGACGCTCGCCCAGCTCAAAGACATGAAGGACGAGGAGTGGGATCTCAACCTGAACGTGAACCTCACCGGCACCTACAACGTGACCAAGGCCGTCCTGCCCGGCATGCGGGAGCGCCGGTGGGGCCGGGTGATCTGCATGGCCTCGATCGCCGGCCTGCTCGGCGGCTTCGGCCAGACCGCCTACGCGACGACGAAGATGGGCGTGATCGGCTTTGCCCGGTCGGTGGCGCTGGAGGGCGCCCGCTACGGGATCACGGCCAACGTGATCGCGCCCGGGATCATCGGCGAGCACACCAAGCTCTCCCCCATGTACGACCGGATGGTGAAGCGGGTGGCCATGCAGCACGAGGGGGATCCCGAGGACATCGCCAACGCCATCGCCTTTCTCTGCTCGGAGCGCTTCGTTCCGGCCGCGCGTACGGTCGAGCGGTCGATCGGCATTCGCCGGGCTAGAACGTGAACAGGTCCATGCCGCCGGTGACGGTCAGCACGGCGCCGGTGATGTAGCGGGCGCGCTCGGAGCAGAGAAAGGCGATGGCGTTGGCGATGTCGTCCAGGTCCCCTTCCCGCTGCATGGCGACCCGCTTGACCATCCGGTCGTACATGGGGGAGAGCTTGGTGTGCTCGCCGATGATCCCGGGGGCGATCACGTTGGCGGTGATCCCGTAGCGGGCGCCCTCCAGCGCCACCGATCGCGCGAAGCCGATCACCCCCATCTTGGTCGTCGAATACGCGGTCTGGCCAAAGCCGCCGAGCAGGCCGGCGATCGAGGCCATGCAGACCACCCGCCCCCACCGGCGCTCCCGCATCCCGGGCAGAACCGCCTTGGTCACGTTGTAGGTGCCGGTGAGGTTCACGTTCAGGTTGAGGTCCCAGTCCTCGTCCTTCATGTCCTTGAGCTGGGCGAGGGTCCAGATGATGGAGGCGTTGTTCACCACGATGTCCACCGGCCCCAGCTCTCGCTCGACGCGGGCCACCGCCGCCTTCACCGCCGGGCGATCCACGATGTCGCACTCGATCGCGACCGCCTGGCCGCCCGTCCGCCGGATCTCGCTCGCCGTCTCCTCGGCGCCTTCCTTGTTGAGGTCGAGGACGGCGACCCGGCAGCCTTCCTCGGCCAGCTTCAGGGAGTCGGCTCGCCCGAGGTTCCGCGCGCCACCCGTCACCAGCGCCACCTTCCCGGCGATTCCCAGGTCCATGGGCTCCCTCCCGATCGGGGACTCTCAGCCGAAGACGCTGACGAAAACCGTAACAGAACGACGGAACCGGCGCAACCCGCGGGGTCGGTGTCCGTCTCCTGTCTCGGCGGCTGACTCTAGAGCTTCATTCGGATAGACGCGCGGGCGTCCGACCGGCGAGGATGCCGGGGGAACGGTGTGCGCGTGATACCCGTGGCGCGCGAGCGAAACCCCGGGCCCAGAGGAGCGCACCCATGAGCAGCGAGCGATCCGATCACCCTCGCCTGACGACCGATCGCACCCACCTCGGGCCCGAGCGCCCCGGGCTACGCCTCGTGCGGGCCCACGGGGGACGGGCCTGGGTCCAGCTCGACGTCGAGCCCGAAGGCCGCCCGGACGCCGGCGCCGACGCCATCATCGCCCTCGGCAACGCCGCCGCGCTCGCGGCCGGCGCCTCCGTGCTCGCCGCCCCGGGCGAGCCCTCGGCCCGGCCCCTCCCTCGCATCCTGGAGTTGTCCGTCAACTTGTTTCGCGACGGCAGTCGAGGCCGGCTGACGGCCGAGGCCGAGCTCACCTACCGTGGCCGGACGACACTGATCGTGGACGTTCGGGTCCGCGACGAGCACGAGAAGCTCGTGGCGGCGCTCGTCGTCACCCAGCTGGCCCCGGCCGGCGACGTGCCGGCGCGGCTGGCCTCCTAGCGGGCGGGGGGTACCATGCCGGTGCCCGTGCAGGAATGTATCGAGCTGTGCCTGGGCTGCCACCGCGTGTGCCTGGAAACCGTCGCCTATCTCGCCGCGGGTGGGCAGCCGGCGGAGGTGAGCCACATCCGGCTTCTCTTCAACTGCGCCGAGATCTGCCAGACCAGCGCCAGCCTGCTCCGCGGCGCGGCCGATCTCACCGGGCGGACTTGCGTCGCCTGCGCGGAGGTCTGCGAGCGGTGCGCCCGCTACTGCGATGGATTCGGCGCCGACCTGCAGCTCCGCGCATGCGCCGACGCCTGCCGGCGCTGCGCCGCCGCCTGTCGGCGGCAGGCGGCGCTCGCCGCCTGACCGACGTCACGGGCGCTCCAGGCGGGAAGCTGGGCCACGATGGCCGTGGCCCGGGCCGCGGCCCGAGCAGATCAAGGACGCAGGCCCGAGCCACGCCGAGGCGTATGCCGCATATGCGCGCCTCCGGACGTCGCGGGGCTGGGGCCCCGCCGTCCGGGGCGCGCCACCCAACGTTGAGGCGTGGCGAGGGCCGATGCGACGGGCCCCGGCCCGGGCGTCAGGGCCCGAAGCTGAAGGTCGCCAGGCTGAGGGCCAGGACGTCGCCGGGATCGACCGTCCCGTCGGCGAAGGCGCCTGGCATCACGACGGCCAGGAACGCCACGTAGATGCCCGGCGGCTCGCTGCCCGTCCACGTGTGGGCGAAGATGTTGGGCACGCTCACCGCGAACGGGGTCGCCAGTGAGACCCGGGCCGCGATGGGGCCGAGCGTCGCGACGTTCGAGAGCCGGCCGAAGCTGGTGCCGCCGCCGGTGAAGAAGACGATCGTCTCACCGTCGGGCAGGAGGACGCCCAGATAGAAGTCCACCGCCGGGCTGAGCCCGCGATTGTCCACGCTGGCCGAGATGACAAAGGTCTCCCCGGGCGAGAAATGGCTCTGGTTCACCGCCACGCTCACCGAGAGGTTCGCGGGGCCCGGCGGCGCTCCGCCCGAGTCGGGGGCGACCACGAAGAGGTCGCTCGCGCCGTTCGTGTCTCCGGGGACGAGATTGCTCGCGCTCGACAGGAAGCTCACGATGGTCCCGTCCGCGCTGATGTGCGGGAGGTTGCTCGGCCCGTTCGCCTCCCCGGCCTCGGCCGGAACGCTCACCCGCCGCGTTTCGCCGGTCAGGCGGTCGTGGACGAAGACGTCGGTCACGCCGTTGGTGTCGTCCGGCGCCAGGTTCGTCGCGTTGGAGGCGAAGGCCACCAGGCGCCCGTCTCCGCTGATGGCCGGCACGCAGAAGAAGTCCGGGCAGCTCGAGCCGTTGGCCGGCGCGCCGCCGCTCGCCAGGCTCACCGGCGTCGTGGTGCCGCTCACTCGGTCGTAGACGACCACGTCGCCGGCCGAGAAGCCGGTCACGTAGGTCACGAAGCGGCCATCGGCGCTCACGGCGGGGCTGACGCCGTCGCCGGCGATCGTCGTCTCCCCGGTGACCCGGTCGTGAACGTAGATGTGGAAAGGTCCGCTGAAGGCCGGCCCCATCCAGGCCACGATCCGTCCGTCCGCACTGATCGCGATGCGGGTATCGGCCTTGATGGTGGCGCCCGGCACGTGGGTCGTCTGTCCGGTGACCCGGTCGCGGACGAACACGTTGACCAGAAGACCGCCGCCCACGCCGGGCGCCAGGTTGGTCGCGTCGGTACCGAAGGCTACGACGCGCCCGTCGGCGCTGATGGCCGGATCGGCCGCGGTCTCGCGGTGCGCCGTGGTCCCGTTGGACGGGGTGCCGTCGTTGGTGACGCTGACCATCTCGGTCGTTCCCGTCGCGCGGTCCAGGACGAAGGTCTGGACGGCCGGAGGTGAGCTGGGGGACGAGCTGTAGCTGATTCGGAACGCGACGAAGCGCCCGTCGGCGCTCAAGCTGGGGAAACTACTGATGTAGATGCCCAGACAGGTCGTCACCCCCGATGCCCGGTCGTGGACATAGACGCCGCCCGTGCAGTCCGGCACCAGGTTCGTCGCCCCCGACACGAACACGACGATGCGCCCGTCGGCGCTCAGGGCGTGATACCCGGTCGCGCCCTGGGCCTCGCTGCCGTCGGTGGCCACGCTGACCCGGCGGATGGTCTGGGCCGCCGCGGCGGCCGGCAGGGCGAGCGCGAGGATCAGGGCGACCAGGAGCGGGGGAAGACCCGGGTTCCGGCGGTTCGGAGGTCGCGGGGGCGAGGTGGTTGGGAACATCTGGCCTGTAGGGGGAAGGAAGCAATGGCGATACCGATCCTGGGCTCGGCCCGACTGCCGGGGTCAACCGGTCACGCAGGGCCGCCAGGCGGCCGGGCGTGCAACTCTTGCACGCCGGGCATCCGAGGCGGCCCGGGTCGGCTCAGGGCCTACCCTCGAAGGGGGCGGCGCAATCTTCGCCGAGCGACGGGACCGGGCCGAGACGCGAGCGCCGGTAGGACGCAGGCGCGAGGCGGCCGCAGGCGTATGCCGCATACGTTGAGGACCGCCGAGCGCCGAGGACGACCCGGCGCGATGCGTATCGGCCCGGGCCGGCTCAGGCGCCCTTGAACTGAGGAGACCGCTTCTGAAAGAAGGCCTGGATGCCCTCGCCAGCGTCCTCGGTCGCCAGCGCCTGAAGGAAGGCCCGCGTTTCGACCTCGAGGCCCTCGTCGATCGAGCCGTTCAGCCCCGCGTCCACGCATTGGATGATGAGGCGGGTCGCGACGGGCGCGCGCTGGGCGATCGTCCGGGCCAGGGCCTTGGCGTCAGGCAGCGTCTCGCCGTCTTTGCTGAGCCGGTTGACGAGCCCGAGGGCGAGCGCCTCGGGGGCCGGGATCTGGGTCCCCAGGATGAGGAACTCGAGCGCCTTCGTCCGCCCGATGAGGCGTGGTAGCCGCTGGGTCCCTCCGTAGCCGGGAATGATCCCGAGGTTCGACTCGGTCTGTCCGATGCGCGCCGTCTCCTTCATGACCCGGAGGTGACACGCCATGGCGATCTCGCAGCCGCCGCCGGTCGCGTGCCCTTGGATGGCGGCGATCACCGGCTTGGGCAAGGTCTCGATCCGCCGCAGCACGGCGTTGCCCCGGCGAAGGAACGCCTCCAGGTCGGCGCCGGGGCCGCCGCTGAAGGCGCTGCCGAGGTCGGCCCCCCCGCAAAAGATCCGGTCGCCGGCGCCGGTGATGATCACCGCGCGCACGGCGGCATCGCGCTCCAGCTCGGCGACGGCGGCGTCGAGGTCGATCACGAGCTGGGCCGAGATCGCGTTGGCCGGCGGCCGGTTCAGGGTCACGACGGCGAAGCCGTCCTCGCGCTCGACGATCAGGGTCTCGTAGGCCATGGCGTCTCCTTGGCTCAGTCGCCCACGGCGCCCGCGGCCCGCAGCTCCGCGATCTCCCCGTCGCTCAGCCCGACGACCCGCCGCAAGACGTCATCGGTGTGCTCGCCCAGGCGCGGCGGCGGACCGGCGACGCGGGCTGGCGTGCCCGCGAACTTGACCGGGATCCCGGGCAGCCGGACGCGGCCGGCCGTCGGATGCTCGACCTCGACCGCCATCGCGCGGTGGGCCACCTGGGGATCGGCGAACACCTGTCCGACGTCGTTGATGGGACCCGTCGGCAGCCCGGCCGCGCCGAACGCCTCGACCCACTCGTCCCGCGCGCGGGCGGCCAGCCGCTCCTCGATGCGCTCCACCAGCTCGGCCCGCCGCTCGACGCGCTTGGCGTTGGAATCGTAGCGGGGATCGTCCGCCCACTCGGGGACGCCGAGGACCTCGCAGAACGCCTTCCACAGCCGCTCGTTGCCCGCGCCCACCATCAGGAACCCGTCGCGGGCCCGGAAGGCCTGGTACGGCACCACCGAGGGGTGAGCGCTCCCCCAGCGCCCCTGGACCACGCCCCCGATCAGGTAGGCGGTGGCGGCGTTCATCAAGGCCGCGATCCCGCACTCCATGAGCGACAGCTCCAGGTGCTGCCCGTCGCCGGTCCGCTCGCGATGGTGAAGCGCGGCCAGGATCGCCCCGTGGGCGTAGAGCGCGGTGATGACGTCGATCAGCGCGACGCCGACCTTGACCGGCGGGCCGTCGGGCTCCCCCGTGATCGACATGAGGCCGGTGAAGCCCTGCATGATGGCGTCATAGCCGGCCCGGTCGCGATAGGGTCCGGTGGCGCCGAAGCCGGAGATCGAGCAGTAGACCAGCCGCGGGTTCACCGCCCGCAGCGTCGGATAGCCGAGCCCGAGGCGATCCATGGTCCCGGGGGTGAAGTTCTCGACCAGGACGTCCCCCCGGCGCGCCAGCTCGACGAGGAGGGCTTTGCCTCGCGGGTGCTTGAGGTCGATGGTGACGCTCTGCTTGCCGCGATTGACCGCGAAGAAGTAGGTGGCCTGGCCGTCCGGCGTCGCGGGCGGCGTCCAGTGGCGGCTATCATCGCCCACCCGCGGCTGCTCGATCTTGATGACCTCGGCCCCGTAGTCGCTGAAGATCTGGGTCGCGAAGGGACCGGCCACGATGCGCGAGCAGTCGATGATGCGGAGGCCGTCGAGGGGCGGGGCCACGGGCGTCATGATACTACAGCGGCTTGCGTGGCTCGGGGGCGGACCCGTATACTGCGAAAGCAGTCCGATGGCACGCCCCGGCGTCCGCCTCGTCCTCACCCTCGCGCTCCTGGCCGGGTGCAGCGTGGTCTCGATCGACCTCACGCCGCCCGTCCGCCCGCTGCGCGAGACCACCCTCGAGGGGACCGGGCGCGACAAGATCCTTCTCGTCGATCTGGCCGGCGTCCTCGCCGAGGAGCCGATCTTCACGCTGGAGGCGCGCCCGCAGGTCCCGCTGCTGGCGCGGGTCCGGGAGGAGCTGGAGAAGGCGGCCAAGGACGAGCGCGTGCGGGCGGTCGTCCTCCGGATCAACAGCCCGGGCGGCACCGTGACCGCCTCCGACATCCTCTATCACGAGGTCACGCGCTTCAAGGCGCGGCGCAAAGTCCCGGTCGTCGCCTCCATCCTCGACGTGGGCGCGTCGGGTGGCTACTACGTGGCGCTGGCCGCGGATCAGATCGTCGTCCACCCGACCACGGTGACGGGGTCCATCGGCGTGCTCATGCTGACCGTGAACTCGAGCGGGCTCCTCGAGAAGATCGGCGTCAGCGCCAGCTACATCACCTCCGGTCCCCGCAAGGACATGGGGAGCCCGTTTCGCGCGCTCACGCCCGAGGAGCGCGCGATCTTCCAGGAGGTCATCGACCGACTGTACGGCCGCTTCGTCGCCCTCATCGTGCGGGAGCGCCGGCTGGACGAGGCGCGGGTCCGGCAGTTCGCCGACGGTCGGATCTACACCGCCACCGAGGCGCTCAGCCTGGGGCTGGTGGACCGGATCGGCTATCTGGAGGACGCAATCGCCCTGGCCCGGGAGGCGGCCGGCATCCCCGACGCCAAGGTCGTGACCTACCACCGCCCCCGCCAGTACCGGGCGACGATCTACTCCGGGGGCGACCCGCCGCCGGTGGCCCCGAGCGCCGCCGACCTGGCCCGGCTCGTCACGTCCGGCCCTCGCTTCCTCTATCTCTGGTGGCCGTAGCGCCGGCCCCGAGCCCCTCGTTCCCCCCGGTTTTTACCCCTGCAAACCGATTGGAGTGACCGGGCGCCGCGCCTTTTTCCAGCCGCCAACGGTTGGTGTTCCACTCCGCGCGGCGGCTTCGCCGCCGACCGCGCACCGCGTAAGAGCTGAACCGCCCCGCGCATGTGGTCCGCTCCGAGCGCGGGCTTTGCCCGCGCCCCTCTTTCCTGGGGAGGCCTCGGAGGGGTGTTCCGACACCCCTCCGATTTAATCTAGCGGCCCGTCCAGCGGGGCGGGCGCTTCTCCAGAAACGCGGCGATCCCCTCCTTCGCGTCGTCAGAGCGGGCCACGATCGTCAGGAGGTCGCGCAGGTAGGGGAGCGCGTGGGCGTGGTCCAGCTCGAGCGCGGTGTAGAAGGCCTCCTTGGCCAGGGCGAGGGCGGCCGGGCTGTAGCCGGCCAGCGTCCGGGCCAGCCGCTCGACGGTCCCCCCGAGCTCCCCCCGCGGAACGACCTGGCTCACGAGCCCGATCGCGAGCGCGTCCGGCGCCGGCAGCTCGGCTCCCGACAGCACGAGCGGCAGCACGCGCTTGGGGGCGGCGGCCCGCAGGATCGGCGCCAGCACCATGAGGGGCAAGAGCCCGAGCTTGATCTCGGGCAGCCCGAACACGGCGTCCTCGGACGCGATCACGACATCGCAGGCCACGGCCAGGCCGCAGCCGCCGGCCAGCGCGTACCCGTGGACCTGGCCGATGACCGGCGTCCGCATCCGCGGGATCCCGTCCAGAATCCGGGCCAGCCCGGCGTACTGCTCGCGGGCCTCGAGGATCGACGCCTCCTGGAACATGCCCTTCAGATCGGCGCCGGCGCAGAAGGCGCGGTCCCCGGCCCCGCGGAGGATGATGGCCCGGGCGCCCGCATCGGCGTCGAGCGCCTCCAGCGCGTCGCCCAGCTCGCGGATCAGCGTGCGATTCAGCGCGTTGCGCGCCTCCGGGCGGTTGAGCGTGACCGTGGCGACGCCGTCCCGGACCACCACCAGGATCGTCTCGTAGCTCACGCCTCACGCCGCTCCGGAAAGACGAGGTCGAGGAACTCCTTGAGGATCCGGGCCGTGGCGCCCCAGATCACGTCGTCGCCGTAGCTGAAGAACGCGACCGGGCGCATCTGGCCCTCCCGCTCCCACAGCTCCTCGCGGTGGGCGCCGCGGTCCAGCAGCCGCCCGAGCGGCACCTCGAGAACCCGCTCGATCTCCCGGCCATCGGCGCGCAACGTGGGCGGCGTCGGACAGAGCCCGACCACGGGCGTGATCACGAACCGCGTCGTCGCGGTGGGCGCGTCGTCGAGAAGGCCGAGCACCTCGACCGCCGCGGGGTCGAGCCCGATCTCCTCCTGCGCCTCGCGGAGGGCGGTCTCGACCCGGGAGGCGTCGAAGGTCTCCACGATCCCGCCCGGGAAGGAGAACTGACCCCGGTGATGGGGCACGGTCTCCGTCTTCTTGGCGAAGATCAGGTGCGGCTCCCCCGCCCGTTCCACGAACAGGAGGAGGACGGCCGCCGGCACCCGGTCGCCCGGCTCGACGACGCGGCGGGGCCGGCCGTCCATGGCCCGCTCCACCCGCGCGCGGAGCGTCTCGAGATCGATCGCCGCGCGCCCCGTGGGAGTCACCGAGCCTTGAAGACGGGCTTGCGCTTCTCGGCGAAGGCCGTGGGCCCTTCGACGGCGTCCTCGGTTCCTCGCAGGGTGCCGGACAGGAACGCCTCCAGGCGGAGCCCGTCCGCGAGGGGGAGCGACAGGCCGCGGATCACCGCCTCCTTGGCGGCCCGGACCGCCAGCGGTCCCCGCTCGCACAGGGTCTCCGCCCACCGGCGCGCGGTCGGCATCAGCTCCGGGAGGGAGACCACCGCGTTGACGAGTCCCAGCCGGTAGGCCTCGGCGGCCGGGATCGTCTCCGCCATCAGGATCATCTCCATCGCCTTGGCCAGCGGCATCGCCCGGGGCAGGCGCTGGGTGCCCCCGGCGCCCGGCATGATCGCCCATCGCACCTCGGTCAGCCCGAACGTCGCGTGCTCGGCCGCGATCCGCAGGTCACAGGCCAGCGCCTGCTCGAGCCCGCCGGCCAGGGCGTGGCCGTTGATGGCGGCGATCATCGGTTTCCAGATCTCGAGGCCGCGGGTGATCCCGCCCAACCCGTAGTCGTTGTGGCCGCGCCCCCGCCGGGGGCCCGCCGCCCCGAAGGCCTGGGGAATCATCTTCTTGAGGTCGGCCCCGGCCGAGAACGCCTTCTCGCCGGCGCCGGTGAGGATCGCCACCCAGGCCTCCGGGTCGTCGCGGAAGCGGGTCCAGGCGTCGATCAGCTCGAAGTGGGTCTCGGGATCGATGGCGTTCATGGCGTCCGGCCGATTGATCGTGATGGTGACGATGCGGTCCTTCTGCTCGTAGAGGATCGGCATGGTCCCTCCCGAGGTCGGGCTGGGCGGCGCGGGGTCGGGTCAGCGCTTGACGAGGCCGGTCTTCACGACGTGCGAGTGGAGCTCCCGACCGAGCACCTGCTCGGCGAGCCGGCCGAGGTCGAGGAGCCGGGGGAGGTCGAGGCCGGTGCGCACGCCCATCTCCTCGAACATCGCCGCGAGGTCCTCGGTGCAGGCGTTCCCGGTGAACCCCATGATCCTCGGGTAGTTGCCCTCGGTAAACTTCGGCCGCCCCCCGACGCCCCCGACCGAGGCGTCGAAGTGGGTGACCCCGGCACGGAGCGCGGCCAGGCAGTTGGCCAGCGCCGTCCCCCGGGTGTTGTGGAAGTGGGCGATCGGGACCGCGCTGGGGACCGCCGCCCGCATGGAGGTGAAGAAGGCCTCGACCTGAACGGGGTTCGCCGTCCCGGTCGTGTCCCCGAACAGGACCTCCTGGGCGCCGAGGTCCGCGTACCAGGCGGCCAGCTCGGCGACCGCCGCGAAGGGGACCACGCCCTGGATCGGGCAGCCGAACGAGGTGGCGATGGCGCCGATCACCCGGAGCCCGTCCTTGAGCGCCCGCCGGCAGATCGCCTCGATCTCGGCGCGCGACTCGGCCACCGTGCGCTTCACGTTGGCCTGGTTGTGGGGCTCGGAGGCCGAGAGGATCGTCCCGATGGCGTCGGGCCCGAAGCCCTGCTGGCGGTGCTCCAGGCAGCGATCGAGGCCACGCTCGTTGGGGACCAGCCCCAGGTACGTCACGCCCGCCTTCCGCCGGATGCGACGGAGGACCTCCTCGGTGTCGGCGAACTGGGGCAGGTACTTGGGGTGGGCGTAGGACGCGGCCTCGATCTTGGGGAAGCCGGCTTCGGTGGCGGCGTCGAGGAAGCGGACCTTCAGGTCGGTCGGGACGAAGGCGTCCTCGTTCTGCAGCCCGTCCCGGGCGAAGCACTCACAGAGGACGACCGCCTCCGGCAGCGTCATCGTGGTTCGAGCATAGCCGCTGGCCCTCACCCTGTAAAGGCGCGAGGCGCTCAGAAGATCGAGAAGGTCGGGACGGGGAACTCCGTGGTGGCGAAGGGCGATGTGATGGTAGTGCTCCCGGAGCCGTTGCAGACGTCGTCCGCCGGGTCGGGCCCGGGTCCGGTCGCCGCGCCCCAGAAGTTGTCGGTGGCCGTGATCGTGGTCCCGGAGTCGTTGAAGAGCCCGCAGTTGGGGACCCCGGTCAGAGTATCGTGGCGGCCGTTCCCGTAGAGGTCGTTCTGGGTGATGGTGAGGGCCGAAGAGCCAGGGTTCACGTAGATGCCGGGGCCCTCGTTGCCGCGGGCGGCATTCCGGCTGACCGCGTGGCCGCTCCCCGCGATCCAGAAGCCCGGGCTGGCGGCATAGTTGCCGCTGGAGACGTTCCCCTTGACCGTGTGGCCGGCGCCGAAGATCTGAAAGCCGCCGCTGGCGCCGGTCACGTTGTCGCTGATCACGTGGCCGGTGCCATCGAAGGCGAACCCGGCCCCCCCGATGTTGTTGCTGATGTTCCGGCTGGCCGTGTGGCCGATCCCGAGGACGAAGAAGCCGGCTCCGCCGACATCGACCACCAGGTTGCGACTGAGCGTGTGCCCGGAACCGTCTACCGTGAACCCTTGGTGGACGTTGTTGGCGGACAGGTTGCCGGTGAGCACGTGGCCGGTGCCGCCGGTGACGATGAAGCCGGAGCCGAGCGTGCCAGGAGGACAGGGGCACGCGGTGCCGATGAACTTCGCAATGTTGCCGGCCACCCTCACGTCGGCCGGAGCGTCAATGACCACGCCCCCGGATACTCCGCGCCAGAGCGTGAAGCCTCGCTTGGGCAACCCGAAGACCACGCCGCTGGCCTGGATTTTCACGACCGCCCCCACGGCCTGAGTCGCGTCCAGCACCGTGGCGTCGGCCCCGTCGCGCGAGATGATCGTCAGCGGCTTGTCCACCTTGATCATGCACTCGCAGCCGAAGCCCACCTCGGCCGCCTCCTCTCCCGTCGCCGGGGTGAAGGTGCCGTCCGCGTCGAGGTCGCCGTAGGCTCCTGCCCCCACCAGGATCGTGTCCCCCGGGGCGGCGTTGGCGATGGCCTTGCTGATGGACCGGCACGGGCTCGCCACCGGGCCGCAGACGGCGCTGTCCACGCCATTGTTGGCCACCTGGAGCGTCGCGGCTTCCGCGGCGCCGGTCACTCCCCCGAGCCACAGTCCGACCCCGACGGACAGGAACATCCACATCCACCGGTGACGGAGCGGACGTTTCTCCATTGTCAGGCCCTCCTCCGAAGGCGCCGAACCTCGGGCATCCTCCTCGACCGGACCGACTTGGAGCGTAGCGCACCCCGAGCGGGGTGCGCAAGCGCGCCAGGGCGCAAACGCGGAGCGGCGCCGAGCAGCCACAGTGACTTGTCGAGCGTGCGGAGGGAGATCCGGTACCGGCCGGCCAGCGTTCGGAGGCAGCGAAGATAGCGCGTCCAGCCCTCCGGGGTCGGCGGGAATCGCGCGCGGATGCCGAGGCGGCGGAGCGCCGCCTGCACGCGGATGTCGTAGACCGGGTACCGCCGGGGATCGGCGAAGTGGAGCAGGACCGAGGCGACGGCGACGCCGACGCCGGCCAGCCCGCACAGCAGCCGGACCCGCCGCGCCTC
>DASYUM010000252.1:0-10961 GCA_036001225.1 Candidatus Methylomirabilota bacterium | reverse complement strand
CGTTCTGGGTGAACCATCCCGGCTCCACCGACGGGCTGGCGGCCCTCGCGGAGGCCGCCCGGGAGACCCGGCGGATCGAGCTGGGAATCGGCGTGATTCCGCTCCCCACGCGGGGACCCGAGAGCATCGCGCAGGGCGTGCGCGCCCACGCCCTGCCCCTCCCCCGCCTTCTGCTGGGTGTGGGCAGCCCGAACCCGGGCGCGCTCGCCCGCGTCCGGGCCGGGATCGCCGAGCTGCGGGCTCAGCTCGAGACCCGGCTGGTGGTGGCAGCGCTCGGTCCCCGGATGTGCCAGCTGGCCGGCGAGGTCGCCGATGGCGTGCTCTTCAACTGGCTCACCCCCGAGTACGCGCGGCGCTCGGCCGACCTCGTGCGGGCGGGCGCGGCCGGGGCGCATCGCCCGGCACCCAAACTCTGCGCCTACGTCCGGGTGGCGATCGGCTCGGCTGCCGGCGACCGGCTGGCCGACGAGGCGGCGCGGTACGCGAAGATCCCGGCCTACGCCGACCACTTCGCGCGCATGGGCGTGAAGCCGGTGGACACCGGCATCGCCGCCCCGACCCCGGAGGCCGTGGGGCCGGCGCTCGCGCGGTGGCAGGGCGTCGTCGACGAGATCGTCGTGCGGGCCATCACCGCCCGGGACACGGTCGAGGAGAACCTGGGGCTCGTCCGGGCGGCCAGGCCGGCATGAAGATCTTCTTCGTGGGCGCCGGCGCCATCGGGAGCTACCTCGGCGCGTTCCTGGCCCGGGCCGGCCACGACGTCACGCTGGTGGACCCGTGGGCCGAGCAGGTCGAGGTCGTCCGCCAGCACGGCATCGCGGTGACCGGTCCTCACGATCCGTTCCAGGCGCGGCCCCGGGCGGTCCACCTGAACGAGGCCGCCGGCTTGCCGCGCGATTTCGAGATCGCCTTCGTGGCGATGAAGGCCTACGACACGGCCTGGGCCACCCAGCTCGCCCTCCGGCACCTGGCGGCCGACGGCTGCGTGGTGGCCGCTCAGAACTGCTGGCCCGACCCGGTGGTGGCGTCGCTCGCGGGCGCCTCGCGCGCGGTCGGGCTCATCATGTCCAAGATCGGCGTCGCCGTCTGGAAGCCCGGTCAGGTCGAGCGCGGCATGGAGAAGGGCCAGAACCGGGGTCACGACGTCTTCCGCGTCGGCGAGCACGACGGCCGGACCACGGCGCGGGCCACCGTGCTGGCCGAGATGCTCTCGACGATCGACGGCGCGCTCGTCACCGACAACCTCTGGGGCGAGCGCTGGTCGAAGCTCTGTGCCAACGCCATGGGCAATCCCGTCCAGGCGATGTCCGGGCTCGGCTCGCTCGACGTGCTCTCCAGCGAGGTGGGCCGCACCGTCACGATCCACCTGGCGGCCGAATCGGCGCGGGTCGGCCTCGCCCTCGGGTACCGCATTCCCAGGTTCAACGGGGCCGCCGCCGAGGAGTGGGCCGACGCCGGCCGGGCCCCGACCTGGGAGGCGCTCGATCGGATGCTGATCTCTGGGTTCGCGCACCTCGGACGGCGGGGCCCCAGCCCCGCGACGTCCTGCGGCGCGCCGTTCGGGTCCGCCAGCCGGCGTAACTGGCGTGCCTCGATGGCCCAGGACATCGCCAAGGGCCGATCCACCGAGATCGACCTCATGACCGGGTACGTGGTGGCGCAGGGAGGCCAGCGCGGCGTGCCCACCCCGGTCTCGGCCGCGGTGGTCGACGTGATGCACGAGGTCGAGGCGGGCCTCCGTCGACCCGAGCCGGCGAACATCGCGCTGGTGCTGCGCCGCGCTGGTCTGCCGTAGCCGCCGCGCCGCCGAGGGAGGAGCCCCATGCGGTACACCCGGATCTCCGCCGACTGCCACATCGACCTGCCCTGGCTGCCCCCCGATCTCTTCACGGCCAACGCGTCGGCGGCCATGAAGGATCGCATGCCGTACGTCGCCGAGGGGCCGGACGGCCCCCACTGGACCGCCAAGAACGGGCGGTCATTCGGGCTGGTGTGCGGGGTGGGACCGTCCGGGCAGAAGTACGTGCCGGGGCAGCACCATCGGGTGGACGTGATGGCGGCCACCGGCCTCTACGAGGACGGCAAGAAGGGCATCCGCCGCCCCACCGACCCCGCGCGGCGGCTCCAGGACATGGACCGCGATGGCGTGCAGGCCGAGGTGATCTTCGGCATCCTGGGCGCGGCCACCCGGCTCGGCGACCACGAAGCGGCCGCCGAGATGTTCCGCATCTACAACGACTGGCTCGCCGACTTCTGCCGCCACCAGCCCGATCGCTACATCGGCCTCGCCTGCCTCCCCTACGGCGACATCGACGCCGCCGTCAAGGAGCTCTATCGGGTCGCCCCCCGCGGGCTGCGGGGCATGGAGCTGTCCTGTTCGTGGGACATGGAGCCGATGTGGCATCCGGTCTGGGAGCCGCTCTGGAAGGCCGTGAACGACACCGGCTTGCCCCTGCACTTCCACACCTTCCCCTCGCTGCCGCCGGACAAGGTCGCCCAGCAGACGGGCCTCACCCGCCGGGCGGCCCTGTTCACCGTCGTGTCCGGCTTCCAGATGAACCTCGTCAACATCGTGGCCGCCGTCATCGGCGCCGGCGTCCTCGAGCGGTACCCGAACCTGCGCATCTCCTTCGGCGAGAGCGGCATCGGCTGGCTGCCCTATGCGCTGGACCGGATGGACTTCGAGTGGGAGGACCGCTTCCGCGACCTCGGGCTCAAGATGAAGCCGAGCGACTACTGGCGCCGGCAGTGCAAGGCCACCTTCCAGTTCGACCCCATCGGCACCAAGCTGATCGAGGACATCGGCGTCGAGACCCTGATGTGGGGCTCCGACTACCCGCACGGCGACGGCGTGTGGCCCGAGTCCTCGCGCTACATCGAGGAGCAGTTCGGCCACCTGCCGGCCGACGTCGCGCACAAGATCACGTGCGAGAACGCCGGCAAGTTCTACGGGCTGATGTGAGAGGAGCCGAGTCCGGCTACGGGACCCGCGCCGGGCTGCCGTCCGGCGTCCAGCCGCCCCCGAGCGCCTTGTAGAGCTGGACCACGGCCACGAGCTGCGCGCCGAGCGTCCGGCTCTGGGCGAGCTCCGCCGCCAGCAGCGTTCGCTGCGCGTCCAGGACGTTCAGGTAGCTCGTGAGCCCGCTCGAGTAGCGCAGGCCGGCGATGGTGAGCGCTTCCCGCGAGGCCCGGACCGCCGCGTCCTGCTCGGCCAGCGCCTCCCGGGCCTTCTCGTGGGTGACCAGCGCATCTTCCACCTCGCGGAAGGCTTGCTGGATGCTCTGCTCGTAGCGGATCAGTGCTTCCCGCTGCTGGGCCTCGGCCAGCTGAAGGTTCGCCCGGTTGCGCCCGCCGTGGAAGATCGGGAGCGTCACGCTGGGTCCGAACTGCCAGATGCGCGAGGGGCCGGTGAAGAGGTCGGAGAGCGCCACGCTCTCGACGCCGAAGAAGCCGGTCAGGCTGATCTGCGGGAAGAACGCCGCCCTCGCCACCCCGATCCGCGCGTTGGCGGCGACCAGCGTCTCCTCGGCCTGCCGGATGTCGGGACGCCGCTCGAGGAGCGCCGACGGCAGACCGGCCGGGACGGTGGGCGGGAAGGTTTGCCCGGTGAGGGGCCGGCCCCGGCTGATCCCGCCCGGATTGCGGCCGAGCAGGATGCTGAGCTGGTTCTCGATCTGGGCGATCTGCCGCTCGAGGTCCGGCATCTGGGCGGCGGTGCTCGCGAGCTCCGCCTCGGCCTGACGCAGGTCGAGCGCGGAGCTCAGGCCGCCCTCGAAGCGGTCCCGGACGAGCTGGAGCGACTGCCGGCGGGAGGCGACGTTCCGCCGGGTCGTCTCGAGCTCGAGATCGAGCTCGCGGAGCTGGAGGTAGGCGGCGGCGACGTCACTGACGAGGGTCATCACCACCGCCCGCCGGGCCTCCTCGCTGGCCAGGAGCTCGGCGCGGGCGGCCTCGCTGGCCCGCCGCAGCCGCCCCCAGATGTCGATCTCGAAGGACAGGTCGGCCGTCGTGGACAGGAGGCCGAACTCCCCGCCCTGTCCCCGGGGTCGCACGGTATCCGATCTGCGGTTGGTGGTCGCGCTGGCGCCGGCGTCCACCTGCGGGAGCTGGGCCGCCCGCGTGATCCCGAGCTGGGCCCGGGCCTGGTCGACCCGCGTGACCGCGATCCGGAGATCCTTGTTCTCTTCGACCGCGATCCGGACGAGTTCCCGCAGCTCGTCGTCCTGGAAGAGCTGCCACCAGGGCAGGTCGGCGAGCGAGCCGGCATCCGCGGGTGGCGTGCCGTCCCGCCAGGTCCCGGGGGTGGGGACGCTCGGTCGCCGGTAGTCCGGGCCCAGCGTGCAGCCCGCGAGCACGAGGCCCAGCACGGCGGCCGCGACGATCCGTCTCATCGGTCGTCCCCACCGGGCACGGCCTCCACCGGGGGCGGGGTGACCCGCCGCCCCTCCGCGAGCCGCTCCACCGCGACGTAGAACGCCGGGACCAGCAGGACGCCGAGCAGGGTGATCGCGAGCATCCCCCCGAACACGGTCGTGCCGATCGAGTGCCGGCTCGCCGCCCCCGCCCCGCTCGCCACGAGCAGCGGGACCGATCCCAGGATGAACGCGAAGGAGGTCATCAGGATGGGACGGAAGCGCAGGCGGGACGCCTCCCGCGCGGCCTCCCGGATGTCGAGCCCGTGCTCGCGGCGCGCCTTGGCGAACTCCACGATGAGGATGGCGTTCTTGCTCGCCAGCCCGATGAGGAGGGCGAGCCCGATCTGGGCGTACACGTCGTTGGCGAGCCCCCGGAGCCACAGCGCGCCCAGCGCGCCGAAGACCCCGAGCGGCACGGCCAGGATGACCGCGAGGGGGATCAGCCAGCTCTCGTACTGGGCGGCCAGCACGAGGAAGACGAACAGGGCCGACAGGGCGAACACGAAGACGGCCTGACTCCCCGATTCGATCTCCTGAAACGCGAGGCCCGTCCACTCGTGGGCGATCCCGGCCGGGAGGCGTCGCGCCAGGTCCTCCATGGCCGCGATGGCCTGGCCCGAGCTGGCCCCCGGGGCCGTGTCCCCCGCGATCTCGGCCGAGCGGTAGAGGTTGTAGTGGGGGATGGTGTCGGGGCCGGTGATCGGCCGCACGGTGACGAGGGTGCTGAGCGGCACCATCTGGCCGGGCTGGCCGTTCGGACCGGGCTGGCTCCGGACATAGAGACGCGCGACGTCGGCCGGCGTGGCGCGGTAGTCGGACTCGGCCTGGAGCTGGACCCGCCAGACCCGCCCGAAGGCGTTGAAGTCGTTGACGTAGAGCGAGCCCAGGAAGATCTGGAGGCTGGTGAAGACATCGGAGACCGGGATGCCCAGCGTCTTGGCCTTGGTGCGATCGACCTGCGCGTCGAGCTGGGGGACGCCGGGCCGGAAGGCGGTGAACATTCCGGCCAGCTCCGGACGCTGGCGGGCGGCCTCGATCATCTGGCGGGCGGCGCCGCCCAGCTCTTCCAGCGAGCCTCCGCCGACGCTCTGGAGCTCGAACTGGAACCCGCCACCCGAGCTGATCCCGCGGATGGGGGGCGGCGGAAAGACCACGACCAGCGCGTCCGGGATCTGCGCGAACCGCGCCCGCAGGCGGGTCACGATCGCGCCGGCCTGGAGGTCCGGCCGCTTCCGCTCCGACCAGGGCGCCAGCCGCGGGAAGAGGGAGGCGACGTTCGGCCCGTTGACGCCGGAGATGAAGCTTCGCCCGCCGAAGGCCACCACGGTGGTCACCCCCGGAGTCTCGGTCAGGATCTGCTCGACCTGCCGGACGACCGCGTCGGTCCGCTCCAGCGACGCGGCGTCGGGGAGCTGGACGTTGACCAGGAGGTAGCCCTGGTCCTCGGTCGGGGCGAAGCCCGTCGGCACCGTGCGCAGGAGCGCGTAGGTGGCGCCGGCCAGGACCAGCAGCACGAGCAGGGCGAGCGCGGCCCGCCGGACGATCTGCCGCACCGCTCGGTCGTAACCGGCGGTGACGCGCCCGAAGCCCGCGTTCCACGCCCGGGCGAGCCAGCGCTGGCGGGCCGTCCCCGCCGGCCGCAACAGCAGGGCGCAGAGGGCCGGCGTCAGCGTCAAGGCGTTCACCGCGGAGAGCCCGACCGACACGGCGATCGTCAGCGCGAACTGGCGGTACAGCCGGCCGGTGATGCCGGGCAGGAACGCGATGGGGATGAAGACCGCCATCAGCACGAGCGCGGTGGCGATCACCGGCCCGATCACCTCGGCCATCGCCTGGCGCGCGGCCGCCCGCGGGGCCAGCCCCTGCTCGTCGAGGTGCCGCTGGGTGTTCTCCACGACCACGATCGCGTCGTCCACCACGATGCCGATGGCGAGCGCGAGGCCGAAGAGGGTCAGCGTGTTGATCGAGAACCCGAACGCGCTGATGACGGCGAACGTCCCGACCAGGGAGACCGGGATGGTCAGCGCGGGGATCAGCGTCGTGCGCCAGTCCTGGAGAAAGACGTAGACGGTGAGGATCACGAGTCCGATCGCGATGAGGAGCGTCCGGACGACCTCCTCGATCGACACCCGGACGAACTGCGTGGTGTCGTAGGGCAGCGTGTAGGCGACGCCGCTCGGGAAGCGCGGAGCCAGCCGCTCCATCGCGGCCCGGACCCCGCGGTCCACGTCGAGGGCGTTGGCCCCCGGCAGCTGGAAGATGCCGATGAGCGCCCCCGGCTTCCCGCCGATGCGGCCGAATCCCCCGTAGCTCTGGGCCCCCAGCTCGACCCGGGCGACGTCGCGGACCCGGAGCACCGAGCCGTCGGGGCGGGTGCGGAGGATGATGTCCCCGAACTCGGCGGCCGTCGAGAGGCGCCCGCGCGTGGTCACCGTGTACTGGAACGGCTGGCCCCGGGGCGCCGGGGGCTGGCCGATCTGTCCGGCCGCCGCCTGGACATTCTGCTCGCGGACGGCGTCGGTCACGTCGCCGGCCGTGAGGCCGAGGCTCGCCAGCCGGTCCGGGTTCAGCCAGATGCGCATCCCGTAATCGCGCCCGTTGAACACGGTGACCTGCCCCACCCCGGGCACCCGGGCCAGCACGTCGACGACCTGGAGGGTCGCGTAGTTGGCGAGATACAGCTCGTCGCGGCTCCCGTCGGGCGAGGTCAGCGCGACGATCTCGACCAGGTCGGGAGACTGCTTGGTGATGGTGAGCCCCTGGCGGACGACGTCGGCGGGAAGCTTGGCCTGCGCGATGGCGACCCGGTTCTGCACGTCCACGGCGGCGATGTCGAGGTCGGTGCCGACCTTGAAGGTCACGGTGAGGGTCATGGTGCCGTCGCTCCCGCTGCGGGAGGACATGTAGAGCATGTTCTCGACGCCGTTGACCTGCTGCTCGATCGGCGTGGTCACCGTCTGCTCGACCACCTCGGCGCTGGCCCCCGGGTAGGTGGCCTGCACCACCACCTGGGGAGGCGTGATCTCGGGATACTGCGCGATCGGGAGGAAGGGGATCGCGACCGCCCCCGCCACGACGATGACGACGGCCAGCACGGAGGCGAAGATGGGCCGGTCGATGAAGAAGTTGACGAACACGGCCGTCAGCTCCCCGTCGGGGATCGGCGGACGTCGGAGTCGGCCGGGACCGCTTCCCGCGTCGGCTCCACGCGCATCCCCGGCCGGACCTGCTGGAGTCCTCGGACCACCACCTGCTCGCCCGGCTTGACGCCATCCTCGACCACCCACAGGGTGTCGACGCGCGGACCCATTCGCACCGGCCGCGCTTCGACCGTCTGGTCCGAGCCCACCACGAACAGGGAGGCGGAGCCCTGGCTTTCCTGGACGGCCGCCTGGGGGACGACGAGGGCGTCGGTCCGCTCCTCGAGGAGAACGCGCAGACGCACGTACTGGCCCGGCCGGAGAAGCCGCTGCGGGTTCGGAAACGTGGCTCGCAGGGCCAGCGTACCGGTGCGCGGGTCTACCGCGCGATCGACGAAGTCGAGCCGACCCTCGGGCGCGTACGCGGTGTCGTCCGGGAGCGTGATGGTGATCCCCGACGAACCGGGCCGGGTCCGCATTTCGGCCGGGCGGTGTCGCCACACCTGGAGGGCCTCGCGCTCGCTCACGCTGAAGGTGACGTACATCGGGTCCAGCGTGGAGACCGTGGCGAGCAGCGTCGCCTCGTTCTTCCCGACGAGACTGCCCACGCGGACCTCGGCTCTCCCCATGCGTCCCGTGACGGGCGAGCGGACGATCGTGTAGCCCAGGTTCAGCTCGGCCTGCTCGACGGCGGCCCGGCTCGTGTCGAGCGTCGCGGCCGCGGCCTTTTCGTCGGCCTCCGCCTGCTCGAGCTCCTGCCGGCTCACCGCTTGCCGCTCGTAGAGCGGACGGTAGCGGGCGGCGACCTGGCGGGCGTTGGCGAGCCGGGCCTCGTCGCGGGCGAGCTGGGCCTTGGCGTTGTTCAGCCCGACCCGAAATGGCCGCGGATCGATGACGAAGAGAACGTCTCCCGCCTTGACGTCGGCGCCGTCGGGCACCACCTGCTGGTCGAGGAACCCCTCGACCCGCGCGCGGACCTCCACGGTCTTGACCGCCTCCGTCTGGCCGACGTACTGGCCGTACACGGGAACTGGCCGCTGGCCCACGGCAACCACCGACACCACGGGCGGCTTCGGGGTCGGGGCCGCCTCCGGCGGATGCGTGCACGCGACCAAGCCCAGCCCGGCGATCGCGGCCAGCCGCGTGACCTGACGCGTCCATGCCCGCCGGCGGTCAGCTCGCCGTCGGACTTGCCCATGCATTTCGGCCAATCCGTCGGCGCGCGGTTCGACGCTCACCCCGACCTCGAGCGGGCGTCCATCCCCGGGCGTTCGTTCCACCGTCTGTCGGCTCACCGGTCGGTCCTCCTCATCTCTCGTTGTCATGAGCAAGAAGGCAAGCGTCGCGCCAAGCGGCGGAAGAGGGTAAATGCCCCGGAGTCTTCGGGGGTTACCGGCGATACGCAGTTTGGCCACCCGCCCGCCTGTCCGATCCCGCGCACCACGAGTGCTCGATTCTGCGCAGTCTTCCCGGAAGGGGCGGCCGGTGGACGAGCGGCGTCCTGGCGCGCCGAGGGGAACGGCGCACGGCTCGGGGAGACGGGGGCGCGGCGACGGCGTTAGCGCCCCGCTAGACGTTCAGCTATGACCCTCGCGGTTCGTCCGGGGGGCGCCGGGGGCGACGTCAGCGACCCGGGCAGACAGCGCCCGTGTCGACCCAGGCCTTGATCAGCGCGCCGAACTCCGCCTGAGTGCCGGGGACGGGCTCGCGGCCGACGCCGGGCGACCACGCCCAGCCGACGAGCGAGTCGTGGGTCATGTGCTCGACGATCTCGGCGAGGCTGTGTCCGCCGTTGCGCGTCGGGTCTTTGATCTGCCCGCAGACCTCGGCCAGGGATCGCCCCTGCCAGGCCATCGACGCCGGCGCGAGGTGCCACTTCGGATGTCCTGGCATGCCCACCGCATCGTAGTTCGCGGCTTGGTGGCACGCCGTGCAGTGCAGGCCGGCGACGCCGTGGCCGTCCGAGCCACGATGCACGCCAGGCTGGTGCGGCCGACCGTCCTCGCCCTGCAGGGGCCGGTCGCCGGCCGGGTGGCAGTTGACGCAACGCGGGTGCTGCAGCACTTTGCTGGCCTCGACGAACAGCGCGGCCGAGCGTTGCGCGGGATCGCCGATGCCGACGAAGGCGCTCGGCGGCCGTAGCTGCCTCGGGCCCTGCGCCCCCGCATCCCGCGCCAGCCCGGCGAGGCTGAATGCGGCGAGCGCCAGCGCGGCGCCACCAGCGAGAACGCTCACCGCTCGCCACCGAATCGCCATGGATCCCTCCTGCCTCAGGCCGTGAGCCGGGCAAAGGGGAGGCGTCGCACCCGCCGTCCCGTGAGGTGGAAGAGGGCGTTGGCGACCGCGGGAGCGATCGGCGGCACGCCGGGCTCCCCGACACCCGTGGGCGCCGCCCCGGACGGCACGATGTGGACCTCCACCTCCGGCATGTCCTCGATGCGGAGCGGCCGGTAGGTATCGAAATTCGACTGCTGGACGCGGCCCTGGACCAGCGTGATCTCGCTCCACAGCGCCCCGCCCAGGCCGTAGCCGATGCCTCCCTCCATCTGCGCCCAGATGACGTCGGGGTTGATCGCGATGCCGCAGTCGACCGCGCAGACGACGCGCTCGACCCGCGGCAGCCCGTCCGGTCCGAGCGACACCTCCGCGACCTGCGCCACGAAGCTGTTGAACGACTCGTGCACGGCGACGCCCCGGGCGTGGCCGGATGGCAGCGGTCGGCCCCAATCCGCCTTCTGGGCGGCCAGCTCGAGCACGCCCAGATGTCGCGGATGGTTCCTGAGCAGGGCTCGACGGAGTTCCACCGGATCCCGTCCCGCCGCCTGCGCCAGCTCGTCGAGGAAGGTCTCCGTCGAGAAGGCGGTGTGCGTGCTGCCCACCGAGCGCCACCAGAGCACCGGCACCCCGACCTCGGTCGTATGGAGCTCCACGCCGATGCTCGGGATGTCGTAGGGCAGAGTGGTCGCCCCCTCGACCGAGGTCCCGTCGATCCCGTCCTTCACGGCGAAGGGCTCGAAGAGGGTGCCCTTCACGATCGACTGGCCGACGATCCGGTGCTCCCAGCCGACGATGCGTCCGGCCGCGTCGAGCCCCGCCCGGAGACGGTGCACGTAGAGGGGCCGATAGCGCCCGCCCGTGATGTCGTCCTCGCGGGTCCAGACCAGCTTCACCGGCTGCCGGCCGCCGATGGCCTTGGCGATGCTGGCCGCCTCGGCGGCCACGTCGCCGTCCGGGGTGGCCCGCCGGCCGAAACTGCCACCGGCGAGGAGCGTGTGAATCTGGACCTTGTCCGGCGGCAACCCGACGATCCGGGCCACGACTCCCTGGTCGATCGTCGGCAACTGGGAGCCCGACCAGACCTCGCAGCCGTCGGGCCCGAGCCGGACGACGCAGTCGAGCGGCTCCA
>DASYUM010000251.1:0-1519 GCA_036001225.1 Candidatus Methylomirabilota bacterium | reverse complement strand
GTGCGAGGACTTCCCGAAGAAGGCCCCGGGACCGCTGAGCGCCCACATCGCGCCGATCCGCACGGTGCCTTCGGACTGAAACGCGCCCGCCCCTGCCGGCCACGCGAGCAGGGCGCCGAGCGCCACGACGCTTCCGATCCGCCATAGCCGCTTCATCGTCGGCCTCCTTTCGTCGGAGGGAGCCTCAACGGCCCCCTCCGAGGTCTCCCCCGGGATTCGGTCGATTGCGCCGGCGGAGCCGGCGCGCGAACCGGTGATTACTCCGACGCGCCGCTGCCTTGTTGAGGGGCCCCAGCGACCCCCTTTACCCCCAATCCGAAAATCTTCGCGGGCGCCGTTGGCTCGCCAGCGGGTGGCGTGGCGAGCGGGGCGGATCAACTCGGGCCTCGCCTCGCGGCCGGCTCGTCAACTCACCTCGCCGCGGCCGCTCAGCTCGAACTTCGCCGCCCGCAGCGGAAGGGCCCCACTGGGGATATGTTCCGCGAGGACGGCTGGGGCTGCTCGCCGCGACAGGACCCGCTGGCCCGCACGCATCGCCGCGGGAAAATTTCGCGTCAGGGTTAAGCTTCCCCCCAGAACCGAGTGGCGCTGGCCGAGCCGGCGCGCGAACAGGCGATCACTCCGACGCGCTCCTACCGCCCGAGCAGGAGAACGGACTGGGCTTCCGGCTCGCCCCCGGCTCGCTCCAGGTACTTCACGCGCACCACCCCACCCCGCCGGACGGCCGCGAGCGAGGTCTCCGTCCGGCACACGACCACCTCGGTCTCGGGGTCGACCGCCATCCGCCGCCGCTCGCCGCTCTGCACGTCGGTGAGCACGAGGAGCCTCCGGGCCGGCTCGATCCGCTCGACCCGGCCGACCATGAGCCGCTCCTCGTGGGCGGCGGCGCCGGCGGGCAGCAGCGCGAGGAGCCCCACGAGCGCGACCAGCGGCCGCCGGCTCACCGGGCGCTCTCGATCACGATCAGGTTCGCGATCCCGTCCGGGCCGGCGACCTCGTAGAACGCGCTCACCACCATGCCCTTCTTCACACGGTCGAGGCCGACCCCTTCCCCGCCGCAACCGAAGATCCGGGCGTCGGGCCGCGCCCGCAGTTCGACCCGCACCGGTCGGCCCCGGACATCACGGACGACCACGAGGCGCCCGGCTGCCGCGTCGACCGACTCGATCCGCCCCTGGATCTCGCGCTGGACCAGGCCGTTGGCCCAGGCGTTCCCCGGCGCCCCGCCGGCACCGAGCCACGCGAGCACGGCGGTGACGGCCACCGCCCGCCTCATGGGCGCGCCACCGTCTCCGTCACGGCGCGAAGGAACCGGCGGCGCTGCTGGTCGAACGCTTCCGGCGCCGGTGGCGCGCCCGTCTCCGGGTCGGGCAGCGCGCGGGCCATCGCGTCGAGGGCGGCCCGCGCGATGGTGCCGGCGCCCGGATCGCGCACGTTCAGGTACGCCTCGAGGGCCACGCCGTAATAGCGCGGGACGAGGGCGTACAGCCGGGCCGCCGTCTCCGGCTGGTCCAGGCGC
>DASYUM010000250.1:0-35810 GCA_036001225.1 Candidatus Methylomirabilota bacterium | reverse complement strand
CGACATCTGGAGCCGGCTGGTCTACGGAGCACGCATCACGCTCACGGTGGGGCTGGCCAGCGTCGTCCTGGCCGCGCTCGGCGGCACCGTGCTCGGGACGGCGGCTGCGTACGCGGGCCGGGGGGTGGAGGCGATCATCATGCGCGCGATGGACGGCCTCCTCTGCTTCCCGCCGATCCTGCTCGGGATCTTCGTGGTCACCTTCCTCGGTCCCTCGCTGGTGAACCTGATCCTGGTCATCGGCGTCCTCTACATCCCGCGCTTCACCCGGGTCGTCCACGCCACCACGCTGGCCATCCGCGACCTCGAGTACGTGGAGAGCGCGCGGGCGCTGGGGGCCTCGGCCCTCCGCGTCGTGGCCCGCGCCATCCTGCCCAACATCCTGGCTCCGATTCTCGTCCAGGCCTCGCTGGCCGCCGGTCACGCGATCCTGCTCGAATCGGGCCTGAGCTTCCTCGGCCTGGGGCCGCCGCCGCCCACCCCGTCGTGGGGGCGCATGGTCGAGCAGTCGGGCCGCTTCATGCAGCTGTCGGCGCTGCCGCTGCTGTGGCCGTCGGTCGCGATCTCGCTGACCGTGCTGGCCTTCAACCTCCTCGGCGACGGGCTGCGGGACCTGCTGGATCCCCGGCTCCGCCACTGAACCCCGGGAAGGGGAGAGCCATGAGCGACGAGACAGCCGGCGCCGCCCCCTGGCAGGTGCTGGACAAACACACCGTCTATACCAGCGAATGGATCAACGTCGAGCAGTGGGCGGTGCGCCCGCCCGACGGAGGCGTGATCCCCGACTATCACGTGCTCGACTATGCGTATCCGGCGGTCGGTGTGGTCGCGGTGGGCGACGACGGGCGGGTGCTCCTGATCGACCACTATCGCTTCATCACCGGCACCCGGGGCTGGGAGGTTCCGGCCGGGCGGATGGAGGCGGGCGAGTCGGTGGAGGAGACCGCCGCCCGCGAGCTTCTGGAGGAGACCGGGCACCTCGCCATGCGGTGGACCGTCCTCGGCAAGTACCACCCGTCCAACGGCTCGAGCAACCAGGTCTTCCATCTCATGGTGGCGCGAGGCCTGTCCCGCCGCTCGGAGCCGCTCGACCGGAACGAGACGCTGGGCTTGCAGTGGTTCACCCCCGCCGAGGTGCGCGAGCTGATCCGGCTGAACGCGATCCTGGACGGGCTCACGCTGACGGCCCTCGGCTGGGCGCTCACCGTCGGGGTGGTGGGATGACCGGCTCGACGGGGATCCCGGACTCGATCCTGGTGCGCCTGGCCGCCCAGCCCGACGCGCTGGCCGCCATCGTGGGCGGCGTGCCGCCCGAGGTGCTCGACGCCCGCCCCCCGTCCGGCGAGTGGTCGGCGCGGGAGAATCTCGCCCACCTGGCCCGCCACGCGGAGGTCTTTCTCCGGCGGCTCGAGCGCATCCTCGCCGAAGACCGTCCCCCGCTGGGGCGGTATCGGGCGGAGGAGGACCCCGAGTGGACGGCATGGTCGCGGCTGCCGCTGCCGGACGTGCTGCGCCGGCTGGCCGAGAACCGGGCGCGGCTCATCGCGTGGGCGCGGTCGCTCTCCAGCGCCCAGGCGGAGCGAACCGGGCTCCACCCCACCTTCGGCGAGATGACCGTCCCGCGCTGGCTGGAGTTCTTCCTCCTCCACGAGGCGCATCACCTGTACGTCGTGATGCTGCGGGTGGGCGAGGTCCGGCGGCGGTGACGCGCGGGGCGGGGTCTTGACAGCGGCTCGCCGCTGGCAGTAAATCCGGGACAAGCCTGTCCGGCCGACCGCGTCACTCCACAGCCACGAGGAGTCTGCCATGTCGCAATCCAGGCGTCGATCGCGTCCCCTGAGCCGCCGCCAGTTCCTGATCGCCAGCGGCGCCGGCGTCGCGGCGGCCGGGATACCCGGCCTGGCCCGCGGTCAGGCCCGGCGCGGCGAGATCATCGCCGGGCTGTCCGAGCGGATGCTCACGCTCGACCCGGCCAACCACTACTCGATCTCCGCCACCTCGGTCCTCCGCCACGTGTACGACCCGCTGGTCGAGGTGACCAACGACGACAAGTTCGTGCCCGCCCTGGCCGAGACCTGGCGGTCGGTCAGCGACACGACCTGGCGGTTCACGCTGCGCAAGGGCGTGAAGTTCCACGATGGGAGTCCGTTCACCGCCGACAGCGTGGTCTACACGCTCAAGCGGGTCCGGGACAACACCAAGCTCATCAAGGCGTTCGTCTACCAGGACATCGAGGACGTCCAGAAGGAGGGCGACCACGCCGTCACCGTCAGCACCAAGCGGCCGTTCGGCTCGCTGCCGGCCCACCTGACCATGCTCGGCATGCTCCCCGCCGGCGCGGCGGCCAACGAGGATGCCTTCTTCCAGAAGCCGGTGGGCACGGGCCCGTTCCGATTCCTGAACTGGACGCACGGCGACCACATCGTCCTCTCGGCCAACCCGGACTACTGGAAGCGGGGAATCCCGAGGGTCGAGAAGGTCACCTTCCGCTTCATCCCGGAGCTGTCGACCCGGGTGGCCGCCCTGCGGGCCGGGGAGCTGCAGGTCATCGACCGGGTCTGGCCCGACATGGTCCAGACGCTCAAGGCGTCCCCGGGCGTGAAGGTCCTCGACACTCCGGCCGTCGAGGCCCAGCGCTGGCACTTCCAGCTCGCCAAGGAACCGGTCAAGGATCCGCGCGTCCGCAAGGCGATCTCGCTGGCGATCGACCGGAACGTGATCATCAAGGACCTCTTGCTCGGCTACGGCCGCCCCGTGGTCAGCCCCATCCCTCCCGGGCTGATCGGGCACGCCAACCTCGGCCAGAAGCAGTACGACCCCGAGAAGGCGCGGCAGATTCTCAAGCAGGCCGGCTACCAGAACCTCTCGGTGGATTTCGTCCTCATGAAGGACCTCTACCCCAAGCAGCTCGAGATCGCGCAGGCGGTGGCGGCGATGCTGGGCGAGGTCGGCATCAAGGTCAACATCAGGAACCTGGAGATCGCCTCCGCCCGTGAGCAGCGGACCGCCGGCAACTACGACATCTTCTACTCGGGCTGGGCCCACATGCCCCACGACCCCGACTGGTACCTCGGCCAGTGGTTCACCAGGGCGGGCGCCGAGAAGCTCACCCGCTACGACAACCCCCGGGTCGAGCAGCTCATCGCCGAGGGGCGCGTGCCCGACCCCAAGGTGCGCCAGCAGAAGTACGAGGAGATCGAGCGGATTCTCTGGGACGAGGAGCCGGAGATCTGGCCGTACTACAGCGTGGCGATCTACGCGATCAGCGACAAGCTCCGGGACTTCGAGGCGCGCCGGGACTACTACGTCCTGCTCTACGACGTCGGGATCGCCTAGTTTTTCGGGGGGGTGTCGGAACACCCCCCCGATGCCCCCCCGAAGTTGCGCGGGCGAAGCCCGCGCTCGGAGCGGAACACCAACCCGCGGCGCTTTTGCAGCGCGTCGCGCGTGGTTGCCCTGGCGGCGTCCTAGGATCGCTCCGGCGCCCACCACGCTGCCACCGGCCGGAAGGGAGCGGGAGCGCTGATGCGGGCCTATCTCCTCCGCCGGTTCTGGCAGTCCGCCGTGACCCTGGCCGGCGTGTCGGTCCTCGTCTTCGTGATCCTGCGCGTGATCCCCGGCGACCCGGCCAAGATGCTCCTGCCCGAAGGCGCGCCCCAGTCGGCCGTCGAGGAGCTGAACCGCCACCTCGGGCTTCGGGAGCCGCTCTACGTCCAGTACGCCATCTTCCTCAAGAGCGTCGTGCGCGGCGACTTCGGGCAGTCCTTCCAGTACCGGTCGCCGGCCCTCACCGTGGTCGTCGAGCGGCTGCCGGCCACCGTCCAGTTGACCCTGGCCGCGATGCTGCTGACCGTCGGCTTCGGGGTCTCGATCGGCATCGTGGCCGCGGTCCGCCAGGGGACCGGCTACGACTACGCCGGGACGGTGATGGCCGTCCTCGGTCAGTCGCTGCCCAACTTCTGGCTCGGCATCATGCTGATCCTGCTCTTCGGGGTGACGCTCCGCTGGCTCCCCACCTCCGGCTTCTACGGCTGGTCCCACCTCGTCCTGCCCAGCGTGACGCTGGCCGCGTTCCCCACCGCGCTGGTGGCGCGCCTGACCCGCTCCAGCATGCTGGAGATCCTCAACCGCGAGTACATCCGGACCGGCCGGGCCAAGGGGCTGGCCGAGCGGATCGTCATCCTCCGCCACGCGCTCAAGAACGCGACGATCCCGATCCTGACCGTGATCGGCCTCCAGATCGGCACCCTGCTGGGCGGCGCGGTCATCACCGAGTCGGTCTTCGCCTGGCCGGGGATGGGGAAGCTGGTGGTGGATGCCATCTTCTTCCGCGACTTCCCGGTCGTGCAGACCATCCTGATCCTCTCCGCCACGATCTTCGTCGTCATCAACCTCCTCGTGGATGTCGCGTACACGATCCTCGATCCGCGGATCCGCTACGCATGAGCACCGGTCTCAGTCGCGTCGGCCGGCGGAGCCCGATGACAGTGGTCGGGGCCGCCCTCCTCCTGCTCGTCGTCGTGGCCAGCGTGGGGGCGCCGCTGCTCACGTCGGCCGACCCCATCCGGCCGACCTTCAGCAAGCGGCTCACGCCGCCGTGGGCATTGGGCGGGACCCGCGCCTATCCCCTCGGCGCCGACAACCTCGGCCGGGACATCTTCGCCCGCCTCCTCTATGGTGGTCGCATCTCGCTCCTGCTGGCGACGAGCGCGGTCCTCCTCGCCGCCGCGGTGGGGGTCGCGGTCGGCCTCCTGGCCGGCAGCCTCGGGGGCCGGCTGGACGACCTCGTCATGCGCCTGGCCGACGTCCAGCTCGCCTTCCCGGTGATCATGCTGGCCATCGCCATCGTGGCGGTGGTGGGGACGAGCCCGCTCGCGCTGGTCTCGGTCCTCGCCCTCAGCGGCTGGGTCCTCTACGCGCGCACCGTGCGGGCCAACGTCCTGACCATCCGCCAACTGGAGTACGTGGACGCCGCCCGCGGCCTCGGCGCCAGCGATCTCCGCCTGATCGCCCGCCACATCCTCCCCAACACGCTCGCTTCCATTCTCGTCATCGGGTCGAGCCAGTTCGCCACCATGGTCCTCCTCGAGTCGGGGCTGTCCTTCCTCGGCATGGGCGTCCAGCCGCCCCAGCCGTCGTGGGGCGTGATGCTGGCCGAGGGGCGGGACTACCTGTCCAACGCCTGGTGGCTGGCCACCGTGCCGGGCGCGGCCATCTCGCTCGTCGTCCTCGGCGCCAACCTCCTCGGCGACGGGCTGCGCGATCTGCTCGACCCCCACCTGCGCCAGTAACGGTGGATGCGCTGAGCCGGTCCGCCAGTGCTGACGAGCTGCGTCACAGGATCCGAACCGGAGTCCTGACCGCGGCCTGGGCGCTGTCCCCCCGCCACGGGAATCAAGCTCCCATCACGGCAATCGGCAGCTGTCGGGCGACCGCGGCCAGGCGGTGGTCGAAGGTCCAGAGCGGAAGCCGAGCCAGCGTGGCGGAGGCGAGCAGGTGCGCATCGATCCAGCCGATGCCCCGGCCGCCGAGCCCGTGGGATTCGACGAAGGCGAGTACCTCATCGTGCTCGACGAGTGGCGCGTGGGGCAGGGCACCGAGCAGGGACAGGATCTCGCGGCGGCGTCCGAGGCTTCCGCAGGCCAGTTCCCCGATGATGAAGGGGTGGCTCGACACCTCTCCCTCGCCCAGGCGCTCCGCCAGCGCGCGGTTGCCGCGCCGGAAGTGCTCGACCCAGACGGACGTGTCAACGAGCACTGGCCCGAACGCCACGCGACCGCCGCCGGGGAATCGGCCGTAGTGCCCTTTCGCTGCCCCCGAGGGCGGCCAGACGCCGAGCGCTCTCTCGGGCTATCAACGCCTCCAACCCCGCGTGGAGCACGGCCGTCTTTTGCTTCAACCCGCTCAGCCGCTGCGCCCGCTCAAGGAGCGTCGGATCGAGGTCGAGCGTCGTTCTCATATGCATCAATCTGCCTCTTATATGCAGACTTGTCAAGACCGGCCCACGCTGCGCCTGCTGTTACAATGCGCCTGGCTTCGCTCTGCGTCTCACCCGGCCGAGGAGAGGAACCTCATCGATGCGCACCTGGGCTCTGCTCGTCGTCGCCGTTGGGCTGATCCCACGAGCCGGAATGCCGGCCGCCGCCCAGCCGCCCGCGCTCCCCCGAACGTCCCGATGAAGGTTGCGCTGGTGGGTGCCGGCCGAATCGGGCGCCTTCACGCCCGCCTGCTCATCGAGACGCCCGGGCTGAGCGAGCTGCGCGTCGCTGACGTGGAACCGGATCGCGCGGCGGAGGTCGCCCGGGCCGTGGGCGGCCGCGCGGCCGCGACGCTGGAGGCGGCCCTCGACGGCGCCGACGCGCTGGTCATCGCGGCGGCGACCGACGCCCATGCGTCGCTCATCCAGGCCGGGGCCGACCGACGACTACCGGTCTTCTGCGAGAAGCCGATCGCCCTCGACCTCGCCGAGACCCGCCGGGTCGTCGAGCACGCCGAGGCCGCCGGCATCCCACTCCAGATCGGCTTCCAGCGGCGCTTCGACCCCGCCTACCGCGAGGCCCGGCGGCTGATCGCCACCGGCGCCCTCGGCACGCTCTACGCGATCCGCCTGGCCGGCCATGACCCGGCGCCGCCCCACGAGGCCTACATCCCGGTTTCGGGCGGCCTCTTTCGCGACTTCTCGATCCATGACTTCGACGTGATCCGCTGGCTGACCGGGGCCGAGGTGGAAGAGGTCTATGCCGACGGTGGCGTCCGCGGCTTCCCGGTCTTCGACAAGTACGGCGACGTGGACACCGCCGTCGCCACCCTCCGGATGAGCGATGGAGTGCTGGCCGTCCTCACCGTGGCGCGCCACGATCCGCTCGGCTACGACATCCGGACCGAGATCTTCGGCTCTCGCGACAGCGTGACGGTGGGGCTGGGGCCGCATACGCCGCTCCGCTCGCTGGAGCCCGGCGTCCCGCCGCCGGCGGGGCCGCCGTGGCAGAACTTCCTCGTCCGGTTCGAGGGCGCCTACCGGGCGGAGCTCGGCGAGTTCGTTCGAGTCGCGCGGGGCGAGATCCCCAGCCCCTGCACGGGGCGCGACGGACTGGCCGCGCTCGAGGTGGCCGAGGCCGCGACTCGCTCGCTCAAGGCGCACCGCCCGGTCCGGGTGGCCGAGGTCGCGTACGGCGGGTCGGTCAGAACCCCAGGACTGGCTCCGGGGCCGTCGGCAGGCACCAGCCGACCGGCATGAACGGCGTGCCGGCGGCGAAGCCGAGCCGTCCGCGCCAGTCCATGAGGATGAGCCCGCCGTCGCCGCCGCCGTCGTCCCGCAAGATGTCGAGCGCGATCTCGGCGGCCAGCTGGGGGTCGTCCAGGTCGTTCAGGATGTCCACGGCGGTCTTGGCGAGCACGGTGCGAATGAATGCCTCGCCGTGGCCGGTCGTGGAGACGCCCCCCAGTCGGTTGTCGGCGTAGGTGCCGCAGCCGATCAGGGCCGAGTCCCCGACGCGGCCGACTCGCTTGCCGATCATACCGCCGGTCGAGGCGCCGGCCACGATGAGCCCCCGGCGGTCGATCGCCACCGCGCCGACGGTGCCGTCCGACGACGCGATGCCGGCCCGTCCGGCCTGGCGCTCGGCCAGGCGCGCCCGCTGGCGGTCGGTCACCAGGGCGGCCGGGTCGCAGAGCGCGACGCCCCGCTCGCGGGCGAAGGCCCGGGCCCCCTCGCCGACCAGGAGGATGTGGCGGCTGTCCTCCAGGATGCGGCGGGCCAGCGTGATCGGAGTCGGGACGCCGGCGACGGCGCCGACGGCGCCGGCGGCCAGGCGCTCGCCCTCCATGATGGAGGCGTCGCACTCGACGGTGCCGGCCTCGGTCAGGACGGCGCCGTAGCCGGCATTGAACCGGGGGTGCGCCTCCATCGCCGTCACGCAGGCCTCCACCCCGTCGAGGGCCGAGTCGCCGGCCACCAGCCGCGCCCAGCCGGCGACGAGCGCCGCCCGGAGGGCATCGCGGTAGACCGTGTGGTCGCCCGGATCGGCGCCGGCGCCCCCGTGCGCGATCAACGCGGGCAGCATGGCGCCACGGTAGCGGCGGCCGGAGGCCCCGTCAAGACGCGGTGGAGCGAGGCGCGTGTTATACTCCGTCGCGCTCGCCGGAGGACCGCGCCGCTGACGCAGCCCCTGCTCGAGATCGACGATCTCACCGTGCGGTTCGGCGGTCTCACCGCGCTGACCGGCGTGAGCCTGCGCGTCGCCTCCGGCGAGATCGTGGGACTGATCGGTCCCAACGGCGCCGGCAAGACCACGCTCTTCAACGTGGTCACCGGTCTCGTCCGCCCGACGCGAGGAACCGTGCGGTTCCGGGGGACACCCATCACCCGGCTGCCCCCGTTCCGGATCGCCCGCCTCGGCGTGGCGCGCACCTTTCAGCTCGTGCGCATCCTGCCCGCGCTCACCGTGGCCCAGAACGTCCTCGTCGGCCGCTACTTCGGCGCCCACCGGCGGGCTACCGGGACGGGGCCGGCCGAGGCCGGCCGCCTGCTCGGCCTGGTGGGCCTGGCCGGGCGGGGCGGCGAGCCGGCTCAGACCCTGCCCCTCGCCGATCGCACGCGGCTCGAGATCGCCCGCGCGCTCGCCACCGAGCCTGACCTGCTCCTGCTCGACGAGGTCCTGTCGGGGATCCGGGCCGCCGAGGCCCGGGCGCTCATGGACCTGATCCGCGAGATCCGGCGCCAGGGAACGACCGTCATCATGATCGAGCACATCATGAAGGCGATCATGGCGCTCTCCGACCGCGTCGTGGTGCTTCACCACGGAGAGAAGATCGCGGAGGGGACGCCGGCGGCGGTGGCGGCGGACCCCGCCGTCGTGACCGCATATCTTGGCGCCACTCGCTGAGCGCACCACGCGCGCCGGCCCGGGCGCCCGCGCGCTCGCCGCGCTCCAGGCCCGCATCGTCCGTTGTCGCCGCTGCCCCCGGCTGGTCGCGCATCGTCAGGCGGTGGCCGCCGATCCGCCTCGCCGCTTCCGTGGGGAGCGGTACTGGGCGCGGCCGGTGCCCAGCCTGGGAACGGTCGGCGCCCGGCTCCTGCTCGTCGGTCTGGCTCCGGCCGCCCACGGCGGCAACCGCACCGGGCGCATGTTCACCGGGGACGCCGCCGGCGGCAGCGGCGAGTGGGTGGCCCGCGCGCTCCACGCCCACGGCTTTGCCACCCGGCCGACGTCCCGCCGGCGCGGCGACGGGTTCCGGCTGCGCGACGCCTACATCACGGCCGCGATCCACTGCGCGCCCCCCGGCAACCGCCCGCTGCCGAGCGAGCTGGCCAACTGCGCCGGCTACCTGCATGGCGAGCTGGCCCAGCTCCGACGCGTGCGGGTGATCATCGCGCTCGGCCGGATCGGCTTCGACGCCTATCTGCGGGGCAGGCTGGCGCTGGGGTGGCCAGCGCCGCGCCCGCGGCCGCGGTTTGGCCACGGAGCGGTGGTCGAGCTGCCGGGGAACGTCACCCTGCTCGCCACCTACCATCCGAGCCGGCAGAACACCCAGACCGGGAAGCTCACCTGGCCGATGTTCGAGGCAGTCTTCGCGGAGGCGCGTCGTCGGCTGGAGACCCGCCGCTGAAGCTCCGGGCCTATCGGAGTCACGGAGGCTTCGGAGGGGGTGTTCCGACACCCCCTCCGATGACCTACGGGTCCTCCCCACGGTGTAAATTCCGCTTCGTCTCACGTCGATTTGCGCTAGGATGCGCGCGTATGGCGCGAGCCATGGGAGGGACCCGGGGCCGCGGCCTCCTCGCCTGCGCGCTCTTGCTGGTGCTCGGTGCCGGCTGCGCGACGGACCGATTGTGGGCGCCGACCCGGGAAGAGGTCCTGCAGCGCATCCTGCCGCCGACGGTCCAGATCGTGCTCGAGCAGGACGGGCGCCGATTTCGGAGCGGCTCCGGGGTCGTCGTCGCCGCCCGTTCCCTGGGTCGGACGACCGAGTGCCTGGTCCTGACCAGCGGGCACACCCTGACCGGCCTCACCGACGGCCAGGAGATCTACGTCCTCCTCGGCCGTCACCAGGGGAAAGGCGTGCGAGCTCGGGCCACGATGCTCGTTCGCCGTGACGGCGACGACCTCGACCTCGGGCTCCTCCGGATCGAGACCGAGCGCTGCGTCGCCGCCCGCCTGGGCCAGCCGCCTGCCCTCGGGGACGCCATCTGGGTGGTCGCCTTTCCCTGGGGCCGCAGCATGACGCTGGTCGGGGGCATCGTGAGCCAGGTCAACCCGGACGGCGGCGACGACGCCGACGCCGGGGCCCGCCTGATGGTAGACGCCTCGGTGAGCTACGGCGCCAGCGGGGGCGGCGTGTTCGAGGCCACCACCGGCCGGCTGGTCGGCGTGGTGGAGGGCTATCGCACCGCGCGGGTCTCCTTCAAGGGCGACGCCGCTCTCCGCTACATCGACGTGCCCGTGCCCGGAGAGACCTACGTGACCCCGCTGGCCGATATCCGACGGTTCCTGGGGCAAGCCGGGCAGGACCGACTCGTCGGCGACCAGCCGCTGGCCGCCGGGCCGAAGCAGTAGGCGGCCCCCCCCCCAAAAAAAGGCCCGAGGGATCCCTTCGGGCCTTTCGGGTGCCGGATCGACCGGCGCGCTAGTTCGCCTCGATCTTCAAGATGACCCGCTGGCCGTCCTTCTCGTCGTAGCTCGCCTTGACGCTCGCGCCCTCCTTCAGCAGGAGGTCCCGGTCGAACTGCAGGTCAGCCGGGATCGAGTACTGGATCCCGTCGTCGAGCGTTACCATGTTGGTCGCCGCGTCATAGCTCTTGACCTTGCCCTCGACCGTCTTGCCGTCCTTGCCCGACGCATCCGACGGGGCGGCCGGCTGGGCCGAGCCGCTGGGCGGCGCGGACGATGGCTGCTGCTGCTGAGCCAGCGTCTCACCCGCGAGGAAGACCGTCGCCAGCAGAAGGGCAATCAGCACCGGGAACAGTCGCGTCATGGGCCCATCCTCCTCGTCTCGAGTTGTGCCTCGGCCCGGCGGTGACCGGCACCCGACGGTCACCCGGCCATCCCGGGTCGCAGCAAATCGGGTACCGGCGAGGCCGGCCCCGAAGGGCGCGGATCGGCCAATCATCGGCTGCCCCCGACGTCCGGCCGGCGACGCCGTCGCGCCGCCACGGGTGTCAGGCCAGACGTCGGCCAGCCAAGCGGGTCAGCCGGCGCCAGCGCCGCGGGTTGGCCAGACCGCCGGGCAGGAAGAGCCCGACCAGGACCAGGATGACGCCGTAGATGGTCAGGGCGAGATACTGCGTCTTGAATCGGAGAACTTCACGGATCACGTCCAGCACCAGGGCACCGAGTAGAGGGCCGGCGATAGTCCCCGAACCGCCCAGCATGGCCATGACGATGGGGCCGATAGCGACGTCGAGTCCGAACACGGTGCTGGGGATGATGTAGGTCAGGTACCAGCAGTAGAGTCCCCCGGCCAGCCCCGCCACCGCCGCGCTCGCCACCAGGGCCAGGCACTTGACGCCGTAGGCGTTGACGCCGAAGGCCCCCGCCACCTCCTCGTCTTCCCGGATGGAGACGAGGGCCAGACCGAGCCGCGAGCGCGCGAGCCCGGCAGTGGCGCCGACGACGAGCGCCAGCAGGCCGAGCGCCGCGTAGTAGGCGCGGTAGAGACGGTAGCCGGTGGGGATGGTGAGACCCCCGGAGCCGCCGGTGAGTTCCGACAGGTTCGAGGCCAGCAGCTCGAGCAGCGTGACCAACCCGAAGGTGGCGAGCGCGAAGTACGCGCCGCGGAGGCGAAAGAACGGATAGCTGATCAGGAGCGCGAAGGCGACCGCCAGGACCGCCCCCGCCCCGAAGGCCACCAGGAGCGGCTGCCCGCCCTTGAGCAGGATGCCGAAGGTGTAGGCGCCGATGCCGAAGAAGGAGGCGTGCCCCAGATTCAGGTAGCCGAGGTGACCGCCCACCCAGTCGTAGCTCTGGGCGAGGATGGCGGCGATGAACACCGAGAGGAAGAAGGCGATCAGGTACGTAGACGTCGTCAGCGCAGGGAGGGCCGCGAAGCCGGCGAAGGCGACGAGGCCGACCCCGACGAGGACGACTGCCATCAACCGAGGAGGCCGCGGGGCCGCGCGAGCAGGATCGCGATCAGGATGACGAAGGCCACGGTCAGAGACCACTCGGCGCCCACGTAAAAGGCGACGAGCGACTCCGAGAGCCCGAGCACGACGCTGCCGGCCAGGGCGCCGGGGAGGTGGCCGACCCCGCCCAGCACGATGATGGCCAGGTACCTGAGCGTGAGCGGGATGCCGATGTGCGGATCGACCGGGATGAGCGTGACGAAGAAGACGCCGGCGGTGGCGGTGAGGGCCGTTCCCAGCCCGAAGGCCACCGCCGATGCCGTCCCGATGTCGATCCCGGCCAGCATCGCGCCCTCGCGGTCCTCCATCACCGCGCGAAGGGCCTTCCCGGTGAAGCTTCGCTGGAGGAAGAGGTGGATCGCCGCGGTGAGGGCCACGATGAGGGCGAGCAGGATCAGCCGGAGCGACGACACGACGATCGCGCCCATCCGGATCGGCGGGAGGAAGTAGTCGATGCCCTTCACCGGCTGGGTGAGCCCGAAGGCGGTCACGTCCTCGATGGCCAGGGAGATGCCGAGGGTGACCAGGATGGAGGCGACCAGGAACTCGTGGTGGCCCTTCCCGGTGATCGGGCGGATGAGGCCGCGCTCGACCACGAGCCCGCCCAGAAAGAAGACGGGGAAGACGACCACCAGCGAGGCCCAGGGCGGCAGCCCCCACGCGGTGTAGAGCCAGTAGGTGAGCATGCCGCCCAGCATGAGGTAGTCCCCGTGGGCGACGTTGAGCACGCGGAGGACCCCGAAGATGATGGAGAGGCCGAAGGCCCCCAGGGCGTAGATTCCCCCCTGGAGGACCCCCCCGATCAGGAGCTGAATGAACGTCTGCACGTAGGGGAACGGTTACACCAGCGAATCAACGAGAGCGGCGGCGGCGGAGGCGCGGTCCAAGGTCAGGTTTCCTGAGCGGGTAACCCAGTCTAGCGTTCAGGCAGGACATGAAATCCTTCCCGCCGCGCGGCTTCGCGGAGCCGGTCGTCGAACGACACGAACGCCAGACCGCTCGTCTCTCCTCTGGACCAGAGCAGCGCCGCCGCGAGCTGGAAGGCGTCGCCGGCGCGCAGGCTGTGGACGGCTAGCAGCCGCTCCGTCCGGTTACGCACCGTTTCGCTGGGCAAGACCTCCGACCACTCGGCTGCCAGCGCCACCAGGACGCGACGGGCTCGATCGACTGCCGTCGCGCTGAGTGTGCCTTCGCGGCGGCGCCGTAGCAGCGCGGAGATGCACTCGGTGCGCGTGGCCCACCAGACGACGAGCGCGGGATCACTCTCGACCAGCGCGCGGGTCCGTGGGCTTTCTGGTTCCGCGAGGCAGAGCGGGACAACTGCGGAGGTATCCCAGAACCTCACCAACCCCTCTCGCGCTCTTCGACGGCGGCACGGCGCACGAGCGCGCGCCGGTCGCGCGGACGTGGCAGCTTCCAGAAATCTCGGGGCAGGCGGCCACTTCCGAGTCGCACGAGTCCCTGCCGTTCCAGGTCACGAAGCTTCTCCAGACCTTCTGCTCGGGGGCCGATGGGAACCAGGCGGGCCACCGGGACTCCGTGTTCCGTGACGAGGATCTCCTCGCCGGCCTTGACCCGGCGCAGGTACCGGCTCAGTTGGCTCTTGAGCCGCGCGACGGCCGCCGATTGCATGTGACTAGTATAGTCAGATCGAAGAGGGCGGACAAGTCACTCGGGCTCTTCCCTCGGAGGTCGCGACGGCCGTGGGGTCCGACGGCATGCTCACCAGAGGGGACCCCGGCGCGTGACGACCGGCGGCGGGTCCGGCGTGCCCGTGCGCATGGCCTCGCGGGCGGCGCGGGTGGCCGGCTCGTCCACGGTCAGGGTCCCCGGGTCCACGACGACGCCGTAGTCCCGGCGGGCGCCCTCGACGGAGACGTAGTCTTCGACGACGTCGCGCAGGACGGCCTGGGGATCGCGCTCCCACGGTGGGCCGAAGCCGCCGGCCCCCGACTGCTGGAAGGACACCACGTCGCCGTACGCGAAGGTGTCGGAGGCCTTGGAGTGGATTCGCCGCTCGGCGGGCGTGCCGGGATTCAGCAGCGTGACTCCCGGCTGGCCCGGCTGGCCACCGAACAGCCCCCACGGCGCGAAGCGCTGGCGCTCGGTGTTGTTGGTGAGCTTGCCGTGCTGGAGGAGGAACCGCATGTCGCGGCGGATGCCGGTGCCGCCGCGCCAGCGGCCGGCGCCGGCGGAGTCGCGGCGGAGCTCGAAGCGCTCGACCAGGACCGGCTGGCTCGCCTCCTGCGACTCGACCGGGATGTTGGAGGCGTTGAAGGCCATGGACATCGCCTCGCACCCGTCGCGATCGGGGCGGGCGCCGGTGCCCGAGAGGACCAGCTCGTAGACGACGGTGCGCCGGTTCCGCCGCGGGTCGAAGCCGCCGAACGTCGGATTGGCGAAGTGCGAGCCGGCCGCCGTCACCCGATCCGGCAGAGCGGGAGCCAGCGCCCCGATGACCGCGTCGAAGATCCGGTAGCAGAAGACCGCCCGCGGGCCGCCGCCGGCCGGGGGCCGCGGGTTGAGAAACGAGCCGAGCGGGGCCTCGATGTGGAGCGGGCGGAAGGCGCCGTCGTTCTGGGGGCCGTAAGGATCGGTCAGGCACTTCACCGCCGCGTAGCAGTACGAGCGCGTGTAGTTGAGGTAGGAGTTCATCCCCGACTCGGTCTGGGGCCCGGTGCCATCGAAGTCGATGAAGACGTCCTCGCCGCGGACGGTGACGGTGACGAAGAGGCGCATGGGTGGCGTGTCCGGCCCGCAGTCGTCCATGAAGTCCTCGAAGGGGTAGACGCCGTCGGGGATGGCGCGGATCGCCTCCCGGACCTTGGCCTCGGTGCGGGCCATGACCTGGGTCATGGCGGCGCGCACGGTGTCGTAACCGTGGCGCTGGACCAGGTCCATGAACCGGAGCTCCCCGACCCGGAGCGAGTTGCGCTGGGCGCGGAGATCGCCCAGCATCGAGTCGGGCATCCGCGTGTTGGCCAGGATGATGGCGAGGACGTCCTCCTGCTCCTCGCCCGCCTTCCACGGCCGGACCGGCGGCAGATGGAGCCCCTCCTGGAAGTAGTCGAACACGCCCTCGACCGCTTGACTGCCCGGCCGCATCCCGCCGACGTCGGTGTGGTGGAGGATGTTGGCGGCGAACCCGATGAGCCGGCCGTCGGCGTGAAACGCCGGCTGGATCATGAAGAAGTCGGGGAAGTGCCCGGAGCCGAGGAAGGGACTGTTGAACAGCACGACGTCGCCGGGCCGGAGGCGGTTGCCGGGAAACGCCGCGAGGGCGTTCTTGGCCGCGAACGACATGGCGCCCATGTGGCCCGGGCTGTACGGCCCCTGGGCGACCATGCGACCGTCGGGATCGAAAAGGCACACCGAGAAGTCCTGGCCCTCCCGCGCCTGCTGGGAGTGGGCCGTGCGGTGAACGGTGGTACCGACCTCGACGGTGATGGACTGGAGGCCGCCCCAGATGACGCCGAGGGTGATCGGATCCACACCGCTCATGACTCAAGGCTCACGAGCAGGTTCGCCCAGGGGTCGACCTCGGCCACGGCGCGCGGGGGCAGCACCGTGGTCGATTCGGCCTCTTCGACCACCGCGGGGCCGGCCAGGCGGGCGCCCACCGGCAGTCGCCCGCGGTCGTAGATCGGGCAGGGGACGTAGTCGCGAAATTCCGGAAAGTACACCGGCCGATCCGGTTTCCGCGCCTCGCTCACCTGCCGGGTCCCCGGCCGGTGCGCTGGCAGTCGGAGGTCGGGGCCGGCCCCGCTCACCGTCACACCGACCGTGACCAGCTCGACCTCCGCCTTCGGGTCGGCGTAACCGTAGCGCTGGGCATAGGCGGCGTGGAAGGCCTCGCGCAGCGCGCCGAGGGGACCATCGGGAAACGGCACCGTCAGCTCGTACCCCTGCCCCACGTAGCGCAGCTCGGCGTTCCGCATCACCCCCAGCGGGCCGGTCACCCCCGCCTCGCGCACCACCGCGCTGCCGGCGGCCGCCATTTCGTCCAGGACCCGCCCGAGATCCGCCGCGTCGAGCGCGCCGAGCCGCGTCACGTACGAGCGCGAGAGATCGAACTTCACGTCGGCGGCCAGGAGCCCCAGGGCCGAGGTCACGCCGGCGGCGGCGGGGAGGATCACGCGCGGGATGCGGAGGGCCTGGGCCAACCGGCAGCCGTGGACCGGGCCCGAGCCCCCGAAGGCGGCGAAGGCGAGACGGCGCGGATCGTAGCCGCGCTCGATCGAGACGACGCGCGTCGCCAGCTCCATGTTGGTGTTCACGATCTGATGGACGCCCCACGCGGCCTCGGCCACCGTCAGCCCGAGCGGGCCCGCGAGGGCGGTCGCGATCCCCCGGCGCGCCCCCTCGACGTCGAGCCGCATCTGGCCGCCGAGGAAGTAGTCGGGGTTGAGGTAGCCGAGCACCAGGTTGGCGTCGGTGACGGTGGGCTCGCTCCCCCCCGCCCCGTAGCAGATGGGGCCGGGGTCGGCGCCGGCCGAATCGGGCCCGACCGTGATCACGCCCATCGCGACCCGGGCGATGGAGCCGCCGCCGGCGCCGATCTCGACGAGGTCGATGGCCGGGATCGTCATCGGAATGCCGCTGCCCGGCTGCAGGCGCACCCGGTGCAGCTCGAACTCGCGGATCGTCTGCGGCCGGCCGCCGACGACGAGCGAGAGCTTGGCGGTGGTGCCGCCCATGTCGAAGGCGACCAGGTCGGCGTGACCGGTGAGCTTGCCGTAGGCGGCCGCCATCAGCGCGCCGGCCGCCGGTCCCGACTCGATCATCCGGACCGGGAAGCGGGCCATCGTCTCGGCGGTGGCGATCCCGCCCGAGGACTGCATGACGAACAGCCGCCCGCGATAGCCGAGATCGGCCAGGGCGCGCTCCAGCCGCTCCAGGTAGTCGCGGACCGCGGTCATGACGTAGGCGTTGACAACGGTGGTCGAGGTCCGCTCGTACTCCCGGATGACGGGCGAGACCTCGGAGGAGAGGCTGACCGCGATGTCGGGGGCCTCCTCGCGGACGATCTGGGCCGCCCGGCGCTCGTGGGTCGGGTTCGCGTAGGCGTGGAGGAAGCAGACCGCGAGCGTCGTGATCCCCTCTTTGGCGAGTCCCCGTACGGTGACCCGCAGCTCGGCTTCGTCGAGCGGCGTCAGCACCTCGCCGTCGAAGGCGATCCGCTCGGTGACCTCGCGGATGCGCGAGCGAGGGACGAGCGGGGCCGGCTTCTCGATGAACAGGTCGTAGACCTGATACCGTTTCTCCCGGCCGATGACGAGCACATCGCGGAAGCCACAGGTGGTGAGGAGGGCCACGTGGCGGCCCTTGCGCTCGATGACGACGTTGGAGCCGAGGGTGGTGCCGTGAACGGCCTGGGCCAGGTCGGACCAGCCGAGCTCCGCTCGCGCGACCAGCTCCCGCAGCCCGTCCACGGACGCGCGAGCGGGGTCGTGGGAGGTGGTGAGGCGCTTACCGGTCAGGAGCCGGCCGTCGCTGGCCTGGAGGACGAAGTCGGTGAAGGTGCCGCCGACGTCGAACCCGACCCGGAAGGATTGTCCGTGGTCTATTGGGAGCCCGGGCGCGGGTAGGCGTGCTTGCCCGACGCGATCTCGGCGGGCCACAGCGTCACGTACTTGCCCTCCTGGATCTGGGTCGGGAACGGGTTGAGGGTGCCCTGGCCGGTCTGGGCGTCGAACTTCAGCCGGCCGCTGATCGTCTCGATGTCGAGGCCCTTGATGGCGGCCAGGAGCTTCTCCCGGTCGAGCGTGCCCGCCTTCTCGAGCGCGGCCACCAGCGTTTCGAAGCCGAAGTAGTGGATGGACGACCACGGGTAGTCCTCGACCTTGACGTTGAGCTTCTGGAGCAGCTCCTCGAACGGCTTCGAGTTGCCCGCCTTGACGCCCGGCATCCAGTACGCCTCGCCGGTGACCAGGTTGGCGTTGCGGATCCCGACCGCGCCGTAGAAGGCGACCCCGTGGTGGATCATGTGGAACTCGCGGGGGCTCAGCCCCTGCTCGAGCGCTTGCTTGAAGAAGGTCACCTCGCGGGCCGGGAAGGCCGACAGGTAGACGATGTCCGGGTTGGCGGCCTTGAGCTTGGTGATGATGGGCGTGAAGTCCTGGGTGGCGACCGGGAAGTACTCCTCGACCTTGACCTCGAGCCCGACCGACTTGGCCTTGGGGATGGAGCCCGAGCCGACCTCTTTGGGGTGGGGCGTGTCCTCGATCACGAAGCCGATCGACTTCGCCTTGCCCTCCGCCTTCAGCATGTCGAAGTAGTGGTGCGACCACTTGGTGCCGTCGTCGATGACGCCGACCAGCCACTTGAAGCCGCGCTTGAAGATCCCGGTCGAGTTCGCCTCCAGCGCGATCATGGGGATCTGATGCTTCTCGGCGACGGTGGAGACCGCCACCGTGATCGGCGACGAGTAGGGCCCGAGGAGGACGTGGACCTGGTCTTCGCTGACGAGCTTCTCGTAGAGCCGGACCGCGTCCGGTGGCTTCGAGGTATCGTCGTAGACGACCATCTTGATCGGCAGCCGCTTGCCGTACTCCCGGAGCTGGATGCCGCCCTTGGCGTTGATCGTCTCCGCCCACAGCTCCATCATCTTCTTGAAGTGGCCGACCTCGGCCGAGAACGGACCGGTCACCGCCACGGTGGCGCCGACCCGGATCTCGGTCGGCGCCTGGGCCGCGGCCGGCGTCGCCAGGGCGAGGGACACGAACGACGCCGCCAGGCTGGCGGCGAGTGAGAGCGCGACGCGCCGATGTGCCATGAGGGGCCTCCGGGCTCGGGAAATCGCGGCCAGAACAGCCGAAACGGTGGTTTCACTCTACGGAAACCGCCGCGCCAGGTCAAGCGGCGGTCCGGCCTGGCTCATGCAAAGCCGATTCGCGGAGGTGGCGTCATGACGCACGCGCGCATCGCGGTCCCCGTGATTGTCCTCTCCCTGCTGGTCGCGGCCGCTTCGCTGGGCCAAGACGGCTGCCTCCTCGTCGAGCGCGACTACGGCCCCGACGGCCGGGTGCCGATCCGCGTCGAAGCGGTGGTCACGGGACTCGAGGTCCCCTGGGCACTCGCCTTCCTGCCCGGAGGCGACCTGCTCGTGACCGAGCGGGCCGGCCGCATCCGGCGCGTGGCGAACGGCCGTCTTCAGCCCGAGCCGGTGGCCCGGATCTCGGTGGAGGGCGGGGAGGGCGGCCTCCTCGGCCTCGCGCTCCACCCGGGCTTCGCGGAGAACCGGCTCTTCTTCATCTACTTCACGGTTCGGAAGGCGGGGGCCGCCGTCAACCGGGTGGAGCGCTGGAAGCTGGCGACGGACGGGCGCTCGGCCGAGCGCGAGCGCCTGATCCTGGACGACATCCCGGCGGCCCGGTTCCACGACGGCGGCCGGCTGCGGATCGGGCCCGACGGCATGCTGTACGTCGGGACCGGGGACGCCGGCGAGCCCGCCCGCGCCCAGGACCGCGAGTCCCTGGCCGGCAAGCTCCTCCGGCTGACCCCCGAGGGCCGGGTGCCGCCGGACAACCCCTTCCCGGGGAGCCCCGTGTTCCTGTGGGGCATCCGCAATACGCAGGGCTTCGATTGGCTCGACGCCGACACGCTGGTGGTGACCGACCACGGCCCCAGCGGCGAGTTGGGTCGGAGCGGCCACGACGAGGTCAACGTGGCACGCAAGGGGGCCAACCTGGGCTGGCCCACCGTTTACGGCTGCCAACAGTCGGCGGGGATGGTCGCGCCCCGGCTGACCTGGACGCGGGCCGCGCCGCCGGGCGGTGCCGCCCTCTACACCGGCCAGAACATTGCCGGGTGGCGGGGCAGCCTGTTGATCGGGACGCTCGGCTCCCGGCACCTCCACCGCGTGGTGGCCTTTCAGGCGGGCCGGGTCGAGCACGAGGTCTACCTGCGGGGGGATCCTCCCGACGGTTATGGGCGGCTCCGGGACGTGATCATGGGGCCGGACGGCCACCTCTACGTGACGACGAGCAACTGCGACGGGCGCGGGCGGTGTCCGCGCGACGGCGACAAGGTCCTCCGGCTGACCCGACGCTGAGACCGGTCATCCGGACCCTCCCAGCATGACCGTGCCGGCCTCGGCGAGGCGGTCGATGTCGGCCCGCGTCAGCCCCAGCTCTGCCAGCACTTCGGCGGTGTGCTCGCCGGGCCGCGGGGCCGGCCGGCGCGCCAATGCCGGCATCGCGGAGGCCCGAAACGGCGCGTCGAGCATCCGCACCGGGCCATAGCCGGGCTGGGCCACTTCGGTGACCAGGCCGAGGTGGCGGACCTGCGGGTCGGCGAAGACCTCGTCGAACTCGTAGATCGGTCCGGCGGCGATCGCCGCCGCCTCGAAGCGGGCGACCCAGTCGGCGGTCGGCGCGGTCGCCAGCGCGGTCTCGACCCGCGTCCGCAGCTCCTCGCGGTTGGCCAGGCGAGCCTCGTTGGTCGCGAAGCGCGCTTCGTCGCGGAGCACGTCGTCGCCGAGGACGCGGCAGAAGCGCTCCCACTGATCGGGGTTCATGAGAACCACGGTCAGGTAGCCGTCGGCCGTGCGATAGGCCTCGGCGGGCGTCAGGTTCGGGTTGCGGTTGCCCTCCCGGCCCGGCCGCACGCCGGTGGCGAGGTAGTGGGCGACCGGATCCGGCAGGAGCCCGAGGGTCGAGGCCAGGAGGTTCACGTCCAGGTGCTGCCCTTCCCCGGTGCGGACGCGGTGGACCAGCGCCGCGTTCACCGCGCCGAAGGCCACGTACGCCGCCGCCAGGTCGGCGACCGAGCCGCCGACCTTCGTCGGAGGGTGGCCCGGCATGCCGGTGACGGCCATGAGGCCGCTCATCGCCTGGGCGATCGAGTTGTAGCCCGGCCGTCGCGCGTAGGGACCGGTCTGGCCGAAGCCGGTGACCGAGAGGTAGACCACGCCCGGGTTGGCCGCTCGCACCGCGGCGTATCCGAGGCCGAGACGATCGGCCCCGCCGGGCAGGAAGTTCTCGATCACGACGTCGGCGCGCCGGGCCAGCTCGAAGGCGAGCTTGGCGCCTTCGGGGTGGCCGAGCTCGACGGCGATGCCCCGCTTGTTCCGGTTCACCGCCGCGAAGACGGCGCTCATCACCCCGTCGCCGCGGAGAGCCCGGAGGTCATCACCGCGCCCCGGCCGCTCCAGCTTGACGACGTCGGCGCCGAGGTCGCCGAGCAGCATCGCGCAGTAGGGCCCGGCGATGACGCGCGAGAGGTCGAGGACGCGGATTCCCTCGAGCATCACTCGCGCTCCTCGCGGTCGAGGAAGCCTTCGGTCATCGCGTTGACCTCGGGGATGCCGGTGCGGGCGATGGCGTTGATGCGAGCCTTGACCTCGGCGAGCGGGCGGAAGGGCTTGGCCGCCAGGCGCTCGGCGTACTCGCGCACCGCCTTGGCGAGGTCGGCGCCAGGCACCACGCGGTGGACGAGGCCCATCGCCTGCGCTTCGGCCGCCGGGCAGCGGCGGCACTCCATGATGATTTCCTTTGCGCGGGCTGGTCCCACCAACCGGACCAGGCGCGTGGTGGAGCCGACACCGAGGGGGACGCCGAGGTCCACCTCGGGGATCCAGATCTCGGCCTCCGCCGCCGCCCACCGGAAGTCGCAGGCCAGCGTGAGACCGACCCCGCCGCCCACCGCGTGGCCGTTGATGGCCGCGATGGTGGCCTGCTCGAGGCCTTCGAGAAGACCGGTCGCCCGCTCGAACAGCCGCCGGAACTGGCTCTTGCGGGCCAGGAAGACGCGCCGCCGCTCCTCGGCCGACATCGTGCTCTTGAGCGCGGCATCGGCGCCGGCCGAGAAGACCGGCGGCGCCCCGGTCACGATGACCACGCGAGTGCCGGCGTCGTCCCGCAGCTCGGCGAAGGCGGTCGCCAGCTCGGCGAGCATCGCGTCGCTCAGCGAGTTGCGCCGATCGGGCCGGTTCAGGGTGACGGTGGCGATGCGACCGTCGCGCGCCAGCGTGACGTTCTCGCTCATCCATTTTCCCCCGGGACGACGACAGCCATTCCTCTCTCGGCCAGGAATCGGAAATGATCGGCATTAAAGGTGAGGAGTGCACGAGCTTCTACCTTGAGAACGCACGCCGCGATGACAGCGTCGTAGGTTTGGCCGCCAGCGATACCGTCATCCGCAGCCCGCCGTAAGAGTGCGACATACGATCTGCCGTCCAGGGCGATTATTTTTGCGCGCATGAAGTTGGCGTCGAGAAGGGCAAAGGCGTCCACCGGAGACAGGCGATGCGGCGGGGGGAGACGGGTCAGCACCGAATAGCCTTCGATCAACGCCGGACCCGCGATGAGCATCTTTTCGCCTCGACGCAAGCGGCCCTCGATCTCCCTGGCCGCCCGATCATGGTGCTCGTGCCATGCGCACACGGCCGCCACCATGCAGCTCGTGTCCGGCAAGAAACCTGGCACCGCCGCCTACGTGCGAGGGGACCGTTCCCGACGTATCGCCGCGCGCGTCCGCTCGACCGTCTCCACGGTCAGTGGAGTCACCTCTTCTTGTGGAACCGCGACCAGCAGCCGGCCTCGGCGCACGAGCTTGACGGGTAACGGGGCAGGGGCGATCTCAATCCGTCCCTCTGCCCAGCGGACCTCGAGGAGCATACCGGGCTTGAGCCCGGCCTCTCGGCGGATCTCTTTGGGGATGACCAAACGGCCGGTGGCATCAATGGTAGTTTTCATGGCATGAAGATTACCACGAATCCAACCGGGAATGAACCGCCGGCCAGACCTCGGCAGCGGCGCCGCAGGTCAGCACCCATGGGACGTCCTATTGTAGCCGTTCGGGACCCCGGCGAGGAGAACGAACACGCCGCCCGTGCTACACTGCCCGCCGCCATGGCCCGGAAATTCGACGCGGCGGCGGCGGCGCGCACCGCGCGGATCTACGCGTCGCCCGAGATCGCCGAGCAGCGGGCGCGGACCCGCGCCGCGCTGGCCGCCCGGCCGGGCGAGCGCGGGCTCGACGTGGGCTGCGGGCCAGGCTTTCTCGCCTGCGAGCTGGCACGCGAGGTTGGCGACCGGGGGCGGATCGTCGCCAGCGACACGAGCACCGACATGCTCGCGCTAGCCGGACGGCGCGCCAAGGACGAGGCGCTCGAGGACCGGATCGCGTTCGTCCTGGCCGATGCCGCCCAGCTCGCCTCCCGAGCCGCCAGCTTCGACTTCGTTGTCGCCGTGCAGGTCTACCTCTACGTCCCCGCGATCGACGAGGCGTTGGCGGAGGCGGCCCGGGTGCTGCGGCCGGGCGGGCGGCTGGTCGTGGTGGACACCGACTGGGACTCCTGCGTGTGGCTGACCGCGGACCGCGCGCGGCACCGGCGGGTGATGGAGGCCCGGCTGGCCGACTTCGCCCACCCGCACCTGCCGCCGCGCCTGCCCGCGCTCCTGCGGAACGCCGGCCTCACGCTCACGCACACCGCCGCCGTCCCGGTACTGAACCTGCGCTACGATGCCGACTCGTTCAGCGGGGGGATCATCGCTCCCACGATGGAGTCGGCGATCCGGCAGGGGATCCCGCGCGACGAGGCGGAGGCGTGGGCGGCGGACCTGCGGGGGCGGACGGCCGAGGGCGACTACTTCTTCAGTCTGAACCGCTACCTGTTCGTGGCACGGAAGCCGGGGGCATCGCCCTGAGGCGAACCCGATGGGGGCTTCGCATCTCAGGGTTGAGTCTGTTGCCGGAATCCTTCGACCTCGGCCGCGCGGACCGCGGCCGCGCGGACTGCCGGTATGCTGCCCTGCTCGCGCCGGTATCGACGCTCCGCTTGCCCTTGCGGACGCGTCACGAGGTTATCGTCGCCGAGCCGGACGTCCAGCGTGGCCGACATCCCGTCCTTCCAGGTGATGGTCAGTGTCCGGCCGTCGAGCCGATACCTGCCCTCCTGGCTCTGCATCGGCAGGCGAAAGAGCACCCGCCCGTCCGGGGTGAACTCTTCATAGGCGGTGAGGCCGGTGTGATGGAGAAAGCCCCAGATGCCGGCGAGGGAGTGACCATCCCCCGGCGAACGGCCAACCCTTCGCATCGGTGTGTCGCGCGCCCCGATGACGGCGTTCTTCTCGAAGCGTATGCGCTGCCCTAGGTCACTCCCCTGGCCGGGCATCTTCCCATGCGTCCTGAAAAGCCGATCGCCCTCCAACCGGTAAGACTCGTCGTCTAGCATCGCGCCGAAGCTGTTCAGCACGGTGCCGTCGGAGCGGAATTCGATCCAGTCCCCCAGTCCGCCGGCCGTCCGCGCTTCCGAATCCCACCGTCCCACGATACTCGACGGGGCGACGAGGCTCGGCTTGACGGCGGGCGGTCCCGGCGCTCCCGCCGCCGTCGGCACCGGCGATGGCTCGATCGTGATGTCAGGCCGGGCCGTCGGGGGCCGGCTCGGCTTCGTCTCGATCCGGTGCACGTCACCGCGGGGGACCCCGACCGTCCCTCCGTACTGCTGGTAGTAGAGCATGTCACCCGCGTAGTACCAGCGTACGGTCTCGACCTCGCCGCCAGACTTCAGGTAGATGCGGTCGGCCTCGCCGTCCGCCGGCCAGGCCAGGGCGAGCAGCGCGACGAGAAGCCGGTCAAGGCGCATGGGCACCTCCCCGATGGAGCGCCAGTGCTCCGAGTCTAGCGCTGGCCCGGGGGGTCGCCGAAGTTATTTCTGCCCGCGACTCGAGGGCCGCGCGCGTTGGCGTGGGGGGGCGGACTCGGGGGTCGAGACGGTAGGGGCGGCAGGGCCGGTGAGCGCCGCCCGGGCGGGCGCGGACCGGCTACCGGCCTTCGGGGCGGGCCGTCTCCTGCTGGCGGAGCTCGACCCGCCGGATCTTCCCCGTCTCCGTGCGCGGGAGCTGGGCGACGAACTCGACCTGCCGCGGGTACTTGTAGGGGGCCAGCTCCTTCTTGACGTGCTCCTGCAGCTCCCGGGCGAGGGCATCGGAGGGCTGCTGGCCGGGCTTGAGCACGATGAACGCCTTCGGGATGAACCCCCGGGTCGCGTCGGGGGTCGCCACCACCGCCGACTCGGCGACGGCCGGGTGCTCGTCGAGGACGTGCTCGACCTCGGGCCCCGGGATCTTGTACCCCCCGGTCACGATCATGTCGTCCGACCGGCACTGGTAGGTGAAGTAGCCGTCGTCGTCCTGGACGTAGACGTCGCCGGTCACGTTCCAGCCGCCGAAGCGCACGTACTCGGCCTGGCGGTCGGGCTTCCGCCAGTACTTGCACCCGGTCGGGCCTTTGATGGCGATGAGACCCGGCGTGCCGCGCGGCAGCTCCTCGCCCTGCTCGTCCACCACCCGGCAGTCGTAGCCGGGCACGGCGATGCCGGTCGCCCCCGGCCGGACCCGATCCGGCATCGACGAGATGAAGATGTGGAACATCTCGGTGGAGCCGATGCCGTCCAGGCACTCCTTGCCCGTGCGTCCCACCCACTCTTCGTAGGTCGCCGCCGGGAGCGGCTCGGCGGCCGAGACGCCCAGCCGGAGACTGCCGAGGTCGAATCGCTTCTCCAGCTCGGGCACCCGCAGCATCAGCTTGAACGACGTCGGCGCGCAGAAGAGGACGTTGATCCGGTAGCGCTGGACCGTCTCCAGCATCTTCTCCGGCTCGAAGGGGCCGGACAGGACGGTGGCGGCCCCGAAGTAGAGGGGGTAGACCATGAGCCCGCCGGTGCCGAAGCTGAAGGCGAGGGTGGGATGCCCGCCGAAGCGGTCGTCCTCGGACGGCGTGAGCACGTAGCGGGCGTAGGCGTCGGCCGACCCGATCATGTCGATGTGCTGCTGGACGCACCCCTTGGGAATCCCGGTCGAACCCGAGGTGTAGGACATCATCGCCACGTCCTGGGCGCGGGTGTCGGCGGTCGGGAACCGCTCGGGCTGGCCGTCCATCAGCGTCGCCCACGCGGTGTCCCCGGCACCGGGCTCCCCGACGACGATGAGACGCTTCAGCTCGGGGGCGCTGGCCCGGGCCTTGTCCAGCTCGGCCCGGAGTCCGGCCGCGACCACCGCCACGCTCGTCCCCGCGTCGGTCGCGATGTAGCTCAGCTCGCGCGCCCGCAGGAGCGGCATCGTGGACACGGTGACCGCGCCCAGCTTCTGGCAGGCGAGCCAGGTGATGATGAACTCCGGACAGTTCGGCAGCCGGAGCAGGACGCGGTGGCCGGCCTCGAGCCCGAAGCGGCGGAGGCCGTTGGCCAGGCGGTTCACGCGCTTCTGCAGCTCGCCGTAGGTGAGCACCTGGTCCTGGAAGTAGATGGCCGGTCGCCCGGCCCGCCCGCCTTCGGCGTGCCGGTCGAGCAACTCCCGGGCCGCGTTCAGCCGGACCGGGTACCGGTGCTCCGGCAGCGTGTAGATCCGATCGGGCCAGAGCGCCTTCGGGGGCAGGCCTTCTTCGAGCGAGACCGGCATCGCGCGTCCTCCTGTCGGCGAGTGCGAGCGCGTGGCCACTTCATGGTAGCCAAATCCCCGGCGGGCGACAACGGTTGGAGGGCTTGACCGACCGCGCGGCCCGCGGTAGCGTCTCGGTCGTCGACTGTGTCGCGCGAGGTGACCATGCACTACGGCGCGTTCATGTTCCCGACCGCCTACGCCATCCGGATCGACGAGCTGGCCCGGGCGCTCGAAGAGCGGGGGTACGAGTCGCTCTTCGTCCCCGAGCACACGCACATCCCGGTCAGCCGCCGCACGCCGTTTCCCAGCGGCGGCGAGCTGCCCAAGGAATACTCCCACACCCTCGACCCCTTCGTGGCCCTGACGGCGGCGGCCGCCGCCACCACCCGGCTCCGGGTCGGGACCGGGATCTGCCTCGTCATCGAGCGGGACCCGATCGTCACCGCCAAGCAGGTGGCCAGCCTCGACCTGCTCTCGAACGGCCGCTTCCTGTTCGGCGTCGGCGCGGGCTGGAACGCCGAGGAGATGGAGAACCACGGAACCGTCTTCAAGACGCGGTTCCGGCTCATGCGCGAGCGCGTGCTCGCCATGAAGGAGATCTGGACGAAGGACGAGGCGGAGTTCCACGGCGAGTTCGTGAACTTCGATCGGATCTGGTCGTATCCGAAGCCGGTTCAGAAGCCGCACCCGCCGGTGCTGCTGGCCGGAGAGAGCGGGCACACCCTCCGCCGGGTGGTCGAGTTCGGCGACGGCTGGTTCCCGCGCGGGCGGGCCGGCGATCAGGCCATCCTCGGCGGGCTCGCCGATCTCAAAGCCCAGGCGGCCCGGGCCGGGCGTGACATGCGGACGATCTCCGTCTCCGTGTTCGGCGCCAAGCCCGACCCGGCGACGCTCGAGCGCTACGCCGCCGCTGGCGTCACCCGCGCGATCCTGCGCCTTCCCTCGGAAGGTCGCGAGCGGATCCTCGCGCTCCTCGACGACTACGCGAAGCTCCACCGCTGAGCGCCGCCGTCACGGCGCCAGCAGGGCGTCGGCGAGCCCGAGGAGCCGCCAGCCGTCGAGGAGGCGCTCGGTGAGCGATTGCCAGAGCGGCTCGGGCCCCGTGTGATGGAAGCTCCGGAAGATGACGGCGCGGGCTCGGCCGCCCGCCCGCTCGGCCAGCCACAAGCTCTCGGTGAAGGGGATCGAGCTGTCCTCGGCCCCGTGGGCGATCAGGAGGCGGCCCGACAGCCCGGCGACGACGGTGGCCGGCGAAAGCCGGTCGAGCGCCTGCCGAGCGCCGGCCGGCAGGCCGGCGACCAGGGGGCCGACGGCCTCCGGCCGCCGGTTGAGGATGAGGTCGAGGACGCGCCGGCCTTCGCCGCCGAGGGTCGCCTCCAGGGCCTCGGTGGCGCCGCCGGGGTCGGCCAGCCGGCGCTCGGCGATCGCCTGCAGGCGCGCTCGGTCGGCGGCGTCCTCGACGAAGCCGGCCAGGAGGGCCAGGAGCTTCCAGCGGTTGTACTCCTCCTGCGGCTGGGCGTATCGATGCCCGGCGTATTCGTGGACGCCGGTGGTGATGAAGCCAATGACGTGGCGGAGGTCGGCATAGCCCCCGAAGCTGCCGGCCAGACGGAGGTCGGCCGCCGTGGCGGCGGCGAGCAGCGCCGGCCCGGCGCCGAAGCTGAACCCCGCGATTCCGACCGGGCCGCCGAGCGCGCGCAGGGCGCGGAGCGCGCCGGCGATCTCGTCCACCTCCCGGCCGCTGAGGCGGAACGTCTGGAGCCCCGTGAAGTCGGGGACGAGGACGCGCTGACCGTGACGCGCCAGAAGGCGGGCCAGCCGGACCAGGTCGGGGTGGCGCCGACCGGCCGGCGAGAGGCCGTGCACCAGCAAGAGCGCGCCGCGGACCCGCCGCGGATGGTAGAGGTCGGCGATGAGCGGCCGGCCGCCGCCGGTCAGGTGCACTTCCTCCCGGACGGGCTCGCCGAGCACGCGGCCGATGGTGGCGTCCAGCGGCGGAAACGCCAGCGCGAGCGAGAAGGCCACCGCGGAACCGAACGCGATCGCCAGACCCGACGCCACCAGCGTGACGGCGAGGGCCGCCGGGATGACCCGCGAGGGTCGCGGCATGGCGGCCTCCATCTTACCCGCCGTCCACGAGGCGCGGTCGCATGACCGCCGGCGGCCAGGTGGCCATCGTGACGGGGGCGTCGCGGGGCATCGGTCGCGCCATCGCGGTGGCGCTGGCCGAGGCCGGGCTCCGCGTCGTGGCGAACTACCGCGATCGGCAGGCCGAGGCCGGCCGGCTGGTCGAGGCGATCGCGGCGGCCGGCGGCGTGGCCCACGCGGTCCAGGCCGACGTGGGGACCCGGGAGGCGGCGCAAGGGCTGGTGCGGGCGGCATTGGACACCTTCGGCGGGATCGACGTCCTGGTGAACAACGCGGGCGTCCACTTGCCCGGCGTCCGGTTCGGGGACGTTCGCCCCGAGGACTGGGAGCGCATCCTCCGCGTCAACCTGAGCGGGCCCTTCCACCTCATTCAAGCCGTCCTTCCCCACATGCGCGAGCGGCGGCGTGGGCACATCGTCAACCTCTCCTCCAACGTCACCCAGCGATACCCGGCCGCTTCCGGCCCCTACACGGTCTCCAAATCCGGGCTGGAGGCGTTGACGCGGATCCTGGCCAAGGAGGAGGGCCCCCACGGAATTCGGGTCAACGCCGTCGCGCCGGGGCCGATCGAGACCGAGATGATGGCGGCGTCGCTCGCCGTCATGGGCTCCGAACGCGCGGCGGCCTTCGTCCGCTCGGTCCCGCTCGGGCGGCAGGGACGCCCGGAGGAGATCGCGACGGTCGTCCGCTTTCTCGTCTCGGACGCCGCCAGCTATCTGACCGGACAGGTGATCTACGTCAATGGTGGCGGTCCGGCCGGGTGATCGGATGGCCCGCGTGCCTCGGGTTCCATTTGGGACGACAACAGCACGGATTTGTTGACAGCAGCGAGGAGCGCGGCGTAACGATAAGGTCGGCTCGGCGGTCGGGTGGGGCCGAGGTCGGCTGGCCGAGGTGGTCCCCGGAATCCGGGCGGGAGGCCGGCCGCGATGCTACCCGGACGCGCCGGAAAGGAGGAGGGCGATGAGGCTGCTCCTCATGGTCGTCGTCACACTGGCCCTGGTCGTGTCGTTGCTCCCCATCGTGTACCCGGGCACCATCGTGGGCTCGCTCGGCATGCCGGTGAACGTCTTCGTGGCCGAGGTCCTGAGGACCACCTTCAAGGTCCGGAGCGAATCGCTGGTGATCATGGGGGAGGGCGCGGCACACATGCTCACCCTCCAGGGGGTGCTGGCGGTCTACCTACCGATCCTGGGTCTGGGCATGCTCGTCTTCCGGGGCCGCTAGGGCGGGTCCGGCTAGCTTCGCCCGGGGTCGTCAGCTCGCCGGAGGCTGGAAGAGCTCGATCGTAAAGCCGTCGGGATCGCGCAGGTAGACGCCGTAGCCGCCCGTGTGGACCCCGGCGGTGATCTCCGCCGGCTCGGAGATCAGCCGGACGCCCCGCCGCCGCAGCTCCCCGCACGCCTCGAGGATTTCGCGCACCTTGAAGCAGAGGTGCGCGTTCCCCGGCCGGTTGGTCTCCCGCTCGGTCGCCGGCGCGGGGTGGGAGACGTACTGGAGCAGCTCGAGCATCCCGTTGCCGTCTGGGGTCTTCAGGAGGGCGATCTCGAGCTTGACGCCGGGAAACCCGGTGATGGTCGAGAGGTACTCGGCCGTCCCCGTCTGCCGCCTGAACAGGCTGAGGCCGAGGACGTCGCGGTAGAATTCGATCGAGCGCTCGAGGTCGCTGACGGTGAAACCGACGTGGTACACACTCTCGATCTTCACCGGAGGCCTCCCGATTCGCTCAATGCGGCAGGTCGCGGAGCGGATCATCCCGCTCCGAGTTCTCGAGCACCGCGATGCCATCGATCTCGATGAGCGCCTCGTCGTCCCAGAGCGCCTTCACCTCGATCAGCGTCATCGCCGGGTAGTGGGCACCCATCAGCTCGCGGTAGGCCTGGCCGATCGCCTTCGCCTTGGCCCGGTAGTCCTTGCGATCGAGCACGTACAGGGTGAGCTTGACCAGGTCCTTCAGCGTCCCCCCCTGGGCCTCGATCACCGTGCCCACGTTCCGCAGCGCCTGGCGGAACTGGCCGACCAGGTCTCCGGGAGCGACGATCCGGCCGCTGGCGTCCTGGCCGGTCTGCCCGGCCAGGAACAGCAGCCGCCCGCGCGCCTCGATGCCGTGGGAGAAGCCGGAGGGCTTGGCGAGGCCCGAGGGATTCACGACCATCTTCGCCATCTTCGACCCCGTCTCAGCGGCCGGTGAACCGCGGCGGCCGCCTCTCGGTGAACGCCCGGTAGAACTCCTTGTGATCCTCCGCCATGAGGAGCAGGGCCTGGGCCTGGGCCTCGGCCTCGATGGCGGAGACGAGGTCCATGCCCCACTCGTTGTTGAGCATGCGCTTGGTCATGCCGAGGGCCTGACCCGGGCCGTCGGCGAGTCGGCGGGCCAGCGCGTCCGCCTCCGCGGCCAGCCGCTCGGCCGGGACGACCCGGTAGGCGAGACCATAGCGCTCGGCGGTGGCGGCGTCGATGGTGTCGCCGAGCATCAAGAGCTCGGTGGCCCGGCCGAAGCCCACCACCTTCGGCAGCAGGAAGGCCGCGCCCATGTCGGCCCCCGTCAGCCCCACCTTGGTGAAGAGGAACGCGAAGCGGGCGGTGTCGGCCATGATCCGGAAGTCGGAGGCCAGCGCCAGGACGGCGCCGGCCCCGGCGGCGATCCCGTTGATGGCCGCGATGACCGGCTTGTCCAGGAGCCGGAGGTTGCGGACCACGGCGCCGGTCATTCGCGTGAACTCCAGCATGCCCTTCACGTCGCGCTTCTGCAGCTCCGCGATGATCTCGTGGACGTCGCCGCCCGAGCAGAACCCCTTACCGGTCCCGGTCAAGACGAGGACCCGCACCGCCTCGTCGGCCTGACAGGCCCCGGCCAGCCGCTCGAGGTCGGCGTAGACGCCGAAGGTCAGCGAGTTGAGACTGTCGGGACGGGTGAAGGTGACCGTGGCGACACCGTCCCGGACCTGATAGTCGAACGTCGCGTAGTCGCTCACCGAGCTAACCGAACGGATCCCAGGTGCTCACCCGCGTGGGGGCGATCTTGTAGATCCGGCGGACCTCGCCGGGGAACCGCCAGCTCGGCGGGTAGCGCTCCATCCCCAGATACCGCCGGGCCAGCCGGTCGAGGTGCTCGTCGGCGCCGACCTCGCTGATCTCGACCACCGGTCCCCGGACGTGCAGGTAGCGGTTCGGATTGTCGGGGTCGGCGATCTCGATGGCCACGTGCCGCCGCTTTTCCATGTTGAGGTCCTTCTGGCGGCCGGCGGCCGAGTTGACCAGGATGAAGCGGCCGTCGTAGTCGACCCACACCGGGGTGACGTGTGGCGTCCCGTCGGGCATCAGGGTGGCGAGGTGGGCGAACGTCCGCTTTCGGAAGAGGTCCAGGTACTCGGCGGGGATGGGACCGGCGGCCGGCGCTTGCTCCCGCCGCCAGGCGTCGTAGCGCGCGACGAACTCGGGATCGCGGCGCTGGAGTCGGTTGTAGCCGACACGGCGGCTGCGCGTCATGAGTCGGTAGGCGAAGGGCACCGGGTCGAGGTCGAGCTGTTCCTGCACCTGCTCTAGCCACAACAGGCTCGCATAGGCCGCGTCCTGGAACTCGTCCACCGCCGGCTTGCGGACCGCCTGGAAGGCGGCCAGCGCCGCCGGCACCGCCCGGTGCTCGGCGAAGCAGCCGGCCAGCGCGATGGCGTCCTCGAGGGCGAGCTTGGTCCCCGACCCGATGGAGAAGTGGGCGGTGTGAAGCGCGTCGCCCAGCAACACGATCTGCTGGTGGCTCCAGTGCTTGTTCTTGATCAGCGGGAAGTTGAGCCACTTGACGAAGTCGTTGGCCAGGAGCGGCTGCCCTTCGAGGTCGGTCTTGAAGACCTGGGCCAGATAGGCGCAGGTCTCGGCCTCCGACGTCCGCTCGAAACCGGCCCGAGCCCACGTCTCGGGCGGACACTCGACGATGAAGGTGCTGGCCCGCTCGTTGAACTTGTAGGCGTGGTAGATGAACAGGCCGGCGGCGGTCTCCCGGAAGCCCATGGTCAGGCCGTGGAACAGGCGGGGAGTGCCGAGCCAGATGTACTTGTTCTGGCGGACGTCCACCGAGGGCTGGAAGAAGTCGGTGTAGGTGCGCCGCACGAGGCTGTTGGCGCCATCAGCCCCCACCAGCACATCGCAGTCCGCGATCGGGTCGCCGAGGGTGACGCTGGCCACGTTGGCGTGGAAGCGCAGGTCCACGCCGAGGGCCTGGCAGCGCCGGTGAAGGATGTTGAGGAAGGCCAGCCGGGCCACGCCCGAGAACTTGTTGCCCCGCACCGAAATGGTCTGGCCACGGTGAACCACGTCCACGTTGTCCCACGTCTCGGAGGCGGCGGTGATCTCGGCATGGGTCGGCTCGTCGTGGTCTTTCAGGAACCCGTAGGTCCGGTCGGAGAAGACGATGCCCCAGCCGAAGGTGTCGTCGGGGCCGTCGCGCTCGAAGATCGTGATGGCGTGGGCGGGGTCGAGCTTCTTCATCAGGATCGCGAAGTAGAGGCCGGCCGGCCCGCCGCCCACGATGTGGATCTTCATGCCCCGTAGTCTACGACTGCACCGCCCCGCCGTCCACGTTCCACGCCTGGCCGGTGATCCCGCGCCCGTCGTCGGAGGCGAGCACGACGGCGAGGGCCGCCACCTCCTCCGGCTCGATGAGCCGGCGCTGCGGTGAGAAGGCGGCCAGCGACTGCACCGCCTCCTCGTAGGAGCGGCCGGTCTTGGCCTGGATCCGGCGGGCGCTCTCCCAGGTCAGGTCGGTCGCCACGTAGCCGGGACAGATCGCGTTGACGGTGATGCCGGCTCCGCCCACCTCGGCGGCGAGCGCGCGCGTCAGGCCGAGGAGCCCGTGCTTGGAGGCGACGTAGGCGGCGACGTACGGGAAGCCCTGGCGCGCGGCGGTGGACGCGATGTTCACGATACGACCCCAGCGGGCGGCCAGCATCCCCGGGAGGACGGCGCGGCTCACGTAGAAGGGGGCGGTCAGGTTCACGGCCAGGTGGCGCGCCCACAGCGCGTCGTCGGTCTCGCTCACCTTGGCGGAGACCGCAATGCCGGCATTGTTGACGAGGATCTGGATCGGCCCCAGCTCGGCGGCGACCGTGCGGACGGCCGTGTCCACCTGGGGGCGATCGGTGACGTCGCAGGCGATCGCCGCGGCCTTGCGGCCGAGCGCGCGGGCGTCGGCGGCCACCGCGTCCACCTCGGCCGCGGTGCGGGCGAGCACCGCGATGTGAGCCCCCTCGCGGGCGAAGGCAAGGGCGATGGCTCGGCCGATCCCCCGCCCCCCGCCCGTGATCAGGGCGACCCGACCTTCAAGCCGGGCAGCCCCTTCAGGCATCGGGGCTGCCTTCCTCCGTCGGAGATGGGCCGGTGACCTGCGTGCGGAAGCGATCGAAGAGCCAGTCCAGGAAGAACTTGGCGAATTCGCGGTCGTCGGTGATCCGCTTGTAGAACTTGAAGTTGGTATCGACCATGTCCTGCAGCCGGTCGCTGACGACGTGGTCGAAGGTGAGCCGGGCGTTCTCGGGAGCATTCGAGCGGACGCTTGCGGTGAGCGCGGGGTCGGCCGCCAGCTTCTCCTCGAGCTGCCGGATGAAGACCCGATCCTCTTCGGCGAAGTCGGTGCCGAACCGCTCGTTCAGCTCCCGGATAATCCGGGAAAGCGCCTCGGCCTCCTCCTCGGGCGCGGGGTGACTGCCCTTCGCCCCGACAGGCTCCAGCTCCACCTGCCCGCGTTCGAGGTCCACTTTCCCGGAGCGCGTCTGCTTGATCCGGTAGGACTCCATGTCGATCTTCTGCTGGATCTCTCTGGGCAAGTCCTCGTGCCTGACTGGCAGGTAGCGCCGGAGCAGCCGCCCGAAGACGTAGAGCTTCTCGAGGTCGGCATCGGTAAAGGGCAGGATGTGCGACAGGAAGGCGTAGAGGCGGACATAGTCGGTGAGCTGCCCCCGAAACTCCGCCTGCTGGGCGTCGGTCAGACTCTGGAAGCGGTCCGCGATTGGCCCTAGCGCCGCGTAGAGTTGGTCCTGGGTCGTCTTCGGCGCGAAGTACAGACGGGCGAAGGCATCGACTTCGTCCTCGGAGTAGAGGTGGAAGTCGAGGAGCCGCCGCTGGAGGTCGTAGAGCAAGTTCGGGTCGGTCGCTTCGGAGAGGAGCGTCTTCTCGTAGTATGGCTGGAACGCTTTCTGGATCTCGTCGGCGTCGTTGGTGAAGTCGAGGACCATCGACTCGGCCTTCTCCGGATGGACCCGGTTGAGCCGGGACAGGGTCTGGACGGCGTTCAGCCCGCCCAGCTTCTTGTCCACGTACATCGTGTGGAGCAGCGGCTGATCGAAGCCGGTCTGGAACTTCTCCGCGACGACCAGGAAGCGATACTCGGCGTGGTCAAACGTCCCCGCCGTCTGGGCCTCGGGGGAGCCGTTCATCCGGCTCTCGGTGTACTCGACGCCTCCGTCCTGGACGGTGCCGGAGAACGCGACGAGTGCCTTGTAGGGAAAACCGTGCGTTGTCAGATAGCTGTCGAGCGCGATCTTGTAGCGGACGGCATGGAGCCGTGAGCGGGTGACGATCATGGCCTTGGCCCTTCCGCCGATCCGGTGCGCCACCTGGCCGTGGAAGTGCTCGACCATGATCGCGATCTTCTTGTCGATCGCGTGGGGGTGGAGGTCCACGAACGCGCGCAGGAGGTAGCTCGCCTTCTGCTTGTCGTAGTGGGGGTCGTCGGCGGCCTTCTTGAGGAGCTTCCAGTAGACCTTGTACGTCGTGTAGTTCTCGAGGACGTCGAGGATGAAGCGCTCTTCGATGGCTTGCCGCATGCTGTAGAGGCTGAACGCCTCGAACTTGCCGTCGTCGCGCTGGACTCCGAACAGCTCGAGCGTCTTCTCCTTCGGCGTGGCGGTGAACGCGAAGTAGCTGACGTTGGTCAGGCGGCCGCGCGCCCGCATGTCGGCCACGATCCGGTCGGCGAGATCCTCCTCCTCTTCCGTGTCCTCGCGCTCGGCGCCATCCAGGGTCGCTGCCGCCAGCACTTTCTTGAGCTTCCGGCTGTCCTCGCCGGTCTGCGAGGAGTGAGCCTCGTCGATGATGACCGCGAACCGCTTTCCGGCGAGCTGGACGACTTCCTCGGCGATGACCGGGAACTTCTGGAG
>DASYUM010000249.1:0-31565 GCA_036001225.1 Candidatus Methylomirabilota bacterium | reverse complement strand
GACCCACCTTTTGACGAGGTGATGGGCGCCCTCGAGGTGCTGTCCTGGACGTCGTGATCCCCGTCGAAACCGATCGCCCCCTTCCTGTCGTTCACCGGCGCGTACGCTCGCGGATGGCCCGGTCCATCTCCCGCCGCTCCTCCCGCTCGCGGATGACATGGCGCTTGTCCAGGGTCTTCCGCCCGCGGGCCAGGCCGACCTCGACCTTCACGCGCCCGTCTTTGAAGTATAAACGCAGCGGCACCAGGGTCAATCCCTTCTCCATGATCTTGCCGAGCAGGCGATTGATCTCGGCCCGGTGGAGGAGGAGCTTGCGCGGCCGCAGCGGGTCGTGGTTGGCGCGGTTGCCCTGCGCGTACGGGCTGATGTGGCAGCCGAGGAGCCACGCCTCGTTGCCCTCGACCCGGGCGTAGCTCTCCTTGAGGTCGGCCCGGCCCTCGCGGAGCGCCTTCACCTCGGTTCCCCGGAGGACGAGCCCCGCCTCGTAGGTCTCCAGGATCTCGAAATTGTGATGCGCCTTCCGATTCGAGGCGACGAGCTTCTCGATGACGGCCATTGCCTTGACTCGATTCGGAGCGGATGGTAGCGTTAACGCCTGCCCGGCGCCGAAGTGGCGGAATTGGCAGACGCGCTAGATTCAGGGTCTAGTGCCCGCAAGGGTGTGGGGGTTCGAGTCCCCCCTTCGGCACCACCCATTCTCGCATAGTTACCCGACCCCAGCGGCTCCGAGCTAGGCTCCGCCTCGCCGGTGTCCCCCATGGCTGACGCGACATCCGGCCGGGTTCCCGCTAGCGGCTTGCTGGCGTCGTCCGCGCGCTACGTCGCGAGACGCGAGGCGAAGAAGGCGACGCGCGCGGCACTCGGGGCGCTGATGCTCCCGAATCGTCGCGGTGGTCGTCTGGGTTTCTCTCGAGCTCCGTCTCCCCCGGCCGGGGCCGTCGCTCTCTTTTCCTCATTTCAGGACCAACATCCTGACCGGAGGGTGCGACTACGGAGCGGCGGGCGGCCGCGATCCCTGGTACTACAGGGCCGGTTGCACGCTCTCGCGCGAGGAGAAGATCCGGCAGGTGAAGGCGTCCCGCGACCTGTACTATCGCAGCCTGTGCACGACGCTCTGTCAGGACGACATCGCGACCTGTTCGCACGTCAAGCCGGTCACGGGAGAAGACGTCCTCTGCTCTGACCTCATGCCGGTTCCGGCAGGGCCCGGGCGTTAGCCGTCGACCCGTCTAGACGGAGCGTGCCGCGTCGTCGAACGGGCGGCGCCGGGCCCGGAGCCATCGGCGCAGTTCACGGCGCCGCGCATGCTGCGCCCAGGTCGCCCCAGCCTCGATGAGGAGGACCGCGAAGACCAGGAGCGCCAGGACCCGGGCCGCTGCCGCCAGCATGCCGTCTCCTGCTGCATGGAGCGCGCCAATGGCGGCCTCGGCGTAACCGCGCGACGCGCAATGGGCGGGGTCGCGCGGCGGCCAGATTCTGGTCGGGCTCTGGTCAAGAGATGGCCGAGCCCCCGCGCGTCACCCTGGGGCGGCGCCCGCCGATCAGTCTCGGGCGAGGTCGCTGCCAAAAAGCGCCAGCCGGCCGCCCAGGTGCGCCAGCCCCTCGCTCCAGGCCCGCGCCTCCTCCGCCGTCGGCGCCTCGGCGCTCCGGTAGTCCTGCTTGGCGATGAACCCCGCGACGTCGGCTCGCAGTCGGGCGGCGCGGGCGCCGAGGGCGGCCTCCAGCGCGCCGAGGCGTGGATCCCGCCGAGCCCGCGCGCGCAGCGCGCGCAGGTGGGGCCGGCAGGGAAGCCCGAGTCCGCGCCCCAGCCGCGCCGTCGCCGCCGGCTCGAGGAGCGCGCGGAGGTACTCGTCGAGCCGGGTCCGGAGGGCGGCGCAGGCCGGGCAGGCCGCCCGAGGCGGGGCCGGCGCGGCGAGCAGGTCCTCCACCAGGAGCGCGACCGAGAGGATGCCGTCCGCCGCCTCGGGGAGAAGGCTGGTGTGCCAGGCGCAAAACCCTCCCGCGCGGCGAAGCGCGGCCCGGCCGGCCGGGTCCATCGTCTGCTCCCGCAGATAAGCGGCGAGGTCGCGGCGAGCCTCGATCTCGAGGCAGCGACAGATCGGACAGCCGGGCTCGGTGACCGCGGCGACGAGGCGCTCGACCACCGCCGAGCGGGCGCCGGCAGGAGCCCGGCCCCGCGCCATGGATTCAGGCGCCGAGCCGGCGGACAGGGTTGCGGAGCGTGCCGATCGGCTCGATGGTGATGCTGACGACGTCGCCGGGCTGGAGCGCGTGCTCGTCGGGGACCAGGATTCCGGTCCCGGTGGAGAGGACGGTGCCCGGCGGGATCGGGTTGTAGCGGCCGAGCCAGTCCACCAGCTCGTCGCACCGCCGCTTGAGGTCCCCCGTGCTCGCCTGGCCCTCGTAGAGCCGGCGGCCCTCGCGCTCGATCCCGCACCGGATGGTCAGCGCGTGGGCGTCGGGAACGGTCGCCGGGGTGGCGAGGACCGGACCGAACGCGAAGCCCCCCTCGAAGATCTTCGACTGCGGCAGGAAGAGCGGGTTCTCCCGTTCGATGTCCCAGGCCGAGAGGTCGTTGCCGATGGTATAGGCGACGATGGCGCCACCCTCCCCGATGACGCAGGCCAGCTCGGCTTCCACCGCCGTCAGCTTCGAGTCCCCGCGGAGCCCGATCGGCGTGTGGGGGCCGGCGCAGCGGGCGGCGGTGGCTTTGAAGAACAGCTCGGGCCGCTCCGACTCGTAGACGTAGTCGTAGATCCCCTTCACGCGGCCCGTGTGCCCGCTCTCGTGCTCGGCGTAGTACTCGGCGCTTCGCCGGTAGGTGATCCCGGCGCCCCAGACCTCGGGCGCATCGATCGGGACGAGCAACCCGGGCCGGCGGCCGGCCGGCGCCCGGTCCAGCGCTCGCCACGGGTAGCGACGGCGCCGAGGGCCGCGCGCCAGCCGCCGGACGAGCCGCTCGATTCCCGCCCCCGTGCGGCCCCGTCGCAGCAGGTCGAGGACCGAGGTCACGCCGTCCCGAGGCGCGGTGACGTCGATGACCGCCCCGTCCTCCACGAGCCCCACTCGCCGCCGACCGCCCGCCAGCTGGAACTGGCACAGCCTCATACGCGTCCCTCCTCTCCACCCGGCCCGAGCCCGTGCGGCAAGCCGAGCCGGTCCAGCACCCGGGCCACGGTCTGGTTGATGAGGTCGTCGAGGGTCTTCGGCCGGGTCGAGAAGGCCGGGAGCGGCGGCAGCACGACGGCGCCCATCTCGGCGAGGGCGACCAGGGTGCGCAGGTGCCCGACGTGGAGGGGCGTCTCGCGGACGAGCAGGAGCAGGGGGCGGCCTTCCTTCAGCATGACATCGGCGGCGCGGGTGATGAGGTTGCCCGTCACCCCGGTGGCGATCGCCGCCGCCGTCCGGATCGAGCAAGGAGCGATGACCATGCCGGCGGTCCGGAACGACCCGGAGGCGATAGCGGCCCCGATGTCCTTCACGTCGTGGACGACGTGGGCGAGCCGCTCGACGTCGCGCACCGCGTAGTCGGTCTCCTCGATCAGCGTCCGCTTGGCCGGGCTCGAGCACACCAGGTGGGTTTCGATGCCGGGGATGGCACCGAGCGCCTCGAGCAGGCGCACCCCGAAGATCACGCCGGTGGCGCCGGTCAGCGCCACGACCAGCCGGGTCCCCGGGGAAAGCCCGGTCATCGGGCGCGAGGGCCTACCCGAGCCGGAAGCGGCGCCGGTAGACCTCTTCCCGGGTCTTCTGGTAGAGGATTTCCCACTCGGGGCTGCCTTCGGGGGCCGGCCGTGCGTAGCTCCCGAGGATCTTGCGGACTTCGGCGTCGATCGTCTCCTCGATGCGGCTCTCGTCGGACAGGATCCGGACGATCTCATTCCGGATGTCGTCGGTCGACTTGAGGGCGACCACGCCCTCGATGCCCAGGAGCTCCTCGGTCATCCGGGCCGCCAGGTGGAACACTCGCTCCCGGCTGAACTTCACAGCACGAACCCCCGATCCCGGGCGAGCTTCTCCTTGGTCTTGCTGAAGAGCTGACGGTAGTCGAGCCCCTTCTCGCGGATGTCGCGGGCATAGCCCTGGAGGAGCTGGCGGGCCTCGGTGTCGATCTGGTCCTCGGTCTGGAGGTTCTCGATGACCAGCTTCTGGAGGGCGACGCGGACGCGCGCCTCGTCCTTGATCTCGACCAGCTTCCGGGTGGTCAGTCGCTTGAGGATCGCGTCGCTGAAGCGGGTGGCGATCTCCTCCCGACGCCGCATCTCAGGCGTCGGGCACGAGGAGGAAGCCGAACGGCTCGGGCCCGCCCTCGTTCCACTCGACGAGCGGCGTCCGGTCCTCCGCCGCGCCCTCGACCTGCCACGATTCGGGGATCCGGAACGGCACCCGCCGGTTGGTGAACGCCTCCCCGTCGTGGTAGTAGAGCCACCCGGTCCGCCGCCAGCCGATCCCGCGCACCTCGTAGCGGACCCGCCGTGCTTCGAGGTCGATGACGGCCAGTCCGTGGCTGCCGGGCGCCTCCGTGTACCGGCGATCCAAGCCGACCCGCCGGATCGCTCCCAGGAGCCCGTCGTAGGCGTAGCTCGAGAAGGGATGGCCGGAGAAAAACCGCTGGGCGGCCAGCAGGAGGTCGGGAACGGTGTCGGGCTCCGTCTCCAGCGCGGCGAGCAGCGCGAGGGCGCGCCACGGACGAGCCAGCCCGCTCGCCCGTCGCACCTTGTCCCGCAGACAAATCCGCGCCAGGCCCGGAATGCCCATGATTTCGGCGAAAACCCCGACTGAGCCTACAACCCGCGATGGGGGGTGTCAAGTTCGGGGGGGCGCCGGAGCGGGACTTTCGCCGCGCCAGGCGCGGCGTCGGTCGCTCAGGCGGCCGACGGGCGGGCGGCGACCTGAAGCCGGGCCTGGGCTCGGGCGAGGGCCGCCAGTGCCCGCGGGTAGTCCATCTCATCGCTGCCGCGGGCGGTCAGGAGAGCTTCGGCGCGCTCGCGCGCGGCCCGCGCCCGGCCGGTGTCGATCTCCTCGGGGCGCTCGGCGGTCTCGGCCAGAATGGTGACGTGGTCCGGCCCGACCTCGGCAAAGCCGCCGCTCACGGCCAGGTAGCGTTCGGTGCGGCCGCTGCGGTACATCACCTCACCGGCGCCGAGCAGGGCCAGGAGCGGGGCATGGCCGGGGAGGACGCCGAAGTACCCATCGCTGCCGGGCACGACCACCTCGTCGGCCTGCTCGGAGACGACGAGGCGGATGGGCGTGGCCAGCTCCAGACGTAGCCGGTCGGGCACGCCGCCCTACTCGCGCAGGCGCTTGGCCTTCTCGAGGGCCTCGTCGATCGTGCCGACCATGTAGAAGGCTTGCTCGGGCACGTCGTCGTGCTTGCCAGCCACGATCTCCCCGAAGCCACGGATGGTGTCGGAGAGCCCCACGTACTTCCCGGGCTGGCCGGTGAAGGCTTCGGCCACGAAGAACGGCTGGGAGAGGAAGCGCTGGATCTTCCGCGCCCGCGCCACCGCGAGCTTGTCATCCTCGGAGAGCTCCTCCATGCCGAGGATCGCGATGATGTCCTGAAGGTCCTTGTAGCGCTGGAGCGTGAGCTGAACGGCGCGGGCCGTCCCGTAGTGCTCCTCGCCCAGGATCCGCGGATCGAGGATGCGGGAGGTCGAGGCGAGCGGATCCACCGCGGGGTAGAGGCCCAGCTCCGCGATCTGGCGCGAGAGCACGGTGGTCGCGTCGAGGTGGGCGAACGCCGTCGCCGGCGCGGGGTCGGTGATGTCGTCGGCGGGGACGTAGATGGCCTGCACGGAGGTGATCGAGCCCCGCTTGGTGGAGGTGATCCGCTCCTGCAGCGCCCCCATTTCGGTGCCCAGGGTCGGCTGGTAGCCGACGGCGGAGGGCATCCGTCCCAGCAGGGCCGACACCTCGGAGCCGGCCTGGGTGAAGCGGAAGATGTTGTCGATGAACAGCAGGACGTCCTGCCCTTTCTCGTCCCGGAAGTACTCGGCCACCGTGAGCCCGGTGAGCCCGACCCGGAGGCGGGAACCAGGCGGCTCCGTCATCTGGCCGTAGATGAGCGCGGTCTTCTCGATGACCCCCGACTCCTTCATCTCGAGCCAGAGGTCGTTTCCCTCGCGCGTCCGCTCCCCCACCCCGGCGAAGACCGAGATGCCGCCATGGTGCAAAGCGATGTTGTGGATCAGCTCCTGGATGATGACGGTCTTCCCCACCCCGGCGCCGCCGAAGAGGCCGGTCTTGCCTCCCTTCGTGTATGGCTCGAGGAGGTCGACGACCTTGATTCCGGTCTCGAGCATCTGGACCGACGTCGACTGCTCGTCGAGCGGCGGGGCCGGGCGATGGATCGGATACGTCTTCTCGCCCTTGACCGGCCCCTGCTTGTCCACGGGCTCGCCCACGATGTTGAGGATGCGGCCGAGGGTGGCGTCCCCCACCGGCACCGAGATCGGCTCCCCGGTGTCCAGGACCTTTGCGCCGCGGACGAGGCCGTCGGTCGAGGCCATGGCGATCGTCCGCACGGTGGACTCGCCGAGGTGCTGGGCCACCTCCAGCGTGAGCTTCTGGCTGTAGGAGAAGATGTCCTTGATTTCGATCCCCGGCACTTCGAGCGCGTTGTAGATGGCCGGGAGCTTCCCCGGCTCGAACTCGACGTCCACCACGGGCCCGATGACCTGGACGATGTGCCCTTCGTTCATGGGCTTCTTCTCCTACGCCTCCGCGCTCCGCCGGAGCGCCTCGGCGCCGCCGACGATGTCGAGGAGTTCCTTGGTGATGCGCTCCTGGCGCGCTTTGTTGTACTGGATGGTCAGGGTGCCGATCATCTCCTGGGCATTCTTGGTGGCGGCCTCCATCGCCGTCATGCGCGCCCCCTGCTCGCCGGCGGCCGACTCGAGCAGGGCGCGATAGACCTGGATCTCGACGTGCCGGGGCAGGAGCGCGCCCAGGATGGTCGCCGCGTCGGGCTCGTAGAGGTAATCGAGGCCCCCACCCCCCGCGCCCCCTCCCCCGCCCGCCTCGGCCCCCCCGCCGGCGTCGCGAGCCTCGATGGGGAGCAGCCGCTGGATCACCACGCGCTGGACCGCCACCGAGCGGAACTCGTTGAACACGAGCCAGACCTCGTCCACCTCGTCCTCGAGGTAGACGCGCATCAGCTCGCCGGTGAGGTCGCGGGCCTGGACGAAAGTCAGCCGGTCGAGCCACCCCACCCGATCCGCCCGGATACGCCAGCTGCGACGTCGGTAGAAGTCGCGGGCCTTGCGCCCGACGGCGACCAGGCTGGCCGCCCCGTCCGGACTCGCCCGCAAGGCCTCCTGGGACCGGCGCAGGATGTTCGCGTTGAAGGCGCCGCAGAGCCCCTTGTCGGCGGTGATGACGACGAAAAGCTTCCGCTGGCCCTCCCGCCGGGCGAGGAGCGGGTGCTTGTCCTCGCCGAGCGCCCGGGCCAGCGTCGCCACCAGCTCGGCCATCTTGAACGCGTAGGGACGGGCCTCCATGATCCGCTCCTGGGCGCGGCGGAGCTTGGCCGCCGCGACCAGCTTCATGGCGCGGGTGATCTTCTGGGTCGACTGGACCGAGCGGATGCGCCGCCGGATGTCGCGCAGCGTGGCCATGCGGCCTCGTTAGGCGGTCTTGAGGTTCCGGGCGGCCATGAATTCGCCCTTGGCGCCCTTGATCAGCTCGTCCATCTGCCCGCGCAGAGTATCGGACAGCTCCCGTTTCGACCGGATCTCGGCCAGGATCTGGCCGCCGCGCGCGTCGGCGTACTGGTAGAGGGCCTCCTCGAACGAGTGGATCGCCTCGATGGGAAGCTCGTCGAGATGGCCCTGGGTCCCCGCGTAGATGATGAGGATCTGCCGCTCGACCGGCAGCGGGGCGTACTGCCCCTGCTTCAGCAGCTCGACCATGCGCTGGCCGCGGGCGAGCTGGGCCTGGGTCGCCTTGTCCAGCTCGGAGCCGAACTGGGCGAAGGCGGCCAGCTCCCGGTACTGGGCGAGGTCGAGCCGGAGCCGGCCGGCGATCTGGCGCATGGCCTTGATCTGGGCCGAGCCGCCGACCCGGGAGACCGACAGCCCCACGTTCACCGCCGGCCGGATGCCGGCGTAGAAGAGGTCGGTCTCCAGGTAGATCTGGCCGTCGGTGATCGAGATGACGTTGGTCGGGATGTAGGCGGAGACGTCGCCCAGCTGGGTCTCGATGATCGGGAGGGCGGTGAGCGAGCCGCCGCCCAACTCGTCGTTCAGCTTGGCCGCCCGCTCGAGCAGTCGCGAATGGAGATAGAAGACGTCGCCGGGGTATGCCTCGCGCCCCGGCGGGCGGCGCAGGAGGAGCGACAGCTGGCGGTAGGCCTGGGCGTGCTTGGAGAGGTCGTCGTAGATGCAGAGGGCGTGGCGCTTGGTGTCGCGGAAGTACTCCCCCATCGTCACCCCCGCGTAGGGGGCCAGGTACTGGAGCGGCGCCGGATCCGACGCCGTCGCCGAGATCACGGTCGTGTAGGCCAGGGCGCCCCCGTCCGCCAGCACCTTCACCACCTGGGCCACCGTGGAGCGCTTCTGGCCGACCGCCACGTAGAAGCAGTAGACGTCCTGGCCCTTCTGATTCAGGATCGCGTCCACCGCAATGGCGGTCTTCCCCGTCTGGCGGTCCCCGATGATCAGCTCCCGCTGCCCCCGCCCGATCGGGATCATCGCGTCGATCGCCTTGAGCCCGGTCTGGAGGGGCTCCTTGACCGGGCGCCGGTCCACCACCCCCGGGGCATAGCGCTCGATCGGCCGAAACTCCTTGACCGAAATGGGTCCCTTGCCGTCGAGGGGCTGGCCGAGCGCGTTCACCACGCGCCCGACCAGCGGTTCCCCGACCGGCACCTGGGCGATCCGGCGCGTGCGCTTGACGACATCGCCCTCGCGGATCGCGCGGTCCTCGCCCAGGAGCACCACGCCGACATTGTCCTCCTCGAGATTCAGCACGAGGCCGATGACGTCACCGGGAAACTCCAGCAGCTCCCCCGACATCGCCTGCTCGAGCCCGTAGACGCGGGCAATGCCGTCCCCCACCTCGATCACCCGGCCCGTCTCGGTGAGATCCGTTTCGGCCTCGAAGCCCTGGATCTGCCGCCGAATGATCTCGCTGATCTCGCCCGCCTTGATCATGCCGACCCCCTCGAATCCCGGCTGATGTGTTCGCGCAGCGCGCGGAGCTGGCCGGTGACGCTCATGTCGAGCAGCCGGCTCCCGACCTCGGCGACGAACCCGCCGATCAGGCTGGGGTCCACTGCCGTGTCCAGCAGGACGGTCTTCCCGAGGCGGCGGCCCAGGCGCTCCCGGATCGCCGCCCGCTCGGGGTCGCCGAGCGGGGTCGCGCTGCGGACGCGCGCCCGCACCCGGCCGGCGGCCTCATCGGCCAGCGCCTCGTAGGCGGCCAGGATGTCCGGGAGGAAGGCCAGGCGCCGGCGCTGGGCGACCAGTGCGAGGAAGTTCCGCGCGAGCGGCGAGAGCTGGAGCCGCTCGGCGATCGCGATGACGATCGCCCGCTTGTGGGCCGCCTTGACCCACGGTCGGAGCAAGGCGTTCCGGAGCGGGGCTTCGTCGGCCAGCACGCGGTCGAACGTCGCCAACTCCTGGGCGACCGGCTCCAGCCGCGCCTCGGCGTGCGCGAGTCCGAAGAGCGCCTTGGCGTACCGGCGAGCGACCGCGGCACCCCGCCTCATTCGGGTCTACCCCGCCTCACGCGGCCGCCATCGCGACTCGGCACCATGGGCGCGCTCAGGCGGCCTGGCCCGCCGCGGGCGGGCTCACCGCGCGTCGATCCGAGCGAGGGCGTCCTGGATGAGCCGGCGGTGGTCGTCGTCCCGCAGGCTCTTCTGAATCAGGCGCTCGGCGATCTCGACCGCCAGGGCCCCGACCTCCGCGCGAAGCTCGTTCTTCGCCCGGCGGACGTTCTGCTCGATCTCGATTCGCGCGCTTTCCAGAAGCCGCGTCGCTTCCTGGCGGGCCTCCGCGGTCAGACGCTCCCGCGTCTCGGCCGCCTCCCGCAGGGCCCGCTCCCGCATCGTCTGGGCTTCGGCCTGGGCCGCCGCCAGCCGCGCTTCGAACTCGGCCAGCTGGCGCTGGGCCGCCTCGCGCGCGGCCTGGGCCTCGGCGAGCTGCTGCTTGATCGCCGCCGAACGTGCCTCGAGCGTGGCCACCAGCGGCTTGTAGGCGAACCGGTACAGGACGGCCAGGAGGATCAGGAAGTTGACCACCTGGATCAGGAGCGACCGGTTCAACTCGATGAGCCCCCCTCCCCCGCCCGCTTCCGAGGCCAGGGTGAGGCTCGGCATTAGGAGCACCGCGACGCTCGCGAGCGAGACCGGGATGACCAGCCGAGGCAGGCGAGGCGAGACGCACCGACTCCCTGTCATACGAACCTCGCGGGGATGGGACGGCGTTGTGAAAAGAGGGGCAAGGAGCCTTGGTAGCTCAGATACCATGGGGCTTCGCGGCATGTCAAGCGGCGCGGGCGATGATACCGCCGCCGACGACCATCTCCCTTCGATAGAAGACGACCGACTGGCCTGCCGTCACCGCGCGCTGGGGGACGGCGAAGCGGACGTCGACTTCGCCGGGCCCCCGGGGGACGATGCGGGCCGGCACCAGCGGACCGTTGTGCCGGATGCGTGCCTCCACGTCGAGTGGCTCGTCGAGACTGGCGCACGCGATCCAATTGACGTCGCGGGCGACCAGGCCCGCCGCGTCGAGTCGCTCCCGGCGCCCCACGACGACGGCGTTCCGGACAGGGTCGAGCGCCACCACGTAACGCGGGACGCCGTCCGCCGTGGCGATACCGAGGCCGCGGCGCTGGCCGATGGTGTAGGCGCCGAGCCCGGCGTGCTGGCCAACCTCGTCCCCGGCCTCGTCGAGGATGGGTCCCGGCCGGAACGCCGCTGGCGCGCGCTCGCGTAAGAACGCGCGGTAGTCGCCCTCGATGAAGCACAGCTCCTGGCTCTCCGGCGTCTCGGCCGTCGCCAGGCCCAGGGCGCGGGCCTTCGCGCGCACCGCGGCCTTGCTCAGATCGCCGATCGGAAACCGGGCCCGCTCGAGCTGCCCCTGGGTGAGCGGCCAGAGGAAATAGCTCTGGTCCTTGGCGCCGTCCACCGCCCGCAGCAGGAGAAGCCGGCCGCTCGCGGGGTCGCGGGCGAGCCGCGCGTAGTGGCCGGTGGCGACCGCCTCCGCCTCCCAGGCCAGCGCGCGGCGGAGGAGCGTGCCGAATTTCACCTCGCGGTTGCACACGACGCAGGGACTCGGCGTCCGCCCGGCGGCGTACTCGCGCGTGAAGTCGGCAATGACCAGATCCGCGAACTCCCGCTCGTGATTGAGCAGGTAGTACGGGATGCCGAGCTGGCGCGCCACCGCGCGGGCACCCGACGCGGTCTCCGGCGAACAGCACGAGCCGAACCGCGCCGTCTCCTCCCGCGCCTCCGCCCATGGCGCCGTCCGCAAGGTGATGCCGACGACCTCGTGGCCAGCCTCGACCAGAAGCGCGGCGGCGACGGAGCTATCGACGCCCCCGCTCAGCCCGACGACTAGTTTTCCCATATATGACAGCTAGTTACAGTTATGATGTCAGTCCCGGGCCGGCCAGGCTGGGGGCGGCGGGGTCCCACGCCCGGCCCCCGTCAGCGCGGCGTGGACCCGCTCGAGCTCGGCCGGAGAGCTGAACGGGACCTCGACGCGGCCCCGGCTCAGGGTGCCGACCACGCGCACGCGCGTGCCCAGCGTCAGCCGCAGCTCTTCCTCGAGCGCCTCGATCTCCGGGGTACGCCGCTTGACGCGCGGCCGGACCCGGCGCACCTGCCGGACCCCCGCCTCCGTGGCCCGCACCGACCAGTCTTGCGCCAGGATCTGCTCGCGCAGCCTGAGCTGGGCGGCCGCCGTGGCAAGGCCGAGCAGCGCCCGGGCATGCCCCATCGAGAGCCGGCCCGCTCGAAGATCCTCCTGGATGACATCGGGCAACCGCCGCAGCCGGAGGGCGTTGGCGATCGAGGAGCGATCCTTGCCGATCCGCCGGGCCACGTCCTCCTGCGTCCAGCCGAACTCCCCGATGAGGCGCTGGTAGGCCTCCGCCTCCTCGAGCGGGTTCAGATCCTCCCGGAGCAGGTTCTCGACGAGCGCCAGTTCCAGCGCCTCGGCGTCGGTCGCGTTCCGCACGAGCACGGGCACCCGCGCCAGACCGGCTTGCTGCGCCGCGCGCCAGCGGCGCTCCCCCACCAGAATCTCATAGGCCTCGCCCCGCCGGCGCGCCACGATCGGCTGGAGGACCCCGGAGGCGCGAATCGATTGGGCCAGCTCTTCCAGGGCTTCCGGGCTGAACCCCCGCCGGGGCTGGTGGGGATTCGGCTGCAGGACCTCGACGGGAAGCTCGAGGAGCCGGTTGGCGTCGTCGGTCTCAGCCGCGGGGGGGAGCAGCGCCCCGAGGCCGCGTCCGAGCGCGCGCTTCATCATGAGCCAACACCTCCTTGGCGAGTTCCAGGTAGGCGACGGCGCCCGCCGAGCGCAGGTCGTACTGGACGATCGGGCGGCCATGGCTCGGCGCTTCGGTAAGCCGCACGTTGCGCGGGATCACGGTCTGGAAGAGCCGGTCTCGGAAATAGCGCTCGACCTCGGCCCGAACCTGGAGCGAGAGACTCGTTCGACCGTCGAACATCGTAAAGACAATGCCTTCGACCTCGAGGCCCGGATTGGCACGGTCCCGGACGAGCCCCAGGGTTTTCATGAGCTGAGCCAGACCCTCGAGCGCGTAGTACTCGCACTGGAGCGGGATGATGGCCCCGTCGGCGGCGACCAGGGCATTGAGGGTGAGCAACCCGAGCGAAGGGGGGCAGTCCACGACCACGAAGGCATACCGCCCGAGCAGGGGGTCGAGGGCCTGGCGCAGCCGCGTCTCTCGGCCGGGGACCTCGACCAGGGTGATCTCGGCGCCCACGAGATCGGGGCTGCCGGGGAGCAGGGTCAGGTGCGAGAGGGCCGTCGCCTGGCAAGCCTTTTCCGCCGGGACTCCCTCGAGCAACACCTCGTAGACCGAGGACGCCCCGGGGCCGGGTCGCTCGGGAGAGACCCCGGCGGTCGCGTTGGCCTGGGGATCGAGGTCAACCAGGAGGGTGGGATACTCGGCGCTCGCGAGGGCGGCGGCCAGATTCACGGCGGTCGTGGTCTTGCCCACGCCCCCCTTCTGATTCACGACCCCGAGGACCCGCGCCACGGCCCCCTCTCGTTCCACGTGGAACGTCCGCCGAACCCTCGCCCGCGCGAATTATAAGGAACCGTCGGCGCAGACGCAACCCGGCGCCGGGGTCAGCGACCGTCACCTCCTGGACTGAGCCGGGCCCGGCGGATCCCCGGAGACCGAGGGCCAGCACGGCATGCCCCTCAGGGGCGAGGAAGGGCTGCGCGAGCCTCGCCGCAACCGGGACCGGCGCGACGGCGCGGATGGTGACGGTGCGAAAGGCCGCGACCAGGCGGGGTGCCGAGGCGAGGGCTTCGGCGCGATCCTCCTCGACGGCAGTCTGACCGAGTCCCAGTTCGCGGACCACGTGGCGCAGGAAGTTGGCCCGGCGCCGGTTGGCTTCGACGAGCGTGATCGCCCAGTCGGGCCGGGCGAGCTTGAGGATCAGCCCGGGGGCTCCCGCACCGCTGCCGATATCGAGGAGCGGCGAGGCGGGCGCGGGATCGGTGACCAGCACCATCACCGACTCGAGCACCAGGTGGACGACCTGGTCGGCAGCCTCGCGGTAGCCGGTGAGGCGGCTCACCCGGTTCCATCGCGCCAACTCACGCAGATAGCCGCGGACCCGTACGGCGAACTCCGGATCCACGGCGATACCCAGGGCCGCGATGCCGGCCGACAGGAGTCGTTCAGCATCCAACCCGGCCATTCCGCACGTGGGCCTTTTCCGGGAAATTCGGCGCAACTAGCCGTCGTGATTGACTTTTATAGCCAGGATGGTTGGGGCGCCGTCTCAGGCCTTGCGCGCTTCCTTCTCGGCTTTCCCGTCAAGATCGGCGCCACTGCGCAGACGACGCGCGGCGCGGTCGATCAGGTACTGCTGGCCGACGGAGAGGAGGTTATTGACCAGCCAGTAGAGAACCAGTCCGGTCGGGAACTGAAGGAACATGAAGGTGAAGACCACCGGCATGATGAGCATGACGCGCGCCTGCCGCGGGTCGCCCACGGTCGGCGTCATGAGCTGTTGGACCAGCATCGAGCCGCCCATCAGCACCGGGAGCACGTAGTAGGGATCCATCTTGGACAGGTCGCGGATCCAGAGGACGAACGGCGCGCCTTGCAACTCCACCGAGTACTGGATCGTCAGGTAGAGCGCATAGAAGATGGGGATCTGCACGACCATCGGCAGGCAGCCCCCCATCGGGTTGACCTTGTGCTTGCGGAAGAGCTCCATCTGCTCACGTTGGAATCGCTGGGGGTCCGCCTTGTACTTCGAGCGCAGCGCGTTCAGCTGCGGCTGAAGCGTCTGCATCTGCTTCATGGAAGTCATGCTCTTCTGCGTGAGCGGATAGAAGGCGATCTTCACCAGCACGGTCAGCAAGATGATCGCGACGCCGTAGTTGCGGCCGGGCAGGCGGGTGGCAAAGAAGTTCATGAGCCAGAGGAGCGGGACGCAGAACCACTCCATCGGCAGGACCCACAGGAAATCGCCGTAGTTCCGCGCCTGGGCTTGCTCCAGCCCGACACGCAGCGCCGCCAGACGGTCCCACTCCTTGGGGCCGACGTAGAGCGCCGCCGTCCCCTCCCACGGCCGCCCCGCCGCTGGGCCGGCGTCGCTGAACACGAGGGAGACCTCGGCGAGATCGCGGTCCCGGCCGCGCAGCACCCGCGTCTCCCCGCTGGGGATCAGGGCGGCGATGAAGTAGTCGTTCTCCAGCGCCACCCACCGGCGGCCGCCCAGGACCTCTTCGGCGACGAGATGGGGGTCCTTCAGCTCGGGGCCGCGCGGCGAGTCCTTCGGGTCCTTGAGGGCCGGCGGGGGGTACTCGAACACGGCCGGCCGCCCGTTCTGCGCCACCAAGATGCGGCCGAGCAGCTGCCGATGGTCCGGCGTTTCGCCGAACGTCACCCACGGGGCGTCGCGGGTGGGAGCGGCCACCGCGACGGGCGTGGTCCAGTAGAGCAGGGCCGTGATCGGCGCGCGGGCCCCGCCCTCGATCCGGAGCCGGGCCTCGATCCGGTAGGAGTCGGCGCTGAACGCGAGCTGCTTCTCGACCCGCAGGCCGTCGCTGGTTCCTCCGCGGAAGGCGAGCGTGCCGGTCGGCTGGCGGGCATCCAACTCGAGGCGTTCCGTCGCCGGCCGCAACGGCACGACCTCCGTGCCGCGCCCGGGCCGGCTGATGCCGACCGCGAGCGCCGGGAGGGGGGCCGTGACGATCAGGGGCTTGTTCCCGCGATAATGCAGGATCCAGTCGGTCACCCCGCCATCGGGACCGAAGGTGGCACGGTAGAGGGGGGTATTGACCTCCGCGGCCGGCGCGGCAGCGGGGGGGACCGGGCCCCCGGGCGGCCGCGGCACCAGTCCGGTCGCGTCGCCCGGCGGGGGAGTCGTGGGGGCCGGCGTTGTACCGCCTTCGCGTCCCGGGGGGCCCGCGGCCGGCGGGCTGCCGGCATCGCCGCCCGGCGGCGGGGTCGCGGGCGGCGCGAACAGAAACTGCCAGAGCAAGAGCAGCGCGACGGACAGGACAATCGCGATGAGGGCGCGCCTTTCCACGGAGGGCCGCCGCGCCGCCGCTCAGCGCGGCGGATCGATCCCGCCCGGGAAGAGCGGTTGACAGCGCAGCAGGCGGCCCAGCCCCCGAGCGCCTCCTCGCCACAGCCCGTGGCGACCAATGGCCAGCCGGGCATACTCCGAGCAGGAGGGCCAATAGCGGCACGCCGGGGGCAGGGCGGGGGAGAGCCAGCGCTGGTAGATTCCCACGATGGCCACCGCCAGGCGGGCCCCGGCCCCCCGGTTGGGGCTCACGATTGCGGACGGGGCGCCGCCTGGCGCAGGGCGTGAGCGATCTCTCGGCTCAACTCGGGAAACGGCATCCGGAGCGCCGCCGGCCGGGCGACGAAGCAGAGACGCAGGCCGGTGGACGGCAGCAGCGCCTTCTGCTGCCGGTAGGCCTCACGGAGCCGGCGGCGCGCGCGGTTGCGGGCGGTGCTGCCGCCGAGCCGCCGGCTGGCGGCGAAGGCGGCGGCCCGCCGGCCCGGGAGCCAGCGCCAGAGCAGGACGAAGCCCGCGCGCTCGAGTCGGGCCCCGCCCTGAAAGAGACCCTGCAGCTCACCCCGGTCACGGAGCCGCTCGCCCCGAGGGAGCGTGGCGCGCTCCACGGCGCCTGCGACCATCTAGTCGACGGTCAGTCGCCGACGTCCCTTGGCGCGCCGACGCTTGAGGACCTTTCGCCCTCCCTTGCTGGCCATGCGCTCACGGAAGCCATGGGTCTTCTTCCGACGGCGCCGATTGGGCTGATATGTGCGCTTCACGCGAGCCTCCGGGGTGCGGGACGGGCAACGAGCAAAGTCCAGTCATCGTACCGGTCGGCGTTCGGGCAAGTCAAGGGGCGCGCCGAATCGACGCGCGCGCGGGCGGGCGGTGGAGGGGTTGACGTCCCCCCGAGCGGGCGTGCTATCGTTGGCCGCTCGATAGTCGGACGTCATTGACGAAGGCGTGCCTCTTACCGACGTCGCTGGTGCCCACGCGCGGGCGCTGGCGAACGATCGGAGTGGAGCCCTAGCGGCGTGCGGGCAGCAGGTGGTATTACGCCGACCCATCCCGTGGTGCGTTCCCCGGTTATCCACACCTGTGGATAAGTGTGTGTGTAACTTCCATCCGAGTAACTTCTAGCCACAGGAGCGCGGGCATGCAAGACCGCCTCTGGGAGCGCCTCTTGGCCGCCCTGGAGGGCAAGCTACCGTCCCAGGCGCTCGACACCTGGATCCGCCCGGGACGCCTTCTCGCCCACCGTGACAGCCACTTGGAGATCGGGGTCCCCAGCAAGTTCATCCGGACGTACCTCCTCGAACACTATCTGGCGGAGCTCCAGGGGGCGGCCCAGGCCTGCCTGGGCCCCCGGGCCACGCTGACGGTGAGCGTCGACCGGGCGGCGGCCCCACCGTCGGAGACCCCGCCCCCGACCCCCCCCGCGGGCCCGCCTCCGGCCGTGTTGGACAGCCGCTATACCTTCGACACCTTCGTCGTCGGTTCCTCGAACCAGTTCGCCCAGGCCGCGTGCCTGGCCGTCGCCGAACTGCCTTCCCGCGCCTACAACCCGCTCTTCATTTACGGCGGCGTGGGCCTCGGCAAGACCCACCTCTTGCACGCCATCGGCCACCAGATCGGCCGGGCTCAGCCCCCGCTCCGCGTCGAGTACCTGTCGACCGAGAAGTTCACCAACGAGCTGATCGGCGCCATTCGCTACGACAAGACGCCGGACTTCCGCCATCGCTACCGGACCATCGACGTCCTCCTCATCGACGACATCCAGTTCATCTCCGGCAAGGAGCGCACCCAGGAGGAGCTGTTCCACACCTTCAACGACCTCCACGAGGCTGGCCGCCAGATCGTGTTCTCGAGCGATCGCTCACCCAAGGAGATCCCGGATATCGAGGAGCGGCTGCGCTCCCGTTTCGAGTGGGGCCTCATCGCGGATATCCAGCCGCCCGACTTCGAGACCCGCGTCGCCATTCTCAAGAAGAAGGCCGAGCTGGACCGCGTCCCGCTCGCCGACGACCTCGCCTTCTTCATGGCCAGCAAGGTCAAGTCGAACATCCGCGAGCTGGAAGGGTCGCTGGTCCGGATCCGGGCCTTCTGCAATCTGACCGGCCGCGAGATGAATCTCGATCTCGCCCAGGAGGTCCTGGCCAACATCTGGGGCACCGAAGACCGCCTGATCACCCTCGACGAGGTCCAACGCCGGGTCGGCGAGGTCTTCGGGGTCAAGCCCCTGGACCTCCGCTCCAAGACGCGGACCAAGGCCGTGGCCTTTCCCCGTCAGGTCGCCATGTACATCGCCCGCCAGCTGACTAGCGACTCCTTCGCCGACATCGGCCGCGGCTTCGGCGGCAAGGACCACACCACCGTTCTCCACGCCGTGAACAAGATCGAGGCCTTGCTCCAGGAAGACCCGAAGTTCCGGAAGACGATTGACCACATCATCAACACCATCCGGATCGAGTGACGGTGCGCCCGCGTTCCCGCCCCCCAGTTATCCCCGCGGCGTCCACCGCCGGCTCCGGCCTTCTTCCCCGACCGGCTCGGTCCGCTCCCGCCCGATTCCATCAGGCGGCGAACCTGCTCGGCCGGTTATCCACCGGCCCTACTCCTTCGACTACGATTCTTTCTTTCCGGAGGGAGGAAGAATAAGACCTATGGAAATTCAAGTCGCCCGCGAGCCGTTCCTCCGCGCGCTCCAGCTCGTTCAGAACATCGTGGAGACCCGCCAGACGCTTCCGATCCTGGGGAACGTCCTGATCGAAGCCCAGAACGGCGGGCTCCGGGTCGCCGCCACCGATCTGGAAGTGGGGGCCCGGGTCACGGTCCCGGCCACGGTTGCCCGGCCGGGCGCGATCACCCTGGCCGCACGGAAGCTGCTCGAGTTGGTGCGAGAGTTGCCGGCGCAGCCGATCACCCTCAAGCTCCAGGACAGCGGCTGGGTGCAGCTCTTGTGCGGGTCGGCGGCCTTTCGGCTGGTCGGCCTGCCAGCCGACGAATACCCGCCGCTCGAGAGCGGCGAGCCCGACGCCTCGGTCAGCCTCGAGGGGGGGCGACTGCGGGCCATGCTGGCGCGGACCAGCTACGCCATGTCCCAGGACGAGAGCCGGCCCTTCCTGAACGGTCTCTATCTTGTTGTGAAAAAAGGGGACTTTAGGCTCGTCGCCACCGACGGACATCGGCTGGCACTGGCGCGGGCCACCGTGGATGCGACCGTCGAGATGGCGGGGATCGTTCCTCGGAAGGCGGTGCAGGAGCTGGGCCGGGTTCTGGGGGGGAGTGACGAGGCGACGCTGGCCGTGCACGAGAACCAGTTCGTGCTGCGGACCGCGGGGTTCGTCCTGACGTCCAAGCTGATCGAGGGCACCTTCCCGAGCTACGAGCAGGTGCTGCCGAAGGGGCATCCTCGCCGGCTCACCGTCGAGCGCGAGCTGCTGATCGCGGCCCTCCGGCGGGTGTCGGTGGTGGCGGACGACCGCACGCGCCCGATCCGGCTCACCGTCGGCCCCTCGACCCTTCGGCTCTCCGCGTCGAGCCAGGAGTTGGGCGAGGCCGAAGAGGTGCTAGCAGCCGAAGCCGCCGGCGACGAGCTGACGATCGGCTTCAACACGCGCTACATCCTCGATGCGCTCGGACCGATGGAAGGGGACCGCGTGGTCGTCGAGCTGAAGGACGCGCTGAGCCCCGGTGTCTTCAGAAGCGCGACCGATCAGGAGCACCTCTGTGTTATAATGCCCATGCGCATTTGAGAGGAGGCCCGTCGGGGAGTGCATGTCCGATGGCTGGAGCTGTCCGGCTTCCGCAATTACGCCTCCCTCAGCTTCGCGCCTGACCCGGGCCTCAATGTCCTGATCGGGCGAAACGGTCAGGGCAAAACCTCCCTCCTCGAAGCGCTCCACGTCCTGCTCACGGGTCGCTCTTTCCGGACCGCGCGCGTTCCCGAATGCGTGGCCTGGGGCGTGCCGGCGGCGGTGGTGGCCGGCGAGATCGCCGATGGCGAGCGCCGGCGGCCGGTTCGGCTGACGCTCCTGGCGGACGGGGGGGTGGAGGCTGCCGAGTCGCCGGGCGCGTGGGCGCGCGCCGTCACCTTCGCCGCCGCCGACCTCGAGCTGCTGACCGGTGGCCCGTCCATCCGCCGGGCGTACCTCGACGGGGCGGTCGCCAAGCTGGTCCCCCACCACGCCGAGAGCTGCCGCCGCTACCGGCTCACCCTCTACCAGCGCGGACGCCTGTTGGGGCAGCTGGGCGGGCGACCGGATGCCGAGCGACTGCTGGCGCCCTGGGACGAGCAGGTGGCCGCGCTCGGGAGCGAGATCGTCCACCGGCGGATCGACGCGCTGGAGGGCCTGAGCCGGGACGCCCGTGAGGTGTGGCGCACGCTGGCCCCGGATGGGGCCGCGATGGGGCTGGCCTACGCGCCGGTCGTCGTGCCGGGCGCCGCGGTCGCGGTGACGCGGCAGCGGCTCCTCGATGCGCTGGCCACCGGCCGGCGTCAGGAGCTGGCCCGCGGGGCGACGCTGGTCGGCCCCCATCGCGACGACTTGGTCGTGCGCCTCGGCCAGGCCGAGGCACGGATCTATGCCTCGCGGGGCGAGCAGCGGTTGCTGGTCCTGGCGTTGAGGCTGGCGGAAGCCGCCGCGGTGCGGCGCCAGACGGGGGTGGGCCCGGTGCTGCTCCTCGACGATCTTCTCTCCGAGCTGGATCAAGCGGCGCGGGAGCGGATACTGGCCTGGCTGGCCACGCAGGGGCAGGTGGTGTTCTCGGCGACCGACGCCGGGGTCGGCGCGGCCGGATCCGGCGTCATGTGGGAAGTCTGCCGCGGGGAGGTGGAAGCACTGCACGCGATGGCGGCCGGGGGCGCGGCATGACCGCGAAAGAGCCGAAGGACCCGAAGCGCGGGGTGGACGTGGAGAGCTACACCGCCCACGACATCAAAGTCCTCGAGGGGCTGGAGGCGGTCCGCAAGCGTCCCGCCATGTACGTCGGGGACACGGCGAGTTACGGCCTCCATCACCTCGTCTTCGAGGCGGTGGACAACTCGGTCGACGAGGCGCTGGCCGGCTACTGCCAGAACATCCGGGTCGTCCTGCACGCGGACGGCAGCTGCACGGTCGCCGACGACGGCCGCGGGATCCCGGTGGACCTGCACGAGGGGACCGGCAAGTCGGCCGCCGAGGTGGTGCTCACCACGCTGCACGCCGGCGGCAAGTTCGAGAGCTCGGTCTACAAGGTCTCCGGCGGCCTCCACGGCGTCGGCATCTCGGTCGTCAACGCGCTCTCGGAGTGGCTCGAGCTGGAGATCCGCCGGGACGGCAAGGTCTACACCCAGCACTACGACCGGGGCAAGCCCCAGGCCGATCTCACCCCCGGCGAGAAGACGACCAAGCGGGGCACCACCATCCGCTTCAAGCCCGACCCCGAGATCTTCGAGGAGACGGTCTTTTCCTTCGACGTCCTGTCGAATCGCCTGCGCGAGCTGGCCTTCCTCAACAGGGGCCTGAAGATCCAGATCGAGGACGAGCGGGACGAGAAGAAGCTCACTTTCCTCTATTCCGGCGGCATCCGGCAGTTCGTCGAATACATCAACCAGAACAAGACGCCGGTCCACCCGAAGGTGCTTTCCTTCCAGGGTGGCCGGGGCGACATCCAGGTCGAAGTCGCCCTCCAGTACAACGAGGGGTATCAGGAGAACGTCTTCGCCTTCGCCAACAACATCAACACCCGCGAGGGCGGCACTCATCTGACCGGCTTCCGGGCGGCCCTGACCCGCACGGTCAGCGCCTATGCCCAGGCCAACGGCTTCCTCAAGAACTTCAAGGGCGGGATCAGCGGCGAAGACGTGCGGGAGGGACTCACCGCCGTCATCTCGGTCCGGCTTCCCGAGCCCCAGTTCGAGGGGCAGACCAAGGCCAAGCTCGGCAACAGCGAGATCAAGGGACTGGTCGAGTCCATCGTCAACGACAAGCTGGCGGCGGCCTTCGAAGAGGATCCGGCCAGCGCCCGCCGGATCGCCGAGAAGTGCGTACGGGCGGCCCAGGCTCGGGAAGCCGCCCGCAAGGCGCGCGAGCTGACGCGCAAGAAGGGCGTGGACGACGACAACCTTCCCGGGAAGCTGGCCGAGTGCGCGGAGCGGGACCCGGCCGCCCGCGAGCTGTTCCTGGTCGAGGGCGACTCGGCCGGCGGGTCGGCCAAGCAGGGGCGGGACCGGCGGACCCAGGCGATCCTGCCGCTGCGGGGCAAGATCATCAACGCCGAGAAGGCCCGCTACGACAAGGTGCTCTCCCACCAGGAGATCCGCCTGCTCATCTCGGCGCTGGGGACGGGGATCGGGCCGGAAGAGTTCGACGTCAGCAAGCTGCGCTACCACAAGGTCATCCTGATGACCGACGCCGACGTCGACGGCGCCCACATCCGGACGCTGCTCCTGACCTTCTTCTTCCGTCACATGGTAGCGGTGATCGAGGCCGGCTACCTCTACATCGCTCAGCCGCCGCTCTTCAAGCTGAAGCGGGGGAAGACCGAGAAGTACCTGCTGAGCGAGCGCGAGCTCGAGCAGGAGCTGCTCCAGCTCGGAACCGACAAGGCCCAGCTCCGCTACGGAAACGGGAAGGGGAGCGGCCGCCCGGTGAGTGAGGAGCGCCTCCGCCGGTTCGTGGGCGAGCTGGTCGAGTTCCGCCACCTGCGGGACCGTCTGGCCAAGCGGGGCGTGCCGGCGGCCTGGCTGGAAGCATTCCTCCGCCATCGGCCCCTGACTCGAAAGCGGATCAGCCGCGATACCCTCGTCGCCGAGCTCCCCCGGGCCCTCGGGCGCCCGGACGTCGAGTTCGCGATCCGGGCCGAGACGGTGGAAGGCGTGCTGGTGGCGGCCACCGTGGATGGCGTCGAGCGCGTGCTGAACCTGAACCTTTTCGGGTCCGGCGAGTGGGCGAAGCTGCTCGAGGTCTACGGGCAGATCGAGCCATTCGATCGCCCGCCCTACACGCTGGTGACCGCGGCGGGCGCGGAAATCCCGGTCGCCTCCAAGGAAGGGCTGATCGATCAGGTCCTCCACCTCGGCCGCGGGGGCAGCACGGTCCAGCGCTACAAGGGCCTGGGCGAGATGAACGCCGAGCAGCTGTGGGAGACCACGATGAACCCGGAGACGCGCACGCTGCTGCGGGTGACCATGGACGACGCGGTGGCGGCCGACGACATCTTCACCAAGCTGATGGGCGACCAGGTCGAGCCTCGTCGGGACTACATCGCGACGCACGCCCTCGAGGCGCGCATCGACGTGTGAGCGGGGCCCGCTGATGCCCGATCGCCAGCAGCCGATCTCGATCGTCGAGGAGATGAGCCGGTCCTACCTCGACTACGCGATGTCGGTCATCATCGGGCGCGCGCTGCCCGACATCCGCGACGGGCTCAAGCCGGTCCACCGGCGTGTGCTCTACACGATGTCGGAGCTCGGGCTCGCGTGGAACCGGGCCTACCGGAAGTCGGCCAAGGTGGTGGGCGAGGTCCTCGGGAAGTACCACCCGCACGGCGATGCCCCCGTCTACGAGGCGCTCGTGCGAATGGCTCAGGACTTCTCGCTTCGCTATCCCCTGATCGACGGACAGGGCAACTTCGGCTCGATCGACGGCGATCCCCCGGCGGCGTACCGCTACACCGAGGTGCGACTCGCCAAGATCGCCCACGAGATGCTGGCGGACATCGAGCGGGACACGGTCGCCTTCGTGCCCAATTTCGACGACTCCGAGTCGGAGCCCACCGTGCTGCCGGCGAAGGTGCCGAATCTCCTGGTCAACGGCTCCTCCGGCATCGCGGTCGGCATGGCGACCAACATCCCGCCGCACAACTTGAGCGAAGTGGTCGATGCCCTGCTGCTCGTGCTGGAGAACCCCAACACCACGCTGCAGGAGCTGCACCGGATCATCAAGGGGCCGGATTTCCCGACGCGCGGCTACATCTACGGGACGACCGGGATCCGGGAGGCCTACGCCACCGGGCGCGGCACCATCGTGATGCGAGCGCGGGCCCACACCGAGAAGCTGCGGGGCGGTCGGGAGGCGATCATCGTCACCGAACTGCCGTATCAGGTCAACAAGGCGAGCCTGATCGAGAAGATCGCGGAGCTCACCCGCGAGCGGAAGCTCGACGGCATCTCGGAGATCCGCGACGAGTCCGACCGCCACGGCATCCGGGTCGTGCTCGAGCTGAGCCGGGGCGAGATCGCCCAGATCATCCTGAACCAGCTCTACAAGCACACTGCCATGCAGTCGACGTTCGGCGTGATCATGCTCGCCCTCGTCGGCCGCCGGCCCCAGGTCGTGACGCTCAAGGAGATGCTGGATCACTTCATCGCCTTCCGGCGCGAGGTGGTGACCCGGCGGACCCGCTATGACCTCGCCCGGGCCGAGGAGCGCGCCCACGTCCTGGAAGGGCTGCGCAAGGCGATCGAGAACATCGACCTCGTCATCCGCTTGATCCGGGGCGCCGACAGCGTGGACGCGGCCCGGGACGCCCTCATGAGCCGACTTCAGTTGAGCGAGGCCCAGGCCAAGGCGATCCTGGCGATGCAACTCCAGCGCCTCGCCCGGCTGGAGCGGGAGAAGATCATCGCCGAGCACACCGAGGTCCTCCAGCTCATCGAGCGACTGCGGGCCATCCTCGCCTCCGACGCGCTCGTGCGCGAGATCATCAAAGAAGAGCTCACCGCCCTCAAGGCGGAATATGGCGACGAGCGCCGGACCGAGATCGTGGAGGAGTCGATCGAGCTGACGCTGGAGGATCTCATCGCCGACGAGGAGATGGTCGTCACCGTCACCCGTTCCGGCTACATCAAGCGGACGGCCATCGAGGCCTATCGGAGCCAGCGTCGGGGCGGCAAGGGCGTGCAGGGCATGGAGACCAGGGAGGAGGACGTCGTCGAGGACATGTACATCGCCTCGACCCACGCCTACCTCCTCTTCTTCACCAACGACGGGAAGGTCCACTGGCTGAAGGTCCACGAGATCCCGGAGGCCAAGCGCGACGCTCGCGGCAAGGCGATGGTCAACCTCCTCCAGCTCGCCGAGGGGGAACGGGTGGCGGCCACCGTGGCCGTCCGCGACTTCACCGCCGGTGGCTACGTGTTCTTCGCCACCCGCCAGGGGAAGGTCAAGAAGACGGAGCTGGTCGCCTACTCGCGCCCCCAGCGCGGGGGCATCCGGGCCATCGCCCTCGAGGAGGGCGACGAGGTCATCGCGGTGCGGCTGACCGACGGCCAGCGCGAGGTGGTGCTGGAAACGAAGCAGGGCGTGATCATCCGCTTCAACGAGGACGAGGTGCGGCCGATGGGCCGGGTCGCCGCCGGCGTCAAGGGCATCGAGCTGGAGTCGGGCGACCAGGTCATCGCGGCCGAGGTCGTGCGGGAAGGCACCTCGATCCTCACCGTGACCGAGCGCGGCTATGGCAAGCAGACCCCGCTCACCGAGTACCGGCTGACGGCGCGGGGCGGGAAGGGGATCATCGACATCAAGACCGGCGGCCGCAACGGCCTCGTGGTCGGGATGGCCCAGGTCCGGCAGGGGGACGACATCCTCGTCGTCACGACCAAGGGGAAGGTGATCCGCTTCCCCGCCGAGGAGGTCTCGTCCCAGGGCCGCAACACCTGGGGCGTGCGCGTGATCGACCTCGACCCCGACGATCGGGTCGGCAGCCTGGCCCGGGTCGAGGCCGAGCGGGGAGCGAATGCTTGATCCCCGCTTCATTCGCGAGCACCCGGATGCGGTCGAGAAGGCGTTCAAGGACCGCGGGGCCCAGGTGCCCCTCCACGAGTTCCTCCTCGCGGATGGCAAGCGCCGCGGGCTGCTCCAAGACGTAGAGGAGCGGAAGGCCCGCCGCAACCGCGCGTCGGAGGCCATCGCGGCGGCCAAGCGGCGCGGCGAGGATGTGGCCGCCGCGATCGCCGAGAGCCGCAGCCTCGGCGAGGACATCCAGGCCCTCGACGCGCAGGTCCGCGCCATCGAAGCGGAGCTGGAGGCGCTCAGTCTCCGGTTCCCGAATCTCCCGCATCCGACGGTCCCGATCGGCCACTCGGCGGAGGAGAACGTCGAGGTGCGCCGGTGGGGTGAGCCGCGAGCCTTCCCGTTCCCGCCGCGCCCCCACTGGGAGATCGGCGACGTCCTCGGCATCTTGGACTTCGAGCGCGCCGCCAAGCTCGCCAAGTCCCGCTTCGCCGTGCTGTGGGGCCCGGGGGCCCGCCTCGAACGTGCGCTCTCCCAGTTCATGCTGGACCTCCACACCCGGCAGCACGCCTACCGGGAGGTGTGGGTCCCCCACCTGGTCAACGCCGAGACCATGGTGGGCGTCGGGCAGCTCCCGAAGTTCGAGGACGAGCTGTTCAAGACGCACGAGCCCGAGCACGGGCGCCAGCTCTATCTGATCCCGACGGCGGAGGTGCCGCTCACCGCGCTCCACGCTCGCGAGGTCCTGCCCGCCGAGAGCCTGCCGCGCAAGTACACCGCGCTCACGCCGTGCTACCGGCGGGAGGCGGGCACCTACGGCCAGGACACCAAGGGGATGCTCCGCCAGCACCAGTTCGACAAGGTCGAGCTGGTGAAGCTCACGACGCCGGAAACCTCGTACGACGAGCTGGAGAGCATGGTCGGCGACGCCGAGGCCGTGCTCCAGCAGCTCGAACTCCCGTACCGGGTGGTGCTGCTCTGCACCGGCGACCTGGGCTTCGCCTCGGCCAAGACCTACGACCTGGAGGTGTGGCTCCCCGCCCAGGGCCGCTACCGGGAGATCTCCTCCTGCTCCAACTGCGAGGCGTTCCAGGCTCGGCGGGCGGAGCTCCGCTATCGTCCGGTCGGCGGCAAGGCCGAGCACCTCCACACCCTCAACGGCTCCGGCCTCGCCGTCGGCCGCACGCTCATCGCGGTCCTGGAGAACTACCAGGAGGCCGACGGCTCGGTGGTCGTCCCCGAGGCCCTCCGCCCCTATCTCGACGGCCAGTCACGGCTGACCCCGGCCTGAGGCCGGGTCCGCGGCCGGCCGGCGGCCGCGTGCGATAATCGGGGATCGGACCGGAGGGGTGGCCGAGCGGTTGAAGGCGCCGGTCTTGAAAACCGGAAGGGCGCAAGCCCTCGGGGGTTCGAATCCCTCCCCCTCCGCCACGTTCGGGTGGCGCGCCCCGGACGGCGGGGCCCCAGCCCCGCGACGTCCGGCGGCGCGCTGGTCCCCTTGCGCGGTTGACAAACCGGGCGGCGGCCCGGAAGATGAGAGCTCGTCGGAGAGGTGGCCGAGTCGGCCGAAGGCAGCCGCCTGCTAAGCGGTTACCGGGTGTTGAGCCCGGTCCCGGGTTCGAATCCCGGCCTCTCCGCCATTTTTTTGGTCCGCCGGTCTCCCGAGCACCGCGCGCCCATAGCTCAGTTGGATAGAGCGTCGGACTACGAATCCGAAGGTCGCAGGTTCGAATCCTGCTGGGCGCACCACTAACTTCCCCGGGGAGGCGACGCGGGCCGGCGAAAACATCCTGACCGGCCCCCGGCGCCGGCCCGCCCCGAGGCTCATTTTCGCCGCGTGATCCCGGTGACGGCGCCGTTGCCGAGCCCGATCTGGCGAAGGGTCCCGTCGGGGGCCTCGAAGAGCCCATAGCCGTCGCTGTAGCCGACGACCTTGCCCCAGTCCGCCGGGATCGCCGTCTCTCTACGCCGCCGCTGGGCTTCGGCCGCGTCGGGCCCCAACGCGGCCAGCCACCCGTCCCGGGCCAGCCAGGGGGTGAGCGCGATCGCCCACAGGGCGAGCGCGATCGCGGTGAGGATCGCCTTCGTGTAGCGGTCGAGCGTCATGATGGCCCCTCCCTTGCGGCACGACTCGGGCCGACCCCACGGCCGACCCGTTCGGCCGCGGCACCGGCTGAAGGATCGGCTCTCCCCGCCCGGGGTGTCAAGGGCGGCCCCTACGTGAAGATCGGCGGCGCGGCCGACGGCGGTCGGTGAGCCACCGGCGATACCGGCGCCGCGCAACCCTATGGTAAGATTTGGTGTCCGTTTACGGATGGGGAGCGCATCACCGGTCGGGAGGCCGGCGGGAGGATCAGACCGTCCGGCCTACGGTCCCCCTCCGGGCCGGACGGGAGTCCGTTGACTGTGCCAAAAAAGTGCCCGCGCTGCCGCAAGACGTACGACGAGGGCGTGCAGTTTTGCCCGGATGACGGGGGCGCCCTCAGCGCGGGTCACCTGCTCGATCCCGCGATCACGGCTGCCCTCGCCTCCGACTACCGCATCCTCGACTGCCTCGGGTCGGGCGGCATGGGCACCGTCTTCCTCGCCGAGCAGATCCGGGTCGGCAATCGGAAGGTCGCGCTGAAGGTCCTGCACCGGAAGTTTTCGGAGGACGAGGAGTTCATCGGGCGCTTCGAGAACGAGGCCGCCTCCACCGGCCGGATCAACCACCCGAACGTCATCACCATCTACGAGTCCAAGCAGGCCTCCGACGGCACGCTCTATATCGCGATGGAGCTGGTCGAAGGCGAGAGCCTCACGGAACACCTGCGGCGGCGCGGCCGGTTGTCGGTGACCGATGTCGCGGACATCGTCGCCCAGTGCGGCAAGGCGCTGCAAGCCGCCCACCGGCTCGGAATCATTCACCGGGACATCAAGCCCGACAACATCATGCTGACCCAGGACAGCGACGGCGGGCTCCAGGTCAAGATCCTGGACTTCGGGATCGCCAAGCTGAAGGACTCGTCCGGACACACGGTGACGGGCAGCGTGCTCGGCACACCGGCCTACATGTCCTACGAACAGGCCAGCGGGCTCTCCTCCGACAAGCTGGACGGGCGATCGGACATCTACTCCCTGGGCATCGTCGCCTACACCATGCTGGCCGGCCATCCGCCGTTCCGGGCCGACACGCCGGTCGCCTACATCACCAAGCACCTGACCGAGGCGCCATCGCCGCTCCGCAGCGTGCGGGCCGACCTGCCGGGCGCGGTGGAGACGGTCGTCATGAAGGCCCTCGAGAAGGACCGGGACCGCCGCTATCAGACGGCGGCCGAGTTCGCGACGGCGTTTCGCGAGGCCGCCAAGGCCCCGGAGGCCGCCGTCGCGACCGTGGACACGACGCCGACCCCGGCCCCCCCGTGGCGGGCCCGTCCCTCGGTCGCGCAGACGACCGAGGTGGGTGTCGGGGCGACCCCGACGGTGCCGACCATGCCGCCAAAGGCGCCGACCACGCCGCCCCGCCCGCCGGGCCACGAGGTGCCGACCTTGCCCCTCGCCACGCCGGCCCCGCCGCCGAGCCGGCCGGTCGCGCCGGCCCCGGGACCACCACGGCCGATGGAGCCGGTGCGCCCATCGCCGACCGGCCCCCGCGTCCCGATCTCCGACACGCCGCCGGGGCCGAGCCGGCAGCCAGCGCCGCCCCCGATCGAACGAGTGCCCACCCCCGCCGTGGCGAAGGCGCCCACCCGTCGGTCGGCGCCCGTCCGCGAGCGTCCGGAGCCCAAGGTGGCCGCGCCCCAGGCGACCGGCGAGGGGACGGCCGCGATCCTGTGGGGCGCGCGGACGCTCCTCTCGTGGGGGATGGCGGCGGCCGCGCTCATGTTCCTGCTGCTCTTCTTCTGGCCGCTGATCGGCGACTTCCTGCCCACGTCTCTGGCCCTGACGCTGTTCTTCCTCGGGCAGCCGGTAACCCAGATGTTCCCGCCGGTTCGCGTCGGCGGGTGGGATCCCGTCCCGCTCGTGCTCGGGGTGGGGCTGCTGGTTCTCCGCCGCTACCTCAACGGCCGGCTCCGCCGCCTGGAGATGGCGACGCGCGCGCGCGCCGTCTCGCGAGGCCTGCCCGGGTGAGGCGCCGCCGCGGGAGGCGCGGATGCCGAAGCTGACCCTGGTCCTCGACCGGAAGGCGGTCCAGGTCTACGACATCAACCAGCCGGTGATCCGGATCGGCCGGGGCGAGAGCATGGACGTGGTGATCGACAACGTCTCCGTCTCCCGCCGTCAGGCGGAGATCCGGGAAGAGAACGGGGCCTGGACGGTGCGGGACCTCGGCTCGTCGAACGGCACGTTCCTCAATGGCCAACGGGTGACCGCCGACCAGCCGCTTCGACCCGGGGATGAGATCTCCTTCGGCAAGTTCTCCCTGTTCTTCGAGCGGGCGTTTACCGAGCCGATCGCGACGGCTGAGCTGGCGGCGCCCCGGACCGGGGGAGAGGTCGGCGGGACGCTTCACCTGCGACCGGAGGAGATCGAGCGCCTCCAGCGAGCGGCGGCGCTCAAGCGACAGGCCCAGCTCCAGTGGGAGGCCCGGGGGCAGCAGGGGACGTACTACCTCGAGGGCCCGGGGGCCCTGGTGGGACGCACCGAGCTCTGCGACCTCCGCGTCCCCGCCGGCGGGCCTCGCCAGCACGTCCTGATCTTGCGGACCCCGGCCGGCTTCGAGGTGCGGAATCTCGCCCGCTGGCGGCGGATGCGGGTGAGCGGCCAGGTCACCAAGCGAGCGCCGCTGAAGAGCCGCGACACCATCGAGATCGCCGGACTGCGCCTGACGTTCATGGACGAGGTGCGCTGAGGCCCTCAGGCGGGCGCCCCCGCCGGGCCCCCGCCTTGCGGCGGTGCCCCCCCGCGCGCTAGAATGAAGGTCGTTCCCCGCGGCGCCGCCCCCCGCCCCATGTCCGAGAACCGCGACTCGCATCAGGCCTTCATGACGGTCGCGCTCGAGGAGGCCAGACAGGCCGGGGCGCAGGGGGAGGTGCCGATCGGCGCCGTGGTCGTGCTGGACGGCGCCGTCGTCGGGCGCGGGCACAACCGGCCGATCGCGACCAGCGACCCGACGGCTCACGCCGAGATCGAGGCACTCCGCGACGCGGCCCGGCGGATGGGAAACTACCGGTTGCCGGGCTCGACGCTCTACGTGACGGTGGAGCCGTGCCTGATGTGTGCCGGGGCCTGCGTGCTGGCCCGGGTCCGGCACCTGGTCTTCGGCGCCCTCGACGAGAAGGCGGGGGCGGTGATGAGCCGGGACCGGGCACTGGATGGGGACCGCTGGAACCACCGGGTGCGGGTGACGGGCGGCATGCTCGCCGAGGAGGCGGGCGCGCTGATGCAGGAGTTCTTTCGGATGCGACGCGCGGAGGGGTACCGAAGTGGCCGTACCGGGCTCGACTCGAAATCGAGTTGGGGGCGATGAGCCCCCACGTGGGTTCGAATCCCACCCCCTCCGCCATTTTTCGCCGGGGAGAGGTGCCCGAGCGGCCGAAGGGGCACGACTGGAAATCGTGTACACGCCCAAAAGGCGTGTCGAGGGTTCAAATCCCTCCCTCTCCGCCATCTACCCTCGCCGAACGTCCGGGGATCGCGTTGGGGTGTGGCCGTGCTAGACGGGGAGGTAGCGGTGCCCTGTACCCGCAATCCGCTCTAGCGGGGTCGAACTCCCGCCCGAGGTGCCCTCGTGTTGGACTGAGCCGCGCGGGGAGGCGATGAAGGCTGGGCCTCACGCAACGAGAATCTGCCAACCCCGCCAGGCCCGGAAGGGAGCAACGGTACGCAGACCCTCTCGTGTGCCGTGGGATTCCCTGGCCGGAGCCGACTCCGTGCGGAGATCGCAGGACGGGGTTATCGACGGCGGGTGCACGGCCACTTTCCCACAGGGGGGGGAGCGTTGCGGCGCTCCTTCCCCCTGGACCCCCCCCATCGCGACACCATCCGCGCTCGGCGAGGGGCGCCGGGATCGGGCCTGCCTCCCCTGGGCGGGGGGCGGACGAGGGTCTCCCGGTGAGCTACCAGGTGCTCGCGCGACGCTGGCGGCCGCTCACCTTCGAGGCCGTCGTCGGCCAGGCGCCGATCGTGCG
>DASYUM010000248.1:0-1919 GCA_036001225.1 Candidatus Methylomirabilota bacterium | reverse complement strand
CGTGCCGCCAGCCGTCCGCGACTGGGGCAAGCATCAGCTCTACGACCGAATCCAGGCGATCGCCGTCGAGCGGGCGCCGGCGGCGCCGACGGTGGAGGACGTCGGGGCGGCCTGGTCCGCGATCCGCGCGCGCCTCGACCGGGCCCTCGGGCGGGAGATCGCGCCGTGAAGATCGCCGACGTGAGCCTGACCCTCTTCGCCTGGACGGGGATCCCGCCCACTCGGTACCGGCGGCACACACTGACGAGGAGAGCGCGCCAATGAGAACGCGGATCCCTGGAGTGTGGGCGGTCCTGCTCGTGTGCCTGGCGGGGGGGCCGGTGATGGGCGCCGAGACGGGGCTCCTGCCGGGCTTCGACGCGTATGTCCAGCAGGTCATGCGCGAGTGGCAGGTGCCGGGGCTCGCCCTCGCGATCGTCCGGGACGGCCGGGTCGTCCTGGCCAAAGGGTACGGAGTCCGTCGGGTGGGCCGGGAGGACCCGGTCGACGAGCAGACTCTGTTTCAGATCGGCTCCTCCTCCAAGGCATTCACCGCCACCGTGGCGGCCATCCTGGTGGACGAGGGGCGTCTCGCCTGGGACGACCCCGTCGTCAAGCACCTGCCGTGGTTCCAGATGTCCGATCCGTGGGTGACGCGCCACCTGACCGTGCGCGACCTCCTTTGCCACCGCGCGGGCCTTCCCACGTACGGCGGGGACGGGCTCCTGCTGTTCGGGTACGACGCCGGCGAGATCGCCCGGCGGATTCGCCTCCTCGAGCCGGCCAGCAGCTTCCGTGCCCGGTGGGCCTATCAGAACGTGATGTACACGGTGGCCGGTCAGGTGGCGGCGAGCGCAGCCGGCCGGCCCTGGGACGAGCTGGTGGCGGAGCGGATCTTCCGTCCGCTCGGCATGTCGAGCTCGCGGACGCGCGTGGCCGGTCTGGCGACCGCGCCGAACGTGGCGGCCCCCCACCTGGTCCGGGATGGCCAGCCGACGCCGATCGCCTGGCGGGACATCTACGAGCTCGGCCCCGCCGGCTCGATCGTCTCCAACCTCGCCGAGATGACGCGCTGGCTCCAGTTCCAGCTCCAGGACGGCGCCTTCGAGGGCACCCAGGTCGTCAGCGCCAAGAGTCTGGCCGAGACGCACGCGCCCCAGATGCTGATGCCCAACGAGGGGAAGATCCTCGCCTACGGCCTGGGCTGGATGATCGCCGAGCGCCACGGCCTGAAGCTGGTCACCCACAGCGGCAACATCGACGGCATGTCGGCGAGCGTGGCGATGCTGCCCGAGCGGCGGGCAGGCATCGTGGTGCTGACCAACCTGCATCTCACGCCGGCCCCCGACATCCTGACCGGCCGGGTGCTGGACGCTCTCCAGGGCATCCCCCCCGACGACTGGAGCACCCAGTTCAAGAAGCGCGCCCAGGCGGCCGAAGCGAAGGACGCCGACCGCGAGCGGGAGCTGAACGGCCGCCGGGTCCGGGGCGCGGGGCCCACGCTGCCGCTGTCGCGATACACCGGCACCTACGAGAACCCGCTGTACGGGCGCGTCCAGCTCGCCGAGGAGGGCGACCGGCTCACGATGGCCACCGGTCCCAACGGGGTGCGCTTCACCCTCGTCCACTGGCACTACGACGTCTTTCGCTTCCAGTGGGCCGAACCGGTGCCGATCGGCTTCTGGATGCCAGAGCTCGACTTCGCGACCTTCGCCATCGACGAGTCCGGCCAGGCCCAGCACATCGTCACCGGCCTGGGGACGTTCACGCGCAGCCCGCTCCCTCGCCCTTAGTGGCGGGGCCGGGTGCGTGATCTGGAGCGCGGCCATCAGCGTGGGTGGCGCTGCGCCCGCCGCCTATGCCGCGGATGTGGCGCCGGCCGGGATGCAGGCGGCCGCCATGAGCACCTTCCGCATGCTGAGCGACGTCGGCTACGTCGT